>JANXUU010000074.1 GCA_025356055.1 Sphingomonas sp. | reverse complement strand
CCCCGTCCGGTCGTCGGCGCCCAAGGCAGGATCAAGGTGCCGTCAGGGGCTGCGCTGAAGGCGGTCTGGGTTGGGGTGGCGAGGAGGAGGGCGGCACTGTCGAGGCCGGTGAGGAGGGCGGAGATGACCTTGGCCTTGCGCGCGGCGTTGGCGTCGGGATCGAGGCTGTCGTCGTCGTAGAGCAATTCATGGTCCAGGCTGGAGCTGCCGATCCCGACGAGGACGCACCGCACGAGGGTGCAGCCGGGGACGCTGGCGAGGGCGACGGTGGCGATCGGGGCGACGTCTGCAAGGCGCGCGGGGGGTGTGCGCAGACCGAGGCCGAAGGGAATCGCGACGCGGCGGCTATGGGCTTCAGCGAGATTGTGGATTTCGCGCTCGAGCAGCTTGGTATTGGCCATGACGACCTGCTCGCCCGAGGGGGAGCGGAGGCGCGTCGTCTTGAGCCCGATGCGCTCGACGGTGCCGGTGGTTGTGTCGTAGCGGATCGTGTCGCCGCGCCGGAATGGGCGGTCGAACAGGATGGCGAGCGCGGCAAACAGGTCGGAAAAAATGCCCTGCGCGGCAAGACCGATGGCGATGCCGCCGACGCCCAGCCCGGCGACGAGGGCGGTGACATTGACCCCGAGATTGTCGAGGATGGCGACCAGCGCGAGCCCGAACAGCGCGACCGAAACCAGCACGCGGATGACGGCGGTGGCGCTGCCGAGGGTCGAGCCGCCGGGATCCTCGCCGGCATTGCGGTGGACGACGCCAAGGATCAATTCGCGCGCCCAGACCGCAGCCTGAAGCGCGGCGGCGATGGTGAACAAGGCGTAGAGGAGATGTTCGGGCCGAGGCGGCATGTCAGCATAGCGCGCGACGACATCGAGCGCGGCGGCGACCATGAACCAGATCGAGGTCCTGGACAGGACCCGGCCGACGACGCCCTTCCAGTGGTGACCGCGGGGATCGCGCGCGACCATCTTACCGCCGAGCCAGCGCAGGGCCAGCATGGCAAGCACGAGCAGCGCGGCGACGATCCCGCCGATCAGCAGCGCGTCGGCATTGGCGGTGAACCAGTCATAGGTTCGCGTGAAGTAGGTCATTGGCGGCGTGTGGCGGGTGCGGCGAAGCGGATCAAGCCTTGGCGGGTTTCCGGCGCTTGGGTTTCGACTTCAGATAGGCGATCAGTCCGGCTTCGGCGCTCGACATCCAGCGGCGACCGCGGGGGATTTTGGCTCCCGCCAGTGCGTTGCGCGGATCGGCCTGGACGGCTTCGATCAAGCGCGGGTGGACATAGGCCTTGCGACTTATCGCGACAGTATTGCCGAGCGCCTCGGCGACTGGCTCGACCATCGTCTTGACCGACAGGCGGGCGCCTTCCTCCTTGTCGAGCATCTGTTCGAAGGCAATGACGCTGGCACCCCAGGTGCGGAAGCTCTTGGCGGTATATTCTCCCCCCGAGGCGTCGCGAATGTAAGCGTTGACGTCTGCGGACGTGATGGCGTGAGGCTCGCCGTCGTCGCCGAGGTACTGGAAGAGGTTTTGCCCGGGGAGATCCTGGCACTTGGTGACGATTCGCTTGAGGTTGGCGTCGGTGACGGCGACTTCGTGGACGATGCCATGCTTGCCGGTGAACTTCATCCGCAGCTTGCCGCCCTGCTTGACTAGGTGTCGGTTGCGCAGGGTGGTGGCGCCGAAGCTTTTGTTCGAACGGGCATATTGTTCGTTGCCGATACGAATATACTGTGTGTCCAGCAGGCGGACGACGGCGGCGAGGACGGTGTCACGGCCGAGCGCGCGCCGCTTGAGGTCGGCCTCGACGCGCTTACGAATTTTGGGCAGGGCGGCGCCGAATTCGATCATCGTGCCGAACTTCGACTTGTCGCGGCGGGCGCGAAAATCATCATGATAGCGATATTGCTTGCGGCCGCGGGCGTCGATCCCGGTGGCTTGCAGATGACCGTCGGGATGGGGGCAGTACCAGGCGTCGGTGTAGGCCGGGGGGAGGGCAACCTTGTTCAGCCGATCAATCTCCTCGCGGTCGGTGATGCGCGTGCCGTCGGGGGCGTAATAAGCCCAGCCGAGCTTTTGCTTGCTGCGAGTGATGCCCGGGGCGCTGGCGTTGGAATGGCGCAATTTATGCACTTTCCTGAAAAGTGTGGCGTGAGATAGGGTTCGGGGGCGTAATGACGGGGCAGGGGCGAAGTTCCGCCTGGCCGGCGAGGAGCGACAAGTGACGGCAATCGACGGAGCGCGTTTCTTGATCATGGCGACCAGCGGGTTCGAGGAAAGCGAGCTGTTCGGGCCGCGCGCGATCCTGATGGAGCGCGGCGCGAAGGTGGCGCTGGCGTCGCCGACACTGGCGCCGATCCAGGCGACGGTGATGGACGATCCGGGGCGGACGATCCGCCCGGATATGGTGATCGGCGATGTCGTGGTGGCGGAGCATGATGCGCTGATCTTGCCCGGCGGTGTGATCAACCCCGATGCGCTACGGGGCGACGCCAAGGCGGTGGCGCTAGTCCGGGCGTTCGTGACGGCGGGCAAGCCGGTCGGGGCGATCTGTCACGGGCCGTGGTTGCTGGTCGAGGCCGATGTGGTGCGCGGGCGGCGAGTGACCGGGTGGCGGTCGATCGTGACCGACTTGCGCAATGCCGGCGGGATTGTGGTCGACGAGGCGGCGGTGACGGATGGGATGATCGTGACGAGCCGATCGCCCGAAGATGTGGCGGCCTTTACTGCGGCGATGATCGATTTGGTGCGGCGAGTTTAACGGTCCGCCAAGCTTTGCGCGCTAGGACAGGGCGATGGGCAGGGCGGCAATAGAGCAAATGGAACGCGCGGCGGAGCTTTGCGGGGCGCTGGCACTGGCGCTTGGCGGCGCGGTGTCGGCATGGATCGCGACCCCTATGCTAGTCGAGGCGCGGCAGCCGGTGGCGCTGGGCGTGGCGTTGGTCGGCGGGGCGCTGGGCTGGCTGATCGTGCGCGGCGCCGGCGGCGGAGCGGCGCGGCTGGCGCTGCCCGAGTTCGCGATTGGCGCGGTGGCGTTCGAGGCGATCAAGCTCGCGGAACCCGAAGCCACCGACGACGATGTGCTGATCCTGGACCAGCCGGTGGAGATTAAACTAGTCCCGCGCCGCGTCGTGAGCCTGTTCGGGGCCGACGAGGTGCCGACTGCGGGCGAACTTCAGCGACGGATCGCCGCGCATCTGACGGCGCATCCGGCGCCGCCCGTGCCCGGGACGGCGCCGCATGCAGTCCCCGATGCGAGCGACGCCCTGTTCGAAGCGCTCGCCGACCTGCGTCGCTCGCTTCGCCAGGGATAGCGTCGCGGGGTTCAGCTTTCTCAGGCTACTATTGTCAGTGCCTCGATGAGCAGCTCGGTCGAGTTTCCCGGGGAATGCTCGCCGCGTTTACCGACGATGTCGGCCACGAAGCTCGCGCCAATCGCATAATTAGTGGCTTTTGTAGAGTATGATCGGCACAGTTCTTCGCTACAAAAACTTGACCACTGGCGGTTGAGGGGGGAAGTCCCTAGATCGCCTTCGTGACGAACCCCGGCGATCAGAATAGGTTCAACGAGGACAAGGCAACCTGTACTGTGCGCGGTGGGGCTGAGGCGCCTGACATCGAGGCCGGGGTCGCGGCGATCCGCAATGTGCTCAAGACATTGCCAGCGCGGCCCGGAGTGTACCGAATGCAGGATGCGCGCGGCGACGTGCTCTACGTCGGCAAGGCGCGTGCGCTAAAGCAACGGGTAACCAATTATACCCAGGTCGCGCGGCTGTCGAAGCGATTGCAACGGATGATCGCCCAGACACGGGGCATGACGATCGTCACGACCCGGACCGAGGCCGAGGCGCTGTTGCTGGAGGCGCAGCTGATCAAACGGTTTCGGCCGCCGTATAATGTGCTGCTGCGCGATGATAAAAGCTTCCCGTTCATCCTGCTGCGCGAGGATCACGCCTTCGCGCGGGTCCAGAAACATCGCGGGGCGCGGCGCGCGAAGGGGCAATATTATGGGCCGTTCGCAAGCGCGGGGTCGGTGACGCGGACGCTCAACGCGTTGCAGAAACTATTTTTGCTGCGGAGCTGTTCGGACAGTTTCTTCGCCAACCGATCGCGACCGTGTTTGCTCTACCAGATCCGGCGTTGTTCGGCGCCGTGCGTCGGGCGGATCGAGGAGGCTGCCTATGCCGAGCTGGTTGAGGACGCCAAGCAGTTCCTGAGCGGCAAGTCGACCGGGGTCCAGGCGCGGCTGGGCAAGTCGATGGCCGCGGCCGCCGAAGCGCAGGATTATGAGCTGGCGGCGGTCTATCGCGACCGGTTGCGCGCGCTGACTTATATCCAGGGGAGCCAGACGGTTCACGCCGAAGGACTGGGCGATGCCGACATTTTTGCGCTGGCGAGCAGTGCCGGGCAGATGTGCATCCAGGCCTTTTTCATTCGTGGCGGGCAGAATTGGGGACATCGGAGCTTCTTCCCGGCGCACACTAATGAGGTGCCCGAGGACGAGGTGCTGACATCATTCCTGGTGCAGTTTTATGAGGATATGCCGCCACCCAAGCGGTTATTGGTCGACCGCGACCTTGAAGAGGCCGAGTTGCTGGCCGAGGCGCTGGGCGAGCGGGCCGGGCACAAGGTGTCGATCGAGCGGCCCCAGCGCGGAGATCGCAAGAAGCTGGTCGCGCAGGCCACGCGCAATTCCGAGGAAGCGCTCGAGCGGCGGCTGGCCGAAGGAACGACGCAGGGCAAGCTGCTGCGCGAATTGGCCGACACGTTCGAGCTGCCCGACATCCCCAAGCGGATCGAGGTTTATGACAACAGCCATATCATGGGGACCAACGCGACCGGGGCGATGATCGTTG
>JANXUU010000072.1 GCA_025356055.1 Sphingomonas sp. | reverse complement strand
AATCACCCCGCAACCCAACCGCCGACGCCATCGCAAACCTCCCACAGATTGCGATGTTGAATCAGATCATGGTCGCTTTGGGAATCCCCCGCGTCAAGTCAGAGCCCAAGGGACTTGGTATTAGTAAGCCCGAATGCGTCGGGGGCGCGGCAGCGCCAAGAATGGACACGTCGCGGCGGTAACAAGCGTCAAGTTAATCGACTATGAAATTAGGGGTGTAAGAAACGCGATGAACTCGCTTGTTCGGTTGAGAAGCCGGCTATCGCTTTCGATGATTCTCATCTTGGCAATGCGCGTAACGCCCAAATGAAAACGGCGGCGTCTTTCGACGCCGCCGTTCGCGTAACAACCGTCATTCAAGCTTAGATTAGCTTGCCCGAAACGTTGTTGAAGGTCGAGTTCAGCTTGGTGCCGATACCCTGCATCGCGCCAATAGCGGCAACGGCGATCAGCGCGGCGATGAGGCCGTACTCGATTGCGGTGGCGCCCTTTTCGTTCTTGATCAGCTTGAGAAACTTCACCATGTCCGGTCTCCTAAATGTTCCACCAAGGGACTTTCGCCCCCCGACCAGCACCCGTCCTGTTGGCGCCGGTTAAGTGAAGAACTAGGCTGCGACCGTTGAGAATTGCTTAAAGCGCCGGGTTAGCGGTTCTTAACCATCAAATTATTTCTGGGTCGTGGACCCGACAGACGGGGTCAGCGTCTATAAGATCCTGTTCGACCACCTTGGTGGCGGATGTTTGCAGGACGGCCGCGCCGCGGTCCGCGCGCAACGGTTCTATCCTTGCGCGGCCCTTCACCTTGCCCTCCAAACTTGCCTTGGGGGAGTTCAAACCGCAGTGCTCCCGAGACGGGGTTGGCCTCGACCAGCTTCAACTCGAGCTTCTGACCCATCCGGAACGTCTCCCCGCTGTCGTCCCCGACGAGCGCCTTCTCCGCCTCATTATAGCGGAAAAATTCATTTCCCAGGATCGCTGCCGGAACAAGCCCGTCGCCGCCCAGCCCCTCGACCGTCGCAAAGAAGCCGAACGGCTGGACTCCGCTGATCCGGCAGGCAAGCAATTGGCCAACACGATCACTCAGAAACGCGGCGACATAGCGGTCGATCGTGTCCCGCTCGGCCTCCATCGCGCGGCGCTCAAGCATCGAAATATGCTCGCCGAGCTTTTCCATTCCAGCCGCCGCGCCGTCCGAAATGCCGCCCTCACCGAGCTTGTAGGAACGAACGAGCGAGCGGTGGACGATGAGGTCGGCATAGCGACGAATGGGTGAGGTGAAGTGACCGTAGCTGCCCAGCGCCAGCCCGAAATGACCCAGGTTCTGCGGCCCGTAGCGCGCTTGCATCTGGGTGCGCAGGATCTGTTCCATGATCTCGGGGCGGGCATCATGCTCGCCGATTCGATCGAGAAGGTGGTTGAAGGTCTGCGGTTTGATCACCTGGCCCAGCGCGAACTCGATGTCGAATGTTGCCAGATAGTCCTTGAGCGCGACCAGCTTCTCGCGGCCCGGCGCTTCGTGGATGCGGTACATCACCGGCGCCTTCTTCGCCTCGAGCGCCTTAGCCGCAGCGACATTGGCGGCGATCATGTAATCCTCGACTAGCCGATGCGCATCGAGCCGTTCGCGCGGCGCAACCGACAGGATCCGCCCCTTTTCGTCGAGCATGACGCGCCGTTCGGGCAGGTCGAGGTCGAGCGGCTGGCGCTTCTCGCGCGCGACAAAAAGGGCTCGCCAGCAGGCCCATAACGGCTTGAGTGCGTCCTCGACGATTGCCGGATCGACGAGCCCGACGGTCCCATTCATCGCCGCCTGTGCGTCTTCGTAGGCGATATTGGCGGCGACGCGGATCCTCGCTCGCGAAAAGCGCCACGACTTAAGCGCCCCGTCCCCCCCGACGACCAGATGACAAGCCAGCGCCGCGCGATCCTTGCCTGCCTTCAGCGAGCAGATATCCGCCGACAATTCCTCCGGAAGCATCGGCACGACGCGGTCGGGGAAATAGACGCTGTTGCCGCGGCTACGCGCCTCCTTGTCGAGCGCCGAGCCTTCGCGGACGTAGAAGCTGACATCGGCGATGGCGACGATTGCGTCCCACCCGCCGTCATCGCGCGCGCTCGCCCAGATCGCGTCGTCATGGTCGCGCGCGTCGGCCGGGTCGATTGCGACGATGGGCAGGTGAGTGAGGTCTTCGCGCTCGCCGAGGGCTTGTTTCGCGACTCGCTCGGCCTCGGTGACCGCGTCCTCGCCAAACACATCGCGCAGGCCATGCTTGTGGATCGCGATCAGGCTGAAGCTGCGCGGGGCGAACGGGTCGCCAAGGATGGCATCCACGCGCGCCGTGACCCGAGGTGGCCGGCCCGAGGGCTCGGCCAGGACGAGGTCGCCGACCTCGGCATTGTTGAGGTCCGAAATCATGAACTCGCGCCGCTCGCGCTTGTCGACCGGGGTCAGATAATGGCGACTGCCCTCGGCGCGCACGACCCCGAGGAGAAGCTCGGCCGACTTGGCAAGCAGCTTCATCGGGTGCGCGACAAATCCATTGCCCGCTTCTTCGGTCCGCGCGAGAATACGGTCGTTGAGCGCGAGCGCGGACTTGCGCCCCTTTTCGAGCACGCGCAGCCGTGGCGGCGGGGTCTCGGCATGCCATTGTTCGGGGATGGCGAGCACTTGCCCGTCCTCGATCGACACCACCCGCAGCACGGTCACTCGGGGCACCCCGCCCGTCTTGTGGAAGGCTCGACCGGGCGCGGAGTCGATCAGCCCCTCGTCGGCCATGTCCTTGAGCATCGCTTTCAGCAGAATCTTTTCATGCGGCGAAAGGCCGAAGGCGCGCGCGATCTCGCGTTTGCCGGCGGGCTGACCCGACTGCTCGATGAATTCGAGGATCTGCTTCGGGGTGGGAAGGCCCTTGGCGGGGCGCGGGGTGCGGGGCATCGCCCACCCCTAGCCGCGCACCCTGATCATTGCGAGCGGTCAGGGCGCCTTTGGGAGCGGCGCGACATAGGGCCGGAAGGCGCCGCCGGGGACGGCGCTGGCGACGGGGCTTTCGAAGCCGTCGGCCGAGACCGAGGACACTCCGAACACCCAGTCGTCAACGCGGATGTGGGGGAGCGTCGTTTCTGCGGGCTGACCCGCCGTGCTTGAACATCCTTTCTTTGGGCATCGATCAACGAAGCCGATCATCAATTCCTTGGTGGGTTCATCCCACTGATTTGCATCAGTCCGTCGCCTAACGATTGCGTAACTGTGGGCGCCCGAGACTTCCTGCCATGAAACTTTTGTGTCCGGGCCTACCGCCCCCTCAACCTTAGGCTCCGGCGGCGGCGGGGCGCTCGCGATCGCGGCGAGCGCGGCGACGTTGAGCTTTGTCACCTTCGCCAGATAGGCAAAATCCATATGGTCGATGGTGTCGCCATAGACATGGCCCTTCTCGACCCGCACATCCTGATGCTGCCAGTCGTAATTCTCGACCGCGACCGAGAAGCGCACTGCAGGGAAGCCCGCGTTGAGGAACTCGGTGTGATCGCCGCCGCGCCCGAAGCGGTCGTTGCGCCAGATCTGCCGCACGTCGAGACCAATATTCAGCCGGTCCGCCAGCCCGTCGAGGAAGCGCGAGATGTTGCGCGAGGGGCTGTCATTCTCCCCGCCCAAACTCCGCTGTGCCTTCGCCAGCTCCTCCCGCCCCTGCCAACGCGGCCCTTCCGAAAAGATGCGAACGTGGGTCGAATCGCAGGTCCCGTCCGACCCGCAGACATTGCCGATGATATCGTTGTTGAGGTGGGCAATGACGTTCCAGCCCTGCTCCTTGGCGTAATCGGCGAGCAGCTTGCCCCCGTACAATCCCTGCTCCTCGCCCGAAAGCAGCGCATAGACGATCGTCCCCGGGAATTTGTGCGTCGACAGCACCCGCGCCGCCTCGAGCACCGCCGCACTGCCCGAACCGTCATCATTCGCACCCGGCTCGAACGCGTCGGCGTTGAGGATATCGGTCACCCGGCTGTCGATATGGCCGGTGATGATCACGACGTCGTTCGGCCGCTCGGTCCCGCGCTGGATGGCGATAACGTCGGTGAGCTTGGTCGGTTTGGGCACCCGCTCGCCCTGCACCATCGTCGTCGGCCGCGCGGTGACGAGGCACCCGCCGCACGCTGCCGAGTCGGCCTTGAACTGCGCCTCGCCCCAGTTCAGCGCCGCGCCGATCCCGCGTTTGGGATTGGTCTGCGACGACAGCGTATGCCGCGTCCCGAAGCTTACCAGCCCCGCGACATCGGCGCGCAACCGCTCCGCGCTGACCGGCGCGACGATCGCGCGCAGCCGGGCATCGGGCGATGGCGGCGCGGCGGCGGTCGCGAGCAGGGCGAAAAGGGCAAGGACGTGACGCATGGCTAGCTCCTATCTTTCCCGCCAACTGGCATTGCCGGGGCGCTTTGACTAGGAGGCCCCAAAGCGAAGCGAAAGGCTGGACCCATGCGCACTATCGATCATTTCATCAACGGCGCGAGCTTTGCCTCGGGCGAGCGAAGGGGCGACGTGTTCGATCCCAACCGCGGCGAGGTCCAGGCCAACGTCCGGCTGGGCACCACCGCCGACCTGCAGCGCGCGATCGATGCAGCCAATGCCGCGCTCCCCGGCTGGGCATCGACGAACCCCCAGCGGCGCGCGCGCGTCCTGTTCAATTTCAAGGCGCTGCTCGAGGCCAACATGCAGGAACTCGCCGAGCTGCTGTCGTCCGAACATGGCAAGGTCATCGCCGACTCGAAGGGCGACATCCAGCGCGGGCTCGAGGTGATCGAGTTTTCGTGTGGCATCCCCCATGCGCTCAAGGGCGAATATACCCACGGCGCAGGCCCCGGCATCGACGTCTATTCGATGCGCCAGCCACTCGGCATCGTCGCGGGCATTACCCCGTTCAACTTCCCGGCGATGATTCCGATGTGGATGTTCGGCACCGCCATCGCGTGTGGCAACGCCTTCATCCTCAAGCCCTCGGAGCGCGATCCGTCGGTTCCCGTGCGCCTGGCCG
>JANXUU010000070.1 GCA_025356055.1 Sphingomonas sp. | reverse complement strand
GGGATGGGCAAGACCGACGCCACCGCCGAGGTCGAACGCTATATCGCGATCCCGAGCCAGGCGACGGCGTACAAGATCGGTGCGCTGACCATCCAGCGGTTGCGGCGGAAGGCCGAGACGGAGCTTGGGCCGAAGTTCGATATTCGCGAATTCCATGAGCAGGTGCTGATGACGGGGGCGCTGCCGCTGAGCATACTGGAAGCGAAAATTGATCGTTGGATTGCGGTTAAAAAAGCGGGCTAACGGCGCGGAAGGTCAGACTAAAGTCAGCCCCTCAGCGCTTCCTTGGAGGGTCAACCGGGGTCGCGAATGTTCCGAATGTTCACGGTGACGTAGGTTAAGTTTAAGGTGGTTTCCGGAATTTGAGAAAGAGCTTTTTGCGACCGAAGCATGCTGGGAATGTGTCCCACAATCGGGTGGCTGTAGGACAGCAAAATCGGCATTAATTATCGTGCGCCGGATGTCTGCTTTGGGTGGAAAGCAGACATAAGGTTCGCCAGCGCAGCACCCTTTACTGGCAGTTACAGGCGGGCTGGCAGTTCGGCGCAGCCCTGCGTAAGATGCTGTCACGCCTACCTTCGTTCTTCTCCTGATATCCAACAACTTCATGACAGTGGCATGGTATGGCCAGCTGCGATTCCCGACTTGGATAATCGCGACAGCTATCCTAGTTGGAGGGGGGATCGCGCTACTAGAATATTGTTTCGCGGTGCCGGCCAACCGCATCGGATATGCCCACGGCTTCACGGGCTCCCAGCTCAAATCATGCAGGAAATCATCACCATGTCAGTGTAGGCGGTGTTCGCCGTGGTGGTTCTTAAGGAACCTCTGACGTGGAGGTATGCCGGTGCATTCGCCTGCATCGCGGGCGCAGCTGCCTTCATGTTCGTTGGGCGACCCTAGATAGCCAGCTTCCATCGTCCGCAATGGACTGAAAACCGACCTTAACCTCTCAGCGGGCAGCGAACTTGCCGGTCATATGGCAAGTGCCCCAAAGTCAGCCAATGCAGTAGATTACTGAGCGCTAGTTGCTTAATGCTGCCAGCCTTGCTGCTTGCGCTCAGCGCGCGCATCATGATCGGATGACAACGGTTTCCAGTTCGCGGCGGTTACGCCTTTTACTTATTGCCGCTTTCTTGGGAGCGCTGGCCTTTACGGGCTATCATGCAATGCGATTTGTCGCGGACACTATCTACTGGCGACAGCACCGAGACGAGCCGATCGAGCGTTGGATGACGATCGGATACGTAGCTCATTCCTATCACGTTCCTCCTCACATTTTGCAACAGGCACTCGGCATGCATCTGCGGCCCGACCACCGGCCAATCGGTCGGATCGCCGACGAGACCGGGACCACCACTGATGCGATAACGGCGAAATTAAATCATGCGATCATCCATGTGCGACCGCCCTATCCGCCTCCTGCCCCGCCTCCGCATCCGGCCGCACCAAAGAAGTGAACGCGCAACTACTCGAGATGCTGACGACTTACGGGTTGCCAGCGCTGTTCGGTCTGGTTGTGATGATTTCCGTCGGCATGCCATTCCCGAGTTCGCTGATGCTGGTCGCGCTTGGCTCCTTTGTGGCCCAGGGAGAGCTATCCTTTTGGCCGGTCGTCCTCACCGGCACAGCGGGCGCGGTCGTGGGCGATCAAATCGGATACGCAGTAGGCTTCTGGGGTGGACGCCCGCTCGTAAACCGCGCGACTGCCCGTTTTGGAGGGCGTGATAAAGTAGCTAAAGCGGAGGCATTCTCGCTCAAATGGGCGGGACCGGGTATTTTCCTTAGTCGCTGGCTATTCGGCCCGCTTGGGCCGTGGATAAACGTAACAAGTGGGCTTTCTGCTTATTCCTGGCCGCGTTTCTTAGCGCTGGACGTTGCAGGCGAGTTTCTCTGGTTGCTGATATATGTATCGCTGGGTCAGATCTTCAGCGATCAGGTGCAGGCGATTGCCGATCTTCTGGGCAACTTGGCATGGGTCATAGTTGGACTCCTTGCCGTAGCGTTTTTGGGGTGGCGCCTTTTCAAAGGCGAAGCTCGGAATGACGATGCAGTTGGGGGTAAGTGATAGTTTTTAGCACGACGTGCTTTCAAAAAATGTCCCTCCGGAACCGTGGAACGCTCGCTCGACACGTCACGCTCATGTCCGCAATGGGGCGAAAGCAGACGTTGCGCGGCTGAGGATATTTGCTTCGCGAGTCTGTGGCTCGCGGCCTCTCTCCCCGCTTAGCTTCGCTGAGTCGGCCTCTCCCGCAAGGGGAGAGGGGTTAGGGCGCCAGCGCCTCGGCGATCAGCTTCCTCGAATTCTCCACCCCGTAGAGCGCGATGAAGCTGCCCATGCGGGGGCCTTGGCTGCTGCCGAGGAGGGTTTCGTAGAGCGCCTGGAACCAGTGGCGGAGGCTCTCGAATTCGTGGCGCTTGCCGACGGAGAAGACGATGTTCTGGATGTCGTCGCCGGCTGTGTCGGGGGCGAGGGCCGCGAGCTCGGCGTCGAGGTCGGCCAGCGCGGCGCGTTCGATTTCCGTGGGGGGACGGCGGGTGAGGTTCGGGGCGACATAATCGCGGGCGTAGTTGACCGCGAGGCCGATGAGGTGGTCGAGTTCGGGATCGGTGTCGGGCGAAGTGCCGGGGGCGTAGCGCTGGACGAACTTCCACGCGGTCGCCTTGTCGCCGACGCCGGGGAGCGAGGCGAGGTTGAGCAGCAGGCCGTAGGTCAGCGGGAGTGCGGCGTCGGGGACGTTCCCGCCGTGGATGTGATGCACGGGGTTGCCGAGCTGCTGCTCGACCGGTTGCGAGGCGTAGTTGCCACGGAATTGGAGATATTCGTCGACCGCGCGGGGGATGACGCCGATGTGCAGGCTCTTGGCCTTGCGCGGTTCGCGGTAGGCGAAGAAGGCGAGGCTTTCCTCGCTGCCGTAGGTGAGCCACTGGTCGAGGGTCAGGCCGTTGCCCTTGGACTTGGAGATTTTCTCGCCCTTTTCGTCAAGGAACATCTCGTAGTTGAAGCCCTCGGGCGGGCGGGCGCCGAGGATCCGCGCGATCTTGCCCGACTGGATGGTCGAATCGATGAGGTCCTTGCCCGCCATTTCGTAATCGACCCCAAGCGCGACCCAGCGCATCGCCCAGTCGACCTTCCACTGGAGCTTTGCCAGGCCGCCCAGCGCGGACTGGGTGATCGGGGTGCCGTCCTCGTCGGTGAAGGCGATCGTGCCGGCGTTGGCGTCGACGACGGTGACCGGGACCTGGAGGACGCGGCCGGTCGTGGGGGAGATCGGAAGGATGGGGGAGTAGGTCTGGCGGCGTTCCTCGCGCAGGGTCGGGAGCATGACGCCGAGGATCGCGTCCCATTGGCGCAGCACGTTGCGGAGCGCTTCGTCGAACTGGCCCGACGCGTAAGCCTGCGTCGAGGAGACGAATTCATAGTCGAAGCCGAAGCGATCGAGGAAGCTGCGAAGTCGCGCATTATTGTGCGCGGCGAAGCTGTCGTGGGTGCCGAACGGATCAGGGATGCGGGTCAGCGGCCTGCCGAGGTTGGCGGTGAGCAGTTCCGCGTTGGGGACGTTGTCGGGAACCTTGCGCAGGCCGTCCATGTCGTCGCTGAAGGCGATCAGGCGGGTGGGGTTGCCGGTCAGTTCTTCATAGGCGCGGCGGACTATCGTCGTGCGCAGGACTTCGTTGAACGTGCCGATGTGGGGGAGACCCGAGGGGCCGTAGCCGGTCTCGAAAATAATTGGGCCATTGGCGGGCTTTCCGTCGGGCCAGCGCTTGATGAGCTTGCGCGCTTCCTCATAGGGCCAGGCCTTGCTGGTCATGCCTGCGGCACGGATGGCCTCGTCCACTGTTGCCCTTTCGTTCTTGTGTGGCCATGGATGGGCCCGCAATGGCTGCCCTTTTGCCCCTTCCCGCGCTCCACGCAACCCATGCCGGCATCTGGCTTGCCGACGGGAATGGCGTGCGCGCGACATCGCGCGGCGACGCGATCGGGCGGGCGGCGGAAACGCCTCATATCCTGCTGAACGCGCCGCTGATCGGCCAGCGACTGGGCTATCCCGATCTGTCCGGGCTGGACTTGCTGGAGCTGTTCGCGTTCGTGTTTCCGGCGCGGTTCGTCGTGCCGACGGTGGCGGGGCTCAGCCGGGCGCTGGGGCTGGCGGTGCCGGGCGACGAGGGCGCGGCGGCGGGGACGTTGCGAGCTATCGCCGGAGCGTTGTTCGATGTGTTCGACGCGGCCGACTGGCGCGAGCGCGAAGGGGCGTGGACGTCCAACGCAACGCTGCAGCGATTGGGGTGGGGCTGGGCTCCGCTGTTGGCGGCGCGACTGGTCAAGCCCGAGCGGTCGGAGCGAATGCTGTTTTCGCGGCTGCCGCAATGGGAGGAGCAGGCCGAGCGGCCGCCGCCGCGCACGCTGAGCGTGTCGGCGAGCGAGGCAATCGAGCGGCTGGCCGAACTTACCGGGAGCGGGGCCGAAGCTCGTGTCGGACAGCAGGCAATGGCGGGCGAGGTCGCTGGAATGTTTGCGCCCAGGGTAGCGGCGGGGGCGCCGACGGTCTTGCTGGCCGAGGCCGGGACGGGGATCGGCAAGACGCTGGCCTATCTGGCGCCGGCGTCGCTGTGGGCCGAGCGGGCGGGCGGGACGGTGTGGGTGTCGACCTTCACCAAGGCGCTGCAGCGGCAACTGGACGCCGAGGGCGCGCGGATCGTCGCCGATCCCGAGGAGCGCAAGCGGCGGATCGTGGTGAGGAAAGGCCGCGAGAATTACTTGTGCCTGCTCAACCTGGAGGATGCGCTGCAGGGGGCGTTCACGGGCCGGGCGGCGGTGCTGGCGCAGCTCGTCGGGCGGTGGGCGGCCTTTTCGAAGGATGGCGACATGGTCGGCGGCGATCTGCCCGGCTGGCTGCCGAGCCTGTTCCGGCGCGCCGGGGCGACCGCGTTGACCGACCGGCGCGGGGAGTGCGTCTATGCGGGGTGCCCGCATTACCGGCGCTGCTTCATCGAGCGGGCCGAGCGGGCTGGTCGGGAGGCCGACCTGGTGATCGCCAACCATGCGCTGGTGATGGTCAACGCGGCGCGGGGGCGGCCGGACGCGCCGAGCCGGATCGTGTTCGACGAGGGGCACCATCTGTTCGACGCGGCGGATTCGACCTTTTCGGTGGTGCTGGGCGGGCAGGAGGCGATCGAAATGCGGCGCTGGCTGGTCGGGCCGGAGGGACGGGCAAGGGGACGGCGGCGCGGACTGGCGGCGCGGTTGATGGATGTCTGTTCGTACGACGAGGAAGGGGCGACCGCGCTCGATAGCGCGGTCGAGGCGGCGCGCGCCTTGCCGTCGGACGGCTGGTTGCAGCGGCTGGCGGAGGGATCGCCGTTCGGACCGGTCGAGGCGCTGCTCGGCGAGGTGCGGGGGACGGTGTACGCGCGATCGAAGGCACAGGAGGCGGGCTATGGGCTCGAGACCGAGCTGGCGGAGCCCGATGGGGCGCTGGTTTCCGCCGCGGCGGGGGCGCTGGAGGCATTGGAGGCGCTGGGGCAGCCGCTGGCGGCGCTGACCCGGCGGTTGCAAGCGGTGCTGGAGGATGCGCCTGACTGGCTCGATTCATCGGCGCGGGCGCGGGTCGAAGGCGCGATTACCGGTCTGGCGTGGCGGCGCGAGACCGTTGCAGCGTGGGTCCGGCTGCTGGCCCGGGTCGGCGGGGCGGCGGATCCCGATTTTGTCGACTGGCTAGCGATCGACCGGGTCGAGGGGCGCGAATTCGACGTCGCGATGCACCGGCGCTGGCTCGATCCGACGCGACCCCTGGCCCACGCAGTGCTGGCGCCGGCGCATGGCGTGCTGGTGACCTCGGCGACCTTGCGTGGATCGGGCGGGTGGGAACAGGCCGATGCGCGCACGGGAGCGCTGCACCTGCCGCGCGCACCGCAACATTTCGAAGCGGCAAGCCCGTTTGATTATGGCCGGATGGCCGAGGTGCTGGTGGTGACCGACCTTCCGCGCGGTGACCTCGCGGCGCTGTCCGGGGCCTATGCGCGGTTGATCGAGGCTGCGGACGGGGGGACGCTTGGGCTGTTTACCGCGATCACGCGGCTGAAGGGCGTTCACGCACGGATCGCCGACCGGCTGGCGCGGGCGGGGCTGCCGTTGCTCGCGCAACATGTCGATCCGATCGACACTGGCACCCTGGTCGATATTTTCCGCGATGATCCAAGGGCGTCATTGCTGGGGACCGACGCCTTGCGCGACGGGGTCGATGTGCCGGGCGAGTCGCTGCGGCTGGTGGTGATGGAGCGGGTGCCGTGGCCGCGCCCGACGGTGCTCCACGCGGCGCGGCGGCTGGCGAGCGGGGGGAGCGCCTATGACGACAGCATGGTGCGGGCGCGGCTGGCGCAAGGGTTCGGGCGGCTGATCCGGCGGCAGGGCGACCGGGGCATGTTCGTGATCCTGTCGGCGGCGATGCCGAGCAGGTTGCTGAGTGCGTTTCCGCCCGAGGTTCAGGTAGTGCGAGTGAGCCTGGATGTGGCGATCGCGCGCGTGGCGCGACGACTGGGATCAGGCGGAGAGGGCGGCGCTCAGCTGGTCGCGCAGGCGGACGAGGCGATCGATGTCGAGTGACGGAGCCGCAGGCGCAGCGCTCGTCGACGAAGGTTCGATCGGATGCGCGGGAAGGGCAATCGCGGCGGGGGCCTCGTCCTTACTTTCGAGCAATTTCTGTACGCCGCGAACGGTGTAGCCCTCTTGGCTGAGCAGGCGGTGGATGCGGCGCGCGAGGGCGACGTCGGCAGCGCGGTAATAGCGGCGATTGCCGGCGCGCTGGAGCGGACGGAGCTGGGAAAACTTGCTCTCCCAATAGCGCAGGATGTGCTGGGGGACGCCAAGCTCGAGCGACAGTTCACCGATCGTCCGAAAGGCGTCCGGAGCCTTGTCGGAAGTCGCCACCGCGGGTCCTACTTGACGATCTTGTCGCGCATCATGTGGCTGGCGCGGAAGGTCATGACGCGGCGCGGGGCGATCGGCACTTCGATCCCAGTCTTGGGATTGCGACCAACGCGTTCGCCCTTGTCGCGCAGGATGAAGCTGCCAAAACCCGAAATCTTGACGTTCTGGCCTTCGGAAAGCGAGTGGCACATGTGGAAGAGAAGGCGTTCGACCATGCTCGCGGCTTCGGCGCGGGAAAGGCCGAGCTGGCGGTGGACGGTGTCGGCGAGGTCTGCCCGGGTCAACGTGCCCGAATGAAGCCCGCCATCCTGTGCTCGTGCAATGCCTGCATCCGCCATAAAAAGTTCCTCCGCCCGCGATTCAAGACTTTCGCCCAGGCGAAGCCTAACGTATTTCATAACCTAAGTCACACCGTCGGGAAACCGACAAAAGCTGTCATAATCGACTTATTTATCAATAGCGCAGCGCGGCTGCGCCCCAGGTAAAGCCGCCGCCCATCGCTTCGAGCACGACGAGATCGCCGCGTTTGATGCGCCCGTCCCTGACTGCGACGTCGAACGCTAGCGGGACCGAGGCTGCCGAGGTGTTGGCGTGGCGGTCGACGGTGACGACGATTTTGTCGGGCGAGAGGCCGAGCTTGCGGGCGGTGGCGTCAAGGATTCGGGCGTTGGCCTGATGTGGCACGACCCAGTCGACATCGGCGGAGGTGAGGCCGGCGGCATCGAGTACTTCGCCCAGCACGGCGGCGAGATTGGTGACCGCGTGCCGGAAGACCTCGCGGCCCTTCATGCGCAACTTGCCGACGGTCTGTGTCGTCGAGGGCCCGCCGTCGACATAGAGCAAGTCGTTGTAGCGGCCGTCGGCGTGGAGCCTCGTCGCGAGAATTCCCGCGTCGGGATCGTCGGAGGCGCACAGGACCATCGCGCCGGCGCCGTCGCCGAACAGGACGCAAGTGCCCCGGTCCTCCCAGTCGAGGATGCGGCTGAAGGTTTCAGCGCCGATGACAAGCGCGTTTTTTGCGCCGCCACCACGGATCATCGCGTCGGCAACGGTCAGGGCATAGAGAAAGCCCGAGCAGACCGCGGCGACGTCGAACGCGATGCAATCAGGGATGCCGAGCGCGGTCTGGACCTTGGTCGCGGTCGCGGGGAAGGTCTGGTCCGGGGTCGCGGTGGCGAGAACGATGAGGTCGATCTGGCTTGCATCGAGGCCGGCATTATCGAGGGCGCGACGGGCAGCGTCGGTAGCAAGGGTGCCGGTGGTTTCGCCCTCACCAGCGATGTAGCGTGCGCGGATGCCGGTCCGCTCGACGATCCATTCGTCGGAGGTATCGACTTGCGCCGCGAGTTCCGCGTTGTCGACCCGGCGCGCAGGAAGGGCCGAGCCGACTCCGGCGATGACAGAGCGAAGCGGCATCAGGCGGCTTCGCCTTCGCCGTGGACCGGCTTGGCGGCGTTTTCGCCCCCCCCGATTTCACCATTGAAGGCGTGGGCGCGGAATTCGTCGAGATCGTCGCCGA
The DNA here is from genome assembly GCA_025356055.1 of Sphingomonas sp. Classification (GTDB taxonomy): domain Bacteria; phylum Pseudomonadota; class Alphaproteobacteria; order Sphingomonadales; family Sphingomonadaceae; genus Sphingomicrobium. Next base: position 23,903 of record JANXUU010000070.1, on the reverse strand, counting down.
TCTTGCGAGTGATATCGTTGCGGACCATCGACGCGGCGACCTTGATCGCGTTGGCGAAGCCTTTTGGCGTGGCCGAGCCGTGGCTCTTCACGACGAGGCCGTTTAACCCGAGGAAAACCGCGCCGTTGTGATTATTGGGGTCGAGGTGGACCTTGAGCATGTGCAGCGCGGGTTTCGACAAGGCGAAGCCGGCCTTCGAGCGAAGCGACGAGGTGAAGGCGCGGCGCAACAGGTCGGTGACGAAGCGCGCGGTACCCTCGGCGGTCTTGAGCGCAATATTGCCCGAGAAGCCGTCGGTGACGACGACGTCGACTTCTCCGCGCGATAGCTGGTCGCCTTCGGTGAAGCCGTCGAAGCGCATGGGAAGGTAGCTGGCCTCACGAAGCATTGCGGCGGCTTCCTTGAGCTCGCCGGTGCCCTTCAATTCCTCGGTGCCGATGTTGAGCAGCTTGACGCGCGGCTGGTCGATTTCGAGCACGGTGCGAGCGTAGGCGGCGCCCATGACGGCGAACTGGACAAGGTTTTGCGCATCGCACTCGGTATTGGCGCCAAGATCGAGCATGACGAGGTCGTGGTCGCCGAGTGTCGGCAGCAGCGCGGCGAGCGCGGGCCGATCAATCCCCGGCATGGTGCGCAGCGCGAGCTTGGCGATCGCCATCAGCGCGCCAGTATTGCCGGCCGACAAAGCGGCGTCGGCACGACCGTCTTTGACCGCGTTGATCGCCATGCCCATCGAAGTAGTGCGGGCGCGGCGGATCGCCTGGCTCGGTTTTTCGGTCGAGGCGATCGATTCTGTGGTGTGGTGGACGGTGACCGCGTCGGCGAGTGACTGATGACGCGCAAGTTCTGGCGCGATGAGCGACTCATCGCCGAACAGGTAGAAATGGAGCGCCTTGTCCTTGCGACGTGCAGCGGCGGCGCCAGCAATGATCGTCGCAGGGCCGATGTCGCCCCCCATGGCGTCGATCGCGATGCGTGGGCCGTCGGTCATCGACTGCACCCCTTGTCCGCGATCAGGCCTCGGTCGAGACGATTTCGCGGCCGTTGTAGTGGCCACAGGCGGCGCACAGATTGTGCGGGCGCTTCAGTTCGCCGCAGTTCGAGCATTCCTGGAAGCTCGGCACGTCGAGCGCATGGTGACTGCGACGCATATTGCGCTTGGAAGGCGATGTTTTTCTTTTGGGAACGGCCATGCGGCACCTTGGCTTAAATCAAAACAAAAAGGACCATCCTCGCCTAGCTCGTCGGGGCAAGCCCCGCGGCGGCGGCCGGATGGTCGCGAACGAGGGTGCCCTATAGCGAAAAGGCTCGGCGACGCAAGCCAACGTGTTGATGCTTACCCAGCCAAAACCGCGTCCGCCACGAACGGATTGCTCTTTCGCTCCTGCCCGAAGGTCGACATCGGGCCGTGGCCGGGGATGAAGCTGGTGTCGTCGCCCATCGGCCACAGCCGCTGCGTGATGGCGTCGAGCAAGTCCTGGTGATTGCCGCGCGGGAAATCGGTGCGGCCGATCGATCCGGCGAACAGCACATCGCCGACGATCGCGAGGCGCGATTCGGGATGGTGGAAGACGATGTGGCCAGGCGTGTGGCCGGGGCAATGGCGAACGTCGAGGGTGAGGTCGCCGAGCGTGACCGTATCGCCGTCGACGAGCCAGCGGTCGGGCTCGAACGGCTCACCGGTGACGCCATAGTTACGGCCGTCGTCGGCGAGGCGGGCAATCCAGAAGCGGTCGTCCTCGTGCGGGCCCTCGATCGGGACGCCGAGTTCGCGCGCGAAGATGCCGGCCGAACCGCAATGGTCGATGTGGCCGTGGGTAATGAGGATCTTCTCGATCGTCACCCCTGCGCGCTCGACCGCATCGCGCAATTTGGGGAGGTCACCGCCGGGGTCGACGAAGGCGCCGCGCATCGTTTTCGTGCACCAGACCAAGCTACAATTCTGCTGCAGCGGGGTGACGGGGAGGATGGCGGCGCGGAGCGGCTGGTCAGTCATGCGGGCGAGTTAGGGAGCGGTCGCAAGCTTGTCGAGCGACGGGGGGACGTTGCGCATTGAGGCGGCGACGGCCTCGGCGCGGCGGAGGGCTCGCAGGACATTGCCGCCGGCGAGCCTGGCAAGGTCGGCGTCGGACCAGCCGCGGCGGATGAGTTCGGCGAAGAGCAGGGGATAGGCGTCGACCCCGGTCATGCCATCGGGAGTGCTCTCGATGCCGTCGAGGTCGGCGCCGATACCGACATTGTCGTGGCCGGCCACGGTGGCGATATGCTCGATATGGTCGGCGACTTGCTTGACCCCGATGGTGGGAGAAGGGTTGGCGGCCTCCCAGGTTTTGACGCCGGCCTTCACGGCGGCTGAGTCGTTGCGGATCATGGTCTTGAGGCGGGCTTCTTCGGCGGCCTTGGCGGCGTCGTGGGCGAGGATGGCGGGGGCGAGGAAGCCAGGAACCCAGTTGGCCATGACCACGCCGCCATTGGCAGGAAGCAGGCGAAGGACGTCGTCGGGGACGTTGCGGGGGTGGTCGTTGAGAGCGCGGGCGGAGGAATGAGAGAAGATCACCGGGGCGCGGCTGGCGGCGATCGCCTGGCGCATGACGTCGGGGGAAACGTGGCTCAAGTCGACGAGCATACCGAGCCGGTTCATCTCGGCGACGACACGCACGCCGAAGGGGGAGAGGCCGTGGTACTTGGCGTCGTCGGTGGCGCTGTCGGCCCATTCGGTGGTCTGGTTGTGGGTCAGCGTCATGTAGCGTGCGCCGAGGCGATAGAATTGTCGGAGCGCAGCCATGCTGGCGCCGATCTGGCGCCCGCCTTCGATGCCGATCAGCGAGGCGACACGGCCGGCGCGGTGGATGCGAACGATGTCGCCGGCGGTGTATGCGCGTTCGAGGGTGGCGGGGTAAGCGGCGATCATGCGGTCGACGATGTCGATCTGTTCAAGCGTGCGGCGGATTGCTTCGTCGCCTGTGTATTTGCCGTCGATGTAGACCGACCAGAATTGACCGCCGAGGTGGCCGGCGCGAAGGCGGGCCATGTCGGTCATCAGCGGGTGGTCGGGCCAGGCGGCGGTGTTGGCGGCAAGGTTGGCGGTGGCGAAACCGTGGCTCTCTGCGAGCTGCTCGGCGATGTCGTTGTGGCCGTCGATGAGCGGGGTCGCCTTGAGGATGCGGTCGATGCGGGCGCGGGTCGCGGGGTCGATTGGGGCAGCAGGGGACGGCGCAGCGAGCGCGGTCGATGAGGTGGCGAGGAGCAGCGCGGCGGCGAACACGGACTTGAGCATTTTTACTCCCCTTGGATCGCGGTGGGTTTACGAAGGCGGGGGCGGCAGGGCAATGCGCTGGTGATGGGGGAAACTTACGTCCTGTTCGATGATGCGCGTGACGGCGCAGGGCCGGCGCGGCTTTATCGCGATCCGGCGGGGGAAATTGTCGCGTGGACCCTCGACGAGGTGCGGCCAGCGCTGGCGGCGCTGCGCGAGGCGGTGCGCACAGGACGGCATGCGGCAGGGTATCTGGCTTATGAGGCGGGGCAGGCGCTCGATCCCAAGTTGGCGAAGGATGCGCGGATTGGCGAGGGGCCGCTGCTGTGGTTCGGGCTGTTCGAGGGTTTCGAGCGCGTCGAGGCGGCGAAGCTGGCTGATGCGGCGGGGGCGTTCGTGGGGCGGGTGCGGCCCAGGGTCGGGCGCGAGGCCTATCTCGGGGCGGCATTGGTGGTTCGCGAGGCGCTGTTCGCGGGGGATTATTACCAGGCCAATCTGACATTCGGGTGCGATGTTGCGGTGGGGGGAACGCCGCTGGCATTGTTTGCCCGGTTGCGCGGCGGGTCGCGCGCGGGATGGGGCGGGGTGCTGCGCTATGCGGGTGGCGCACTGGTCTCGCTGTCGCCCGAGCAATTTTTTACGCTTCGCGGGGGCACGCTGAATGCGCGGCCGATGAAGGGGACTGCTCGGCGATCGCGTGACGCGGGGGAGGATCGCGCGCTGGCGGAGGGGCTGGCGAACGATCCGAAGCAGCGGGCCGAGAATCTGATGATTGTCGATTTGCTGCGCAACGATCTGGCGCGGGTGTCGGAGACGGGGAGCGTCGCGGTGCCGCGATTGTTCGCCGTCGAGAGCTATCCGACGTTGCATCAGCTGGTGTCGGAAGTGACCTCGACAATGCGCGAGGGGCTCGATGCGGTCGACGTGATCGAGACGATCTTTCCATGCGGGTCGGTGACGGGGGCGCCCAAGATTGCGGCGATTCAGGCGTTGCGGCGGTTGGAGCCGGAAGCGCGCGGGGCCTACACCGGGTCGATGGGCTGGATCGAGCCACACCGCGCTGACGGGTCGGCGGGGGATGCGGCCTTCAACGTGCTGATCCGGACGCTTGAGCTTCGCGACGATGCGCCCGGAGTCGCGCGCGCCGGATTGGGATCGGGGCTTGTCGTCGATAGCGTGATGGAACAGGAATGGGCCGAGTGCCTGCTCAAGGGGGAATATTTGACTGCTGCCCGGCCCGCGTTCGACCTGATCGAGACGATGCGCTTCGACCCTGAGCACGGGATCGCCGAGCTTGACCGACATCTCGACCGGATGGGGCAGGGGGCCGGGCGATTCGATTTCAAGTTCGACCGGCACGGCGCGCGCAACGAGTTGCAGGCAGCGACTTTCGGCAAGAAAGAGCCGGCGATGATCCGGTTGCTACTGTCGCCGACAGGCACGATGGCGATCCAGGTCAAGCGGCTGGAGCGAGCGGCATTAGGGCCGGTGCTGGTGTCGGTCGCGGCGATGCCGGTGGCGGGCGACGATGTCCGGCGGCGTTACAAGACGACCGATCGGCGGTTTTATGACGAGCCGCGGCGGGCCAATGATTCGTTCGAGACGATCTTCGTCGATCCCGACGGCCAGCTGACCGAGGGGAGTTTCACCAATATCTTCGTCGAGCGGGACGGACGGCTGCTGACTCCGCCGGCGGCGCGCGGGCTGATTCCGGGGATATTGCGGGCGAAGCTGATCGACGAGGGGCGGGCGGTCGAGGCGGAGCTTACCCCCGATGATTTGCGCGAAGGATTCTTCGTCGGGAATATGCTGCGCGGGCTGATGCCGGCGCGGTTGGTCTAGGCCGCGATCGGGAAGCGCAACAAGCGGCCGGCGGCGGGGATCAGCGCCGCGGCGCCGGGGCCGACTTTCTTGATGATCTCGGGATGGTGCGCGTCGAGCCCGCCGGTGAGTGCGCCGTAGGCCGGGAGGATGAGCTTGGTGGCGCTTGCGACATAGCAACGGCGTGACACGTTGCGGCCCTTCACGTGGAGACGCAGCTTGGGGTGGAAGTGGCCCGATATTTCTGGGGTGGGATCGCCGACCACGGCTTCGTGGCGCAGGGCGATACCGGCGACGATCAGCTCCTCCTCGATCCGACCACCGCAATGATCGACGAAACCGGCATCGTGGTTGCCGGTGATCCACACCCAGTCGAGGCGGCCGGTCAGGCTGATCAGGAGCGCGCGGGCGTCGTCGGGAAGGCGGTCGCACCCGAAGCGATCGTGGAAGCTGTCGCCGAGGCAATAGAGCGTGGTCGCGCCGCTGTGCTCGATGTCGCGGGCGAGCATGGTGAGGGTAGCGAGCGAGTCATAGGGGGGGAGGAGCTGGCCGAGGCGGGCGAACCAGCTGGCCTTTTCGAGGTGGAGGTCGGCGACGAGCAGAGCGTTCTGCGACGGCCAGAATAGCGCGCCATCGGGGCTGGCGAGGAAGTCTTGATCGGCGAACGAAGCGGGAACCATGCATCGCCTCTACATTGCTTCGGCGGGGCGCGAACAGCCTGCGCCGAAAAGATTTTCTAGCCGTGGTCCTCGAGGCTGAGGACATGGTCGCGCAGGGCGCGGGCGTCGTGGAGGGCGTTGTGGGGGACCGCGCTGGCACCGGCGGTGCTGAACCCGGGGAGGGCGAAGAAGCGGAAGCGCAGCGGCGGGGTACGGACGATCTCGCCGGGACCGGTGAGCAGGAGCATGCAGATTTGCGATATGTCCTCGGGCCAGTCGGCGATAATCTCGATGTCGCGGTCGTTGGCGAGGAAGGTTGCGAGCGCGTGGGCGGCCGAGGCGCGATCGAGCGGGGGCGCGCGGTGCATGTCGGGGACGGTGTTCAGGTAGGGCATGACGTGACGCTCGACCCAGGGATGGACTTCGGCTGGGGCGGGAAGGGTGAAGTAGAGTTCTTCGTCGCCGTGCTCGGCGACTAACGCGAGGCTGAGGAGGGTGCCGCCGAAGCCGTTATATTCGGTGTCGAGGAAGTAACGCATCGTTTAGCGCACGCTGGCCGGAGCGGGGCAGACATCGCCAGGAAGCGGGCGGCGCTTACGGCAGCGCTCGGCGAGGAGGCGCTCATCACGGGCGCGAAGTTCGTCGGCCTTGCGCAGTTCGCGGCCGCGTTTATCGTCGGCGCGCTTCTGACTGGGGAGGGCGGCGTCGATCCCCTTGCCGACGACCTTGACCGGGACCGAGACGACATCGACCGCGGTCTTGGCGACGGTGCCAACGATGCATCCGCAAAGGATGGGGGCGATGCTCAGGACAGGCAGGAACGCGCGGTGCATCGGGACTTCATGCACGTTCTCAATCGCTTCGTCGATGGCCGATCAGTCGATCCGCATCGCTTCGGCGGCGAGCGCCTCGGCTTCGATCAGCAGCGTATCGTCGGCGGTCGAACCCGATGGCATTGCCTCGCGGCCGATGACGACCATCAGCGGGACCGCCAGCGGGGTGACGCGGGTGGCGCGGACGTGGATCATCTGGTCGGCGGCGCGCTCGACGAGTCGGGCAAGGCGGCCGAGCTCGGTCATCCGCGCGCGGGCGTCGTCCCACGCGGCGGTAAGGAGGAGGTGCTCGGGGTCGTAGCGGCGCAGCACGTCGTAGATGAGGTCGGTCGAGAAGCTGACCTGCCGTCCGGTCTTGCGCTTGCCGGGGTGCTGGCGTTCGACCAGCCCGCCGATGACCGCGACCTCGCGGAAGGCGCGTTTGAGCAGGTTCGATTGCTCGACCCATTCGACGAACTCATGTTCGAGGATGTCGGGCGAGAGCAGGGGTGCCGGGTCGACGACCTCCTCCAGCCCGTAACAGGCGAGCGCATAGTCGTTGGCGACGAAACCGAGCGGCTTGAGCCCGGCGCTTTCCATGCGGCGGGTGATCAGCATGCCGAGCGACTGGTGCGCGTTCCAGCCTTCGAAGCTGTAGATGACGAGGAAGTGGCGGCCTTCGTGGGGGAAGGTTTCGACAAGCAGTTGGTCGGGCTCGGGGAGGATCGAGCGCTTGCCCTGGACCTCGAGCCATTCGCGGACGTCGGCGGGGAATCGCTGCCAGTCGTTGGGGGAGCAGAGGAAGCGGCGGACGCGCTCGGCGAGGTGGGTCGACATCGACATGCGCTGGCCGCCGTAGGTGACGAGCCGCGCCGATTTGGACGAGGCGTGGACGATGATGTCGCTGTCCTTGAGTCGCTCGACCTCGAGGCTGAGGCCAGCGAAGAAGATGTGGTCGCCGACGGTGAGGGTCGAAGCGAACCCTTCCTCGACCTTGCCGAGCATCCGGCCGTTCTTGAAGCGCACGTCCATCATCGGATTGTCGACAATGATCCCGGCGTTGAGGCGGTGCTGGACGGCGACCGCGGGGGTGGTGATGCGCCAGCGCCCGGGGCCGTCGGCCGTCAGGCGACGGTATTTGTCATAGGCCTTGAGCGCGTAGCCGCCGGTGGCGAGGTAGGCGAGGACGGTCGAGAAGAGGTCGGGGGTGAGGCCGGCGTAGGGAGCGGCGCTGTTGATCTCGGCGAGCAGTTCGACCTCGTCGAACGGGCCGGCGCAGGCGATGGCGAGGATGTGCTGGGCAAGGGTGTCGAGGGTGCCCGGGCGGAAGATGTCAGGGTCGAGCTCGTGGTCGTCGATCGCGTCGAGAGCGGCGCGCGCCTCGAGATATTCGAAGCGGTTGCCGGGCACGATCATGCCTTTGGAGGGCTCGTCGAGGCGGTGATTGGCGCGGCCGATCCGCTGGAGCAGGCGGGAGGATCCCTTGGGCGCGCCCATCTGGACGACGAGGTCGACGTCGCCCCAGTCAATGCCGAGATCGAGGCTGGCGGTGGCGACGAGGGCGCGCAGGCGTCCGTCGCCCATCGCCGCCTCGACCTTGCGGCGAGCTTCCAGCGCCAGGCTGCCGTGGTGGATACCGATCGGGAGCTGGTGTTCGTTGACCGTCCACAGGTCCTGAAAGATCAGCTCGGCCAGCGCGCGGGTGTTGCAGAACACCAGGGTGGTCTTGTGCTCGGCGATGAGCGCCATGACCTGTTTCGCGGCGTAGCGACCCGAGTGGCCCGACCAGGGGATGCGATCGTCGGGGATGAGGATCGACAGGTCGGGCTCGGCGCCGGGGTCGCCGATTACGAGCCGGACGAGGTCGGCGTCGGCGTCGGGGGCGAGCCAGCCCTGATAGGCTTCGGGGTCGGCGATGGTGGCGGACAGGCCGACGCGGCGCATCGCGGGGGCGAGGTGCTGAAGGCGGGCAAGGGAGAGGGAGAGAAGGTCGCCGCGCTTTTCGCGGGCGAAGGCGTGGATTTCGTCGATGACGACGGTTTGCAGCTCGGCGAAAATCTGGTCGCTGTCGGGATAGCTCAACAGCAGGCTGAGGCTTTCGGGGGTGGTGAGGAGGGTTTGTGGCGGGCGGGCGCGCTGGCGGGCCTTGCGGTCGGACGGGGTGTCGCCGCTGCGTGTCTCGACGCGGATATCGAGGCCCATCTCCTCGATCGGGGCGAGGAGGTTGCGCTGGACGTCGACCGCCAGGGCCTTGAGCGGGGAGATGTAAAGCGTGTGGAGCCCTTCGCGCGGACGATCGACGAGGTCGGCCAGCGTGGGCAGGAAACCGGCGAGCGTCTTGCCCGCGCCGGTCGCGGCGACGAGCAGGACATGCGCGCCGTCCCGCGCCGCGCCGACCATCTCAAGCTGGTGCCGGCGTGGCGCCCAGCCGCGGCCGGCGAACCAGTTCTCGATAACGTTGGGGAGAAGAGTTGGCAGACGACTAGTCAGGTTTTGCGTCCGTTCCGTCGCGGCTGCGTGCTTCTTCCTCGGCGTAAAGGTCCTTGGTGGCGCGTTCGCTGGTCTCGACGCTAGCCTCGCCGGGGTTGCGCTTGGCGCCGCGAGCGACGGCGAAGATCAGCACGGCGAGAAGCAGGATTGCGCCGATCACTTCGACCGAGAAGAGGTTGAATCCGGCGATATCCATGAGGACTTCCTTCAATAGGGGTGGAACTTGGTGCCCCGTCTGGCCTTATAGCTCGCAATGCCCCGCCTGGGTTCCTGGATCGAGCCTTTTCCGGAAGGTATCTTCGTCAAACCTGCCAATGCGTGGGTCGACCCGTCGCAGCCAAAAGACAAGGCGCTGATTACTCACGGTCACGCCGACCACGCGCGTGGCGGGCACGGCGCGGTGTGGGCAACGCCGGAAACGCTGGCGATCATGGACGTCCGCTATGGCCAGCAGTCGGTCAATCCGGTGGCTTATGGCGAAAGCGTTCGCGTCGGCGAAGTCGATGTCAGCTTTGTGCCGGCGGGGCATGTGCTGGGGTCGGCGCAGATCGTGTTGGACTATGGCGGCGAGAAGGTCGTGGTGTCGGGGGACTACAAGCGCCGGGCGGACCCAACCTGCGCCGCCTTCGTGCCGGTGCCGTGCGACATCTTCATCACCGAGGCGACATTCGGGCTGCCGGTGTTCCGCCATCCCGACACGGGGAGCGAGATTGATCGGTTATTGTATCGGCTTCATGCCGAGCCCGAGCGGTGCATTCTGGTCGGGGCCTATGCGCTGGGCAAGGCGCAGCGGGTGATCGCGGAATTGCGCGCGCGCGGGCATCAAGAGCCGATCTATATCCATGGTGCGATGGAGCGATTATGTCGGCTTTATGGGGAGCTGGGGGTGCCGCTTGGCGAGTTGCGGCTGGCGACGGGGGTCAAGAAGGAGGAACTCGTGGGGCGGATCATCGTCTGCCCGCCGTCCGCGCTCAACGACCGCTGGTCGCGGCGGCTGCCCGACCCGGTGACGGCGATGGCGTCGGGCTGGATGCGGGTGCGGCAGCGGGCGCGGCAGAAGAATGTCGAGTTGCCGCTGATCATTTCGGATCATGCCGACTGGGACGAGCTGACGCAGACCTTGCGCGACGTGGCGCCGAGCGAAGTGTGGATCACCCATGGCCGCGAGGATGCGCTGAAGCACTGGTGCATGCTCCACCAGATCAAGGCGCGCGAGCTGCATCTGGTCGGCTATGAGGACGAGGACGACTGAGGCACGGCACAGACGGGATTGGTCAATCGTCGCGCGACGGGCCACATGGCGGGATGACCCTTCGCATTGCCATCGCGCTTCATGACTTCTCGCTTGGCGGCACCGAGCGGATCGCGATCCGGCTGGCCAACCAGTGGGCGGCGGACGGGGCCGAGGTCGTGGTGCTGGCCGGGAGTGAGCGCGGCGAGCTTCGCCGATTGCTCGACGAGACGGTCATGCTGTGGGTGGCATCGCCGCCGATCGCGCGCCGCCCGGGGTCGGTCGCGCGGCTCGGCCGGGCGGTGCGGCGTCGGCTGGCGCAGACACCCGCCGACGTCCTGTTCGTGCCGGGAAATTATCACTGGCCGGTCGCGGCGGCGTTCCGAGGCATGGCCCGCAGGCGGCGACCCCTGATCGTTGCCCAGCTCAGCAATGCGCTGCGCAAGCCGGGTCGTGGCAAGCTGGGGCAGTTTCTGTTCGAAGTGCGCACGCGGTGGCGGTTGCGCGACGCCGACGCGATCGTCGCCTTGTCCGAACCGGACAAGCGGCTTGCCGATCAGCTGTTGCGGCGCCGCGACGTCGTCGCCATTCCGCTCCCCGCGCTGTCGGCCAGCCCGATCCCGCCCGTGCCGGTCGATCCGGCTTGCCGGCTGATCCTCGCGGCGGGGCGGTTTGTTCCGCAAAAGGGGTTCGACGTTTTGATCCGGGCGTTCGCGATCGTTGCGCAGCAGGACGAGCGAAACCGCTTGCTGCTGGTCGGCGACGGACCGCAACGGGCAATGCTCGAACGCCAGATCCGCACGCTCGGCCTGACGGGCCAGGTCGACCTGCCCGGCTATGTCGAGGATCTTCGCCCCTGTCTCGATCGGGCAAGGATGTTCGTGCTGCCGTCCCGGTTCGAAGGGTATCCGGCCGTGATTATCGAGGCGGTTGCCGCCGGGCGTCCAGTTGTAACGACCGCCTGCACGCCCGCTGCGGACGAATTGCTGACGATGGGCGGCGCCGGGCGGGTCGTGCCGATCGAGGACGCCGAGGCGATGGCGGCGGCGATCCTGGCGCAACTGGCGGTGCCGATCCCCGACCCGGGCGCGCTCGCGGATCGGGTCGAGCCGTTCCGCATCGATGCGGTAGCGAGGCGCTATGAGGCCCTGTTCCGCGACCTTCTCCGCCGCGAGCGATCTCGCATCGGCACCGGCGACGAGCACCGGTTCGACGGAGCGGATGGTCCCGACGTTCGCCCCGATGCAGTCTGATTGCGGCACGCCTTTCCGCGCTGGGTCGGACGCAAGCGTTCGTCAGTTGGTCGCCTGGACGGCTTCGATGCCGGAGGCTTCGAGCTGGTCGTTGATGGTGGCCATCAGGCGGTCCAGTCCGGCCTGATCCGCTGACTCCGCGCGCGCCACCAGGACGTCTTGCGTATTCGAGGCGCGCAGGAGCCACCAGCCGTCGTCGGTCTTGACGCGGACGCCGTCGGTGGCGTTGACCGTCGCGCCATCGTGCGCGAGGCGCGCGGCGACTTCATCGACCACCGCGAACTTGCGGGTTTCGTCGATCTGGAAGCGCATTTCTGGGGTGGCGACCGAGACGGGCATTTCGCTGCGCAGCTGGGTGACCGATTTGCCAAGGCTAGTCGCGGCGCGGATCAGGCGGACGGAGGCGTAGAGGGCGTCGTCAAAGCCGTACCATAAGTGTTTGAAGAAGATGTGGCCCGACATTTCGCCCGCAAGCGGCGCGCCGGTCTCCTTCATCTTCGACTTGATCAGGCTGTGCCCGGTCTTCCACATCAGCGGCTTGCCGCCGAGCTCGGCGATGCGGTCGAACAGGGTTTGCGAGGCTTTCACGTCGGCGATGATCGTCGCGCCGGGGAGGGCTTCGAGCACCGGGGCAGCGAGGATCATCAGCAACTGGTCACCCCAGATCACACGGCCCTGACCATCGACCGCGCCGATGCGGTCGGCGTCGCCGTCGAAGGCGATGCCGAAGTCGAGGCCCTTGTCGGCGACCAGTTTCTTGAGATCGGCGAGGTTGGCCTCGACCGTCGGATCGGGGTGATGGTGGGGAAAGCTACCATCGACTTCGGTGTAAAGCAGATGATGCTCGCCGGGGAGTTTCTTGACCAGCTTTTCGAGCACGGGACCGCCAGCGCCGCTGCCCGCGTCCCAGCCGATGCGATAGGCGCCGCCGTCGAAGCCTTCCACCAGGCGGTCGACATAGGCGTCCTCGATGTCGGTGTCGCTGACCGAGCCTTGGCCTTCGACCCAGTCGGCGGCCTTCGCGCGGCGGCCGAGCGCCTGGATTTCTTCGCCGAATACGGAGCGGCCGTTCAAGAGCATCTTGAAGCCGTTGTAGTCGGCCGGGTTGTGGCTGCCGGTGACCTGGATCCCGCCTTGGACGGGGAGCGTGGCGGCGGCGAAGTAGAGCATCGGGCTTGGTCCCATGCCGATGCGGACGACATCGAGTCCCGAGGCGGTGAGGCCCTCGACGAGCGCGGTCTCGAGTTCGAGCGAGTGGGTGCGACCGTCGCGGCCGACGGCGATGGTCCTGGCGCCTTCGGACACGGCGAGGGCGCCGTAGCTGCGGCCGAGCGCCCGGGCGTCGGCGGGGTGCAGTGTCTTTCCGACGATCCCGCGAATGTCATATTCGCGAAGAACCGACGCGTGAAACTCGTGACTCATGAAAATCCTTTGGAAAATCAGCCCGCGGTGGCAATTGGCTCACGCTGTTCGTTGGCGCTTGGAATCAACAAACCCGCGATCATTTCACGAAGTTCCTGCCGTGCCGCAATATGGCCCATTCCAACCTCGCCGAGGTGCTTCAAGTCGAGCAGGGTGAGGCCCTTGGGAAATAGCTCGCGGTAGATTACTCGCTCGCCGAGGCCCGGGATAACGCGGAAGCCGACGCGGAGCGCAAGCTCGTCCATCGCCGCGCCGACTCGCGCGAGGTTGTGCGACTGGATGTGCTGAAGGCGGTTGCGAAGGACGACCCAGTCGACCGACTTGCCAGTGGTCTTGGCGCGCGCCGTGCGGCTGTTCCAGATGAGTTCGGCGTAGAAGCTGGGCTTGGTGACCTTGAACGTGTCGGGGTGGACCTGGCCGATGAGGTCGAGGTCGACGAAGCTGTCGTTCATTGGAGTGACGAGCGTGTCGGCGCGAAGAATCGCCGCGCGGGCCACGGGGTCATCGCGGCCAGGAGTGTCGATGACAAGGACGTCGCTGGCGGCGGAGAGGCGGTCGATCGCGGCGGCAAGGGCGTCCTCGGTTTGCTCCTCCAGCACTTCGTAGGTCGCGACCGGGAGCGTATCGCCCGTGCGGCGCATGGTGGCGTCGCGATTTTCGAGGTAGCGGGTGGTGGTGCGCTGGCGGCTGTCGAGGTCGAGGACGCCGACGCGGTGACCCGAGGCGGCGAGCGCGATCGCGGTGTGGACGGCAGTCGTGGACTTGCCGGTGCCGCCCTTTTCATTGGCGAAGACGATGAAATGCGGTTGGCTCATTGCCGGGTCGGCCCCCTGAAACTAAGATGTGAAGCTCTATCGGAGGGGAAGAATCCTTGCAAATCATCCGTGACTTGGCGGTGTTGCCGGCGGCGCTGGACGCATTGCGCGGCAATGGCGAACGGATCGCGCTGGTCCCGACGATGGGCGCCCTTCATGCCGGGCACATGGCCCTGATGACCGAAGCGAAGCGGCTGGCGGACAAGGTGGTGACGACGATCTTCGTCAATCCGCTGCAATTCGGCGCGAATGAGGATCTCGACCGATATCCGCGACGCGAGGCGGAGGATGCGGCAATGCTGGAGGCGGGGGGCTGCGACCTCGTCTGGATGCCGAGCGCCGAGCAACTTTATCCGCCGGGGTTCGCGACGACGATCAGCGTCGCCGGGATCAGCGAGTTGTGGGACGGGGCCGCGCGGCCGGGGCATTTCGACGGTGTTGCGACGGTGGTGGCGAAGCTGCTGATAGCGGTCATGCCGCACGTCGCGCTGTTCGGGGAGAAGGATTATCAGCAGCTCGCGGTGATCCGGCAATTGGTTGCCGATCTGGGGCTGGGGATCGAGGTGGTCGGCGTGCCGATCGTGCGCGATGCCGACGGGCTCGCGTTGTCGTCGCGCAATGCCTATCTGACGCCTGAGGAGCGGCGACGGGCAGTGGCAATGCCGCAATCGCTGATTGCCGCGCGTGACGCGATCCAGTCGGGTGAGGCGGTTGATGCGGTGCTTGCGCGCGCGCGGGCGACGCTCGAGGCGGCGGGATTTAGCGCGATCGACTATGTTGCGCTGTGCGACGCGGCGACGCTCGAGCCGCTTGTGACCCTCGACCGTCCGGCGCGGCTGGCGGCGGCGGCGAAGATGGGTACGACGCGGCTGATCGACAATCTGGCGGTGTGACGTGCCATATCGGGCAGGGTAATTTGGGCGTTAACCATTTGCTAGGGATTGGGGGACGAAGCTGCATTCATCAGAACAGGGGTCCGACCGATGAACGCCATTTCACAGAAGAGCGCAGATTTTCTCCTCCGCAGCCGGATTGCCGATGCCGAGCGAGGCGACGTCGAGGCGCTATTCGAGTTGGGGGTTACGTATTCGACCGGGCGCGGCGGGATCGTGGTCGACCTTATCGAAGCGCACAAATGGTTTAACCTCGGCGCGCTTTCGGGCGATACGAGATCGCAGCATTGCCGGGCAGAGATTTCGCATGAAATGACGGCGCGGGAGATCGCCGAGGCGCAGCGCCAGGCGCGCTCGTGGCTTGGGGTCACAGCGTATCACAGCCGGGCGGCGTGAACCGCCCGACGCGACTTACTTGACGACGACCGTCACTTCGCGGCGGTTCTGAGCCCAGGCGGTTTCGTCCGAACCGACCGCAAGCGGCTTTTCCTTGCCCCAGCTGGTGACCAGCAGCCGCGCCGAGGGGACCCCTTGTGCGACCAGGAAATCCTTCGCGGCGTTGGCGCGTCGCTCGCCTAACGCCATATTATATTCGCGAGTGCCGCGCTCGTCGGCGTGGCCTTCGATCGAGGCGCGGACGGTGGGGTTGGCCATCATCCACTTTGCCTGCGCAGTGAGGATCATGCGCGAGGGCACATCGACGTCTGACTTGTCGGTCGCGAAGTGGATCGTGTCGGTGCCCGCCTTGGCGATGAGGTCGGCCTGCGAGCCGGGGAGCTCGACCAGTCCCACGTCATCTTCATTAGTCGCCTTGGGCGGTGCCTGAGTGGCGGGCGGCGGGGCGGTCACAACCGCCACTTGTTTGCGAGCGCAGGCACCAGTCGCCAGTAGGGCGGCGACGAGGGTCAGACTGAGGGTCTTGCGCATCGGTATTCTCCTTTTGATGCTTAGCGTTGCAGCGGCGACCAGCTGGGGTCGCTGCCATCCTGGGGGGTGGGGAGGCGGCGCGGGTTGCCACCATTGATATCGACCGCGAACAGGCTGGTCTGGCCGCTCGCGCCCTGGCGGATTCGGTTGAACATCACGAAGCGGCCGTTGGGGGCCCAGCTTGGCTCCTCGTCCTGCCAGGCGTCGGTGAGGATTTTCTCGCCGTTCCCGGAGGGGGACATGATGCCGATGCGGAAATTGCCGGCGATCCTGGTGAAAGCGATGAGGTCACCGCGCGGGCTCCACATCGGGGAGGCATAGCGGCCGCCGCCGAAGCTGATCCGCTTCTGGTTCGAGCCGTCGGCATTCATGACGTAAAGCTGCTGCGTGCCACCGCGGTCGCTTTCGAAGACAATGCGGCTGCCGTCGGGGGAATAGCTTGGGCTGGTGTCGGCGCCCACGCTGTCGGTCAGGCGGCGCGGCGTGCCACCGGCGGTGGGGATGGCGTAAATGGCGGTGCGGCCGTTCTTCGCCATCGAGAAGACGACATTGCGGCCGTCGGGCGAGAAGCGCGGGGCGAAGGTCAGGACGAGGCCGGGGACGAGGCTGTGCGTCGTGCCGCTGGCGACGTCCATCAGCATGACGCGCGGGCGGCGGCCCGAGGCGGTCATGTAGACCAGCTTATCGCCGGAAGGGGAGAAGCGCGGGGTGGTGACGGTGGCGTCGCCGAGTGTGAGGTAGCGATGGTTGGAGCCATCCGAATCCATGATCGCGATGCGCTTGGTGCGGTTGTTTTTGGGGCCGGTCTCGGCGACGTAGACGACGCGGGTGTCGAGGAAGCCGGTCTCGCCGGAGAGGCGCGAATAGACGGTGTCGGCGCATTTGTGTGCCGCACGGCGCCAGTCGGTAGCGGCGACGGTGAAGCCTTGGTGGGCAAGTTCGCGCCCGGCGGCGACGTCGTGGATATAGCAGGCAAGGGTGATGCGATCGGCACCATTGGCTTCGATATAGCCGGCGACAAGCTGCGCGGCGCCGGCGCTGCGCCAGGTGGCGTAAGCGGGGCTGCTCGCGGCATCGCGGGGGTAGGTGCCGATCCCGTCGGGGCCGAGCGGGGTGAACAGGCCGGTCGAGCGGAGATCGGAAGCGATGACCTCGGCGACCTGGCGACCGAGGCCGGCGGGGGCGTCGGCGGCGGTCGGCATGGCGGGGACGGCAATCGCGGTGACCGCGTTGGTGCCGCCGACAACGTTGACCTCAAGCGGCGGCGGGGTGTCTTGCGCGGTGGCGGCCGAGGCGAGCAGGACGGCGAGGAGGGCAATGTGCTTCATGGAGTTCCTCATGGCAGCGAATAGGTCATGTTGAAATTGGACCAGCCGCCGTTGGCAGTCTGGTAAAGGTCCTGCGGCAGGCCGGTGAGCGGAGCGCAGCTTGAAATGATCGAGACGGCGAGATCCTTGACCCGCTCCTCGTAGCGCGAATTATCGTCATCGACGCCGCTCGATCCAACGACTTGCGGCGGACTGGTCAGGCGGCCCGACCGGTTGAGAACGAGGTGGAGCTTGACCTTGATCCGGGAGGCGCCGGGACCGGGGTTTACCTGGCGATCGGCGCAGGGTTGAACCTGGCGGCGAATGGCTTGCTGGATGCCGGCCATGGCCGAGGCGCTGATTGCGGGGGCGGCGGCGCGGGCGGGGGTCGAAGAGGGGGGCGCGTCGGCGATGCCCTTGAGGAAGTCGGCGCCGATGCGCGAGGCGCGGGGTTGGGCGGGAGCTGCGCGCGCTGGCGGTGCCGTCTTGGCAGTAGCGGCATGCGGCGGGGTCGGGCGGAGCTGGGCAATCTGCGCGGCTAGGCTGTTGGCGGGGGCAACTTTTGGTTGCGGCGTGGGCTGGACGACCGGCGCGGGGGTGGGTTCGGGGGAAGGCGGCTGCGGGGTTTCTTGAGCCTGCTCGGGGGCCTGGCTCGGCGGTGGGGGCGCGGCGATTACGGTGGGGGCGGCGGGCTGGAGGCCGACCTCGTCGACCATCTCGACTTCCATCGGCGGCGGTTCGGAGGGGCGCGCGACGTGGGCGAGACTGAGCGATAGCGCGGCGATCAGCGCGACGTGGAAAACAATCGCCGCCCCGGTGCCGGCGACTTCGGCGCGGTCGAGGCTCATGGGCTGTCCTGCCCGACCGAGACGAGCGCGACGTGGTTGAGGCCGGCGCGGTTGAGCTCGCCCATGACCTTCATGACGCGGCCATAATCGAGGCTGCGGTCCGCGCGCAGGTAGATGCGGCGGCCCTCGGGCGGGGCGGGCTTGGCAGCGATCGCGGCGAGTTTCGCGGGCAGGGCGGCCTGCGCGACGGGGGCATCGTCGAGGAAGATCGCGCCGCCCTTGTCGATCGACAGCTGGATCGGCTTGACCTGCTGGTCGAGCGGGGCAGCGCGGTTCTGTGGCAGGTCGACGGGGACGCCGGCGGCAAGCAGCGGGGCGGTGACCATGAAGATGATCAGCAGGACGAGCATCACGTCGACCAGCGGCGTAACGTTGATCTCGGCCATCGGCGCGCGGCGGCCTGACCTGCCTCGGCGGGACTGGAGGCTGGCGCCCATCAGGCGGTCTCCAGCTCGCGGCTGAGCGTCGCGTGGAAGCGGTCGGCAAAGCGGCCGAGGCGGGCTTCAAGGCGGTCGAGGGCGTGGGTCAGGCGGTTGTAGCCGATCACCGCGGGGATGGCGGCGAACAGGCCGATGGCGGTGGCGAAGAGGGCTTCGGCGATGCCGGGGGCGACGACGGCGAGCGACGTGTTGTTGGCACCGGCGATCGCGGTGAAGCTGCGCATGATCCCCCAGACGGTGCCGAACAGCCCGACGAAAGGAGCGACCGCGCCGACCGTGGCGAGGATGTTGAGGCGGTCGGAGAGGCGGTCGAGCTCGGTCGCGATGGCGTTGTTCATTGCGCCCGAAAGGCGCTCGCGGGTGCCCGAGTGGTCGGCGTTGCGGAGGCGGGCGGAGCGGCGCCATTCGTCGAGCCCGGCGGTGACGATCGCGGCGCTTGGAATTTTTTCGGACCCGCGTTGTTCGGCGAATGCGTCGATGTCCTTGGCCGCCCAGAAGTCATTCTCATAGGCCGCGGCGGCTTTGTTGAGGCGGCGCAGACGAATGGCGTGGGTGAAGATGATGCCCCATGTCCAGATGCTCGCCGCGAGCAGCCCGAGCATGACCAGCTTCACGACGATGTCGGCGTGGAGGAACAGGGTCAAAGGGGACATGAGGTCGGTGCTGGCGATGACGGGGGGCATTAGTTTCCTTGAGCGTTGATGGCGTTGAACCGCTCGACCCACTCGCGCGGCTGGCGTGTCGGCCGGCCGTCCGGGGTGAGGAAAGCCGCGGTAATCCGCGCCTGGGCGATTGTTTCAGCCGCGCGCATGACCGTCTGATGAATATGAACGCTGGCCGCGCGGACATGGGCGAGGGTCGAGACGATCCGAAGGTCGTCGCCGAGCTTGGCCGGACGCAGATAGCGGATATTGGCTTCGGCGACGGCGTATACCCCGGTGCCGTCGTCGATCGCGGTGCGCTGGTCGATCCCGGCGGCGCGCAGCATGTCCGAGCGGGCGCGTTCCATATATTTGAGATAGTTCGCGTAATAGACCACGCCGGCGGTGTCGGTGTCCTCGAAATAGACCGTCAGCGCGAAGTGGTGTTCGGCTCCGATGAAGCCGCCGCGATAGGGCTGGTCGAAGGAGGAGCCTGCCATGACGGAGGCCTTAGCCGGGGCGGAGTCATCGCCGCAACCCTGCGGAGACCTCGCGGATGCGGGCGATCAGGTCCCCCTGGGCTTCGGCAATGTCGTTCAAGTGCATTCCCCAGCCGGGGAGAAAGAAGCCCATCATCCCGACTTCGCCGCCGATCCGGTCGGTGCGCTTGCCGCCGGGGACGGTCTCGGTGCGGATCGAGAGATAGCCGCGGGGGCCGTCGTTGACGCACGCAGCCGAGACAAGGTCGGTGGTGTGGAGAAAGGGCGTGGGCAGCGGGCCTTCGGACGACCAGGTGACCGGCCCGCCGGGGGTCGAAGGCCAGCCGCGACCGGTCCAGTAGCTTTCGAGCCGGCGCCAGTCGGTCGTGCCGGGGCTGGCCGGATTGGTGCAGGCGACGGTCATTCCGGGCTGGCTTGCGTAGCCGAACAGCGCGCCTTCGGGGGGCGGATTGTTGATGCGGTAGCTCGACCAGGCGAGGACGCAGCCGGTTTCGCCCTTGCGGCTGCACAAGGGAGTCGACTTGAAGGTGCCGCCGACCAGTTTCCCTTGCGGGACGAGGACGTTGTAGCCGGGGATGATGGCCAGGAGCATCCGCTTGGCCTCGGGGCGGCCCTCGATCTCGTTGGCAAGGAGTTGCTGGAGCATCAGCGAACCCTGGCTGTGGCCGATGAGGACGAACGGGCGGTTGTCGTTGCGGGTGGCGAGGAACTGGTGCCAGGAGCGCGAAACGTCGCCATAGGCAATGTGCGCGGCCTGGGCGACGTCGCCGCCGGTAAGGACGGCGGCAATCGCGCCGGTGGTCATCTGGCGATAGATGGGCGCGAAGGTGCGGCAGACCGAGCCGAAACGGGCGAGCTGGTTTTGTGCGACGTTGCGTTCCTCGCTGTCCGACACGGTCAGGTCGCTGTTGAGGCCGGGGTCGTGGCTGACGGTGGGGTAGACGTAGAAGCAGTCGATCGGGGGATTGGCGGCGGGCGTCGCGACGGTGCGCGCGGCATAGCCGGTGGCGGGGAGATTGGTTGTGGCGAGGGGGGCAGCGCAAATGTCGTTGCGGCCGGGGAGGCAGAGCCAGTTGCTGTCCTGGGTGTAGTCGACGGCATTCAGGGCCGGCTGGGCAGCGGGGGGCTGGGCGGTGGCGGAGGTGGTCGAGAAAGCGGCGGCGGCGGCAAGCAATAGAAAGCGCATGATTACTCCACGTCGAACAGGGTGGTTTGTGCACTCGGCGGCGGGGCGAGGCCGAGGTGGCTCCAGCCGCGCCCGTTGAGGCAGCGACCGCGTGCGGTGCGGGCGATCAGGCCGAGCTGGATGAGGTAGGGCTCGATGACGTCCTCGATCGTGTCGCGTGGTTCGCTCAAGCCTGCGGCAAGCGTTTCCACCCCGACCGGACCGCCGTTGTAGAGATCGGCGATCATGGTGAGGTAACGGCGGTCCATCGCGTCGAGGCCGAGCGCGTCGATTTCGAGCCGGTTGAGGGCGCGGTCGGCGGCGGCGGCGTCGATGCTGTCGGTCGCCGCGGCATGGGCGAAATCGCGGACCCGGCGCAGGAGACGCCCGGCGATACGGGGCGTCCCGCGGCTGCGGCGGGCGACTTCGTGGGCGCCGTCCTCGGTGAGGGTCGCGCCGAGCAGGCGGGCGGCGCGGCGGA
The DNA here is from genome assembly GCA_025356055.1 of Sphingomonas sp. Classification (GTDB taxonomy): domain Bacteria; phylum Pseudomonadota; class Alphaproteobacteria; order Sphingomonadales; family Sphingomonadaceae; genus Sphingomicrobium. Next base: position 2,942 of record JANXUU010000070.1, on the reverse strand, counting down.
CGACCTGTTCAAGCTCGGCGACAGTGTAGAAGTTGAGGCGGATGGGGATGCCGAAACGGTCGCGCAATGGGGTGGTGAGCAGGCCTTGCCGGGTGGTGGCGCCGACGAGGGTGAAGCGGGGGAGGTCGATGCGGACGCTGCGTGCGGACGGGCCTTCGCCGATCATCAGGTCGAGCGCGCGGTCCTCCATCGCCGGGTAGAGGATTTCCTCGACTGCGGGGGCGAGGCGATGAATTTCGTCGATGAACAGCACGTCGCCATCCTCGAGATTGGTGAGCAACGCGGCGAGGTCGCCCGATTTGGCGATGACCGGACCCGAGGTGGCGCGGAAGCCGACTCCCATCTCGCGGGCGAGGATTCCGGCGAGCGTGGTTTTGCCAAGGCCGGGCGGGCCGAAGAACAAGACATGGTCGAGCGCCTCGCCGCGGGCTTTCGCCGCGTTGACGAAGATGCGCAGATTCTCGCGCGCACCCTGCTGGCCGACGAATTCATCGAGGGTTTTCGGGCGCAGCGCCGCGTCGACGTCCTCGGGCTGGCGTTCGGGGGTGGTGATGCGGGCGGGATCAGTGGCCAATCAAACCTCCCGCGATCCGCCGCGTTGCCACGGCCAGCGACCTTCAATCTCCAGCTCGAGACTGAAACTAAGGAAGGTGCGGATGGCGACGATGCCCGCAAGGACGGCGACACTTTTCAAAGTGGGTTCAACGGCGACTGTGTTGACGATATCGGCAGCAACCAAAAATTCCAGTCCGAGAAGGATTGCCTGACCAAGGGACGATCGGAAGGCGGCAATTGCCTTGGCCTTATCCTGACCAGTCAGCAACTTTTGCAGGAACAGAAGCAATGTTCCGAATGCTCCCGCAGCGATAATCGCAACACCCGTCATTTCAACCGAGCGGACGATAGCCTGGATGATCTCAAGCATGATTTGTCCCTGTCATTTCGCGGCCTTGCGAAGCGCCAGCCTGACGAGCGCGTCCAACGTTGCTCCCTCGCCGAGGTCGAGGGCGGCGGCGGTGACGGCGGCGGAGGCTTCGGCGGGTTTGAAGCCGAGGTTGGCGAGGGCCGAGAGGGCGTCTTGCGCGGTGGTGCCCTTTGGTGGGGGGCTGCCAGCGACGGCGGCGAGAGCGGGGGTGCCGAGCTTGCCGGCAAGTTCGTTGACGATGCGCTGGGCGAGCTTGGGGCCGACTCCATTGGCGCGCGCGACCATCGCCTTGTCGCCGTGGGCAATGGCAGTGGCGAGCGCGGTGGGGTCGAGCACCGAGAGGATGGCGAGCGCGACGCGCCCGCCGACGCCCTGCACGCTGGTCAGGTGGCGGAAGCTTTCGCGCTCGGCGGCGTTGGCGAAGGCGAACAGGGTCATGCTGTCTTCGCGCACTTGCAATTCGGTCAAGAGCAGGACGGCGGAGCCGACCGGGCCGATCGCATCGAGTGTGCGGGTGCTGGCGAGGACGGCATAGCCGACGCCGGCGACGTCGATCACGGCGTGGTCGGCGGCGGTTTCGGCGAGGATACCGGTGAGGCGGGCGATCATGGCGATGGGGTAGCAAGTCTCCCTTCCCTGTCAAGGGAGGGGCAGGGGGTGGGTGCGCGCGATCAGCGCGTCAGGAGACTCATTGCTAACGCGGGACCGGCTCGCTGCGCTCGCTACGCACCCCTGACACCTCCCTTGGCAGGCAGGGGGATTCTCGTGCTCGTCGCCAGATGGTGCGCGTGGGTGATGGCGACGGCGAGGGCGTCGGCGGCGTCGGGGCCGGCGATCTTCACGCCGGGGAGGAGGCGCTGGACCATCGCGTGGACCTGCACTTTTTCGGCGGCGCCGGTGCCGACAACGGCCTGCTTGACGAGGCGCGCGGCATATTCGCCGACGATCAGCCCCGCACGGGCGGCGAGCATGAGGGCCACGCCGCGCGCCTGGGCGAGTTTCAGGGTGGATTGGGGGTTCTTGTTGAGGAAGATCTCCTCGACCGCGGCAGCGGTGGGGGCGTGGTCGGCGAGGATTGCTTCGAGCATGGTGGCGAGGTGGGCGAGACGGTTTGCCAACGGTTCGGATGGCGCGGTCTTGAGCTGGCCGTTGGCAAGGTGGGTGAGGCGGTTGCCCTCGGCGCGGACAATCCCCCAGCCGGTGGTGCCAAGCCCGGGGTCGAGGCCCAAAATCAACATGACAACATGATCAGCCAAGCTTCTCCATGATCTCGTCGCTGACGTCGTAATTGCCCCAGACTTGCTGGACGTCGTCGTCCTCGTCGAGGGTGTCGATCAGCTTGAGCAGGGTCGCGGCGTCGGATTCGTTGACGTCGACCATGACTTGCGGGCGCCACGCGAGCTTGGCGCCTTCGGCTTCGCCGAGCACGGGTTCGAGCGCCTTGGCGACTTCGTGGAGGTCGCCGATTTCGGTCCAGATCTCATGGCCGTCGTCGGACGAGCTGACGTCCTGCGCGCCGGCGTCGAGGGCGGCTTCGAATATCTTGTCGGGGTCGCCGCTGTTGGCGGGGTAGCTGATCAGGCCCATGCGGTCGAAGGCGTGGGAGACGCTGCCCGATGCCCCGAGGTTGCCGCCGTTCTTCGAGACCGCGGTGCGGACGTTGGTGGCGGTGCGATTGCGGTTGTCGGTGAGCGCTTCGATGATTAGCGAAACGCCGCCGGGGCCGAACCCTTCGTAGCGGATTTCCTCGTAGGTTTCGGCGTCACCGCGCGCGGCCTTGTCGATCGAGCGCTGGATATTGTCCTTGGGCAGCGACTGCGCCTTGGCGGCGTTGACTGCGGCGCGCAGGCGCGGGTTCATGTCGGGGTCGGGCAGCCCCATCTTGGCCGCGACGGTGATTTCGCGGCTGAGCTTGCTGAACATGCCCGAGCGTTTCTTGTCCTGCGCGCCCTTGCGGTGCATGATATTCTTGAATTTCGAATGGCCGGCCATGCGGGCGGGGCTCCTGAGCATTAGG
>JANXUU010000043.1 GCA_025356055.1 Sphingomonas sp. | reverse complement strand
ATTCGCGGGCGAGCACTTCCTCGACATCGCCGCGGCCGCGGATCCAGTCGCGGCGGAGCTCGGCGAGGCCGGCATTGATATCGATTGTGACGGCCGGGTCGGTGTAGGGGCCCGACGTGTCGTACAGCGAGAGCGGGGGTTCGCCCGACGAGGCCTCGAGCATCACCTGGCGCATCGCGACGTTGAGCGGCCCGACATGCACCTTGCGCGACCCGCGGATCGCGCCGGTGGTCACGGTGGGGGTGTCGCTGGGCGGCGTATCGGACTTGGTGATCTTGGGGTCGATGTCGGCCATGTCTTCGCTCCTACTCGGAGGGACACGGAAGAAACCCGCATTCCCTCCCTACGCCCGCGCTAACGGGATCAGGTTCAGCGGGTCGCAGGGTGCAATTCCTGCCTCTCAGCGCATGCGCGCTCCCCGGGGATGGCGAGCTTGTAGGGCAGGAGCGAGGGGCGCGCCAGTGGCATGGTGCTCGGCCGGCTTGGCGGGGACCGAAACGGACAGGGGGCTGTCCGGCGCGATCCACATCATCGGCGATGCGAGCAGTGCAACCGCGGTCAGCAGCAGGGCGGGGCGCGTCAAGTGATGTCCTTTCGTCGGCCCCCCTTCATGGACCCGTCGCGGCCATCCGGGTGAACAGATGGGACCGTTGTGGACTTCGCTCGACTGGAGGCGTTCGGCCGTCAGAAACGGGGCGAGATGCCGACATAGGCCTGCACGTCGGGCGTCGCGCGGTTGAGCCCGATATCGGCCCCGGCATCGAGCTGCAGCGTCGGCGCGGCGAGATAGGCGATTGCGACATCGGCCGAATATTGATCGACGCGGCCCGACGGGTCATAGTCCCGCGCACTCCACAATTCGGCGGAAGCGGTCAGTGTCTTCGACAGCGACTTGCCGAGATTGACCGCGCCGACCAGCTGCGCGTGACGACCATCGAGCGCTGCATTCTCCAGCTCGTCGATCTCGGGCGAGACGGTCAGGCTGAATCCGTCGGAGAGATTAAACACGCCCGTGCCGACAAGCCCGCCCTCGACCTTGCGGTTGCCGATGCCCAGCTTGGCGGTCGGGATCTTGAGGTAGGGCTCGAGTGCGAACTGCGTCTTGGCGTCGACTTTGGTCAGCCGCTGCTTGACCCGCAAATAGAGGTCACCGACGCCGCGAATCGTGCTCGACCCAGTGCTGTCGCGGGTGCGGATCGTCTCATAGGGCGTGATCGACGCCTCGATGTCGGTCGATCCCGTCACTCCATATTTGAGCAGCGGGCTGGTGTAGAGCAGTGTATCGGTTCGCACCCCGTCGTTGCTGTCGCGGGTCCAGTTGACGAGGTCGGCCTCGACCTGGATCATCCCCTTGGGCACGGTGCACGCCGAAGTCGCCTTGCTCGGCCGGTCGGTGCACAGTTCGGGCGCGACGGCAGCAGGGGCGGCAGCGCTTTGAGCGCAGGCGACACCCGGGACGAGGATCGTCGCGGCGAACAGGATCAACTTGGTCATTTTGACGTGCTCCACAGAAAGGCATTGACCGTCAGCCGCCCTTTGCGCGGATCGGGCGACAGCGGCACCTCCGCCGGAATGCGTGCACAATGGAGCAAATGGCTGCGATAGATGATCGCGCGATTGGGCCGCGCTTCGATCATCGCGACTTGCTCATAAAGCGCCGTGTCTCCCGCGATATAGGCCGCCGGCGGAAGCCCGTTTGCCGACACCCCCTTGTGAAGCGCCGCCTCGAACGCCGGAAACCGCGCTGCGTCTACCGTTTCGAAACCCGTCGCGCGCTGGCGGAAGAAAGCGGTCCCCCCGTGCGCCTCGCCCGACAGATAGATCAGGATCGCGAGCCGGTCGGGTTCGAGCCCGTCGACATGCGGCAATCGCTGGATCGGCGCCAGCTCGGCCGGCGGCGTGGTCACGATCGAGTAGAAACAATCGACCAGGGGCGGCACCGGATCGAGCGCGAAGGCTTACCCAACGACCGGTGCCAGTTCCGCGCGAAGCCGCTCCGCTACGTCGACTGCGACATGCGCCCGCACGCCCGGATAATAGGGCCCGATAGCCGCGAACCGCTCGCCCGCCGCAGCCGCCCGCCAGCCGTCGAAATCCGCGAGGCAATCGTCGATCACCACCACCGGCTGGCGCTCATGGCCGATCGCCTCGACCCGCACCTCCAGCTTGGGATTGAGCACTCCGCTCACGCAAACGCGCCCGAAGACTTGAGCAACGTATAAGCCTCGATCACCACCGCCAGCGCGCGCTCGTGGCTACGGTCGCCGCCATTGCGGTCGGGGTGATAGCGCCGCACCAGTTCCGCATAACGCCGCCGAAGCGCCAGCCGGTCGGCATCGTCGTCAAGCTGGAGCGTCCGCATCGCCTTGCGCTCGGCGGGCGAGAAGCGATCGGGGGCCGCGCCAGCACCGCCCCGATGCTCCGGCCGGAACCGCGCCGCAATCGCATCGATCGGATCGTGAAAGTCGCTCCACGCCGGTGGCGGATCCCCGACATGCGCGAACGGCCGCGAGTGGCGCTCCCACCCCGCGATCGGGGACTGCGCTTCCTGAATTTCGTCGGGGCTCATCCCGTTGAAATAATTGTAGGACAAGTTGTGCGCGCGGACATGATCCAGGCACAGGAAGCGCCACTGCCCCGGCCCGTCGAAGTCGCCTGGGCTGACCGGCGCGCGAAATTCGCCCGGCTCGCGGCATCCCGCAATCCCGCACGCGTCCGCCGCGCCCTCCATCCGTCCGTGAAACTTCTGGCTCCGCGACGCCACAGTCAAACCCGTCTATCCTGGTTGCACAGTCGCCCTATATAGGACCGATGACCGCTACCGCTACTGGACCCGTCGCGACCCGGATGCGTCGCTTGCTCGAAACGGCGCTGCACCCCACCGCTTTGTCCCTGGTCGACGAAAGCGACCAGCATCGCGGCCACGCCGGGCACGATTCTCGCGGCGAATCGCACTTCGCGCTGACGATCGAGAGTGGCGCCTTCACCGGCCAGTCGCGCGTCGCCCGCCAGCGCCTGGTCTATGCCGCCCTCGGCGACCTCATGACCGACCGGGTGCATGCCCTGACGATCAAGGCGCGCGCGCCGGGGGAGTAGGGTTGAACGACATCCTCGAGGGGTATCAGGCGGCGGCTTCGCGACTGATCAAACGATATGACGCCCTGTCCTCAGCGTACATCTATCAACCGGTGATCGATTTGATGCCGCACAGTCCGGTTCGCGCGGCGGACATCGGAGCGGGCACCGGGCGCGACGCCGCGTGGCTTGCATCGCTCGGCCATGACGCGGTCGGGATCGAACCCGTCGCCGCCTTGCGCGAGGCGGGGCAAGCCCTGCACCAGCGGATACAATGGATCGACGACCAACTCCCCAAGCTGGCGCGGGTCGACGGGCGGTTCGGGCTTATTCTGTTGTGCGCGGTGTGGCAGCATCTCGACGACCAGGAGCGATCGATCGCGATAAGCAGCCTGGCGCGGATCGCGGAGCCGGGCGGGCTGCTTATCCTGTCGCTGCGAAACGGCTCCGGGGCAGAAGGTCGGCGCTGTATCCCGGTCAATCTTGCGGTGACGCTCTGCGAGGCCGATGCCGCCGGATTCAACCTCGTCCGGCGTGTCGAGACGCTGTCCGTCCAGCAGGCCAATCGTGACCGGGGCGTCACGTGGACTTGGCTTGCGCTTCGCCGCCGGTAACGTAATTTTGAACCGCACGGACGCGGGTTATAAGGCTTGCAAATGAGCCCAAGCATTCAAACCATCATTACCCCCGTCACGTCCCACGGGAAGGAGCGAAAGTGACGGAGTTCCGCAAGATCGCGCTCTCCACCGGCGTGACCCTCAACGTCGCGTTCGCCGGGCCGGCCGATGCGCCGCCGGTGATCCTGCTCCACGGCTTTCCCGAATCGCATCGCACCTGGCGCAGCGTCGCCCCGCTCCTCGCTGACCGCTTCCGCCTCGTCATGCCCGACCAGCGCGGGTTCGGCGGCTCCGACGCCCCGCCCGACGTCGACGCCTATCGCATCGACCGCATCCTCGCCGACCTGTTCGCGCTGGCCGACGCGCTTGGCATCGGCGAATTCGCGCTGGTCGGCCACGACTGGGGCGGAGCCGCCGCCTGGGCCGCCGCGATCAAGGGCGCGTCCGATCAGAGTGGGCGCGTAACCCGCCTCGCGATCATCAACGCGCCCCATCCCGTCATCTTCCAGAAGAGCCTGATCGAAGACGCCGACCAGCGCGCCGCCTCGCAGTACATCACCGCCTTCCGCACCCCGGGCATGGAGGCCGCGATCGAGGCGATGGGGTTCGGCGCCTTCTTCGACAAGAGCTTCCGCAATCACGTCGATCTCGCCGCGATCGACCCCGCCGAACGCGCCCAATACATCGCCGAGTGGAGCCAGCCCGGCACCCTCACGGGCATGCTCAATTGGTACCGCGCGTCTCAGATCATCGTCCCCCCTCCCGGCGTCACGGTCCCGATTCCCGACTGGCTGCTCGGCGCCTTTCCGAAGATCCACATCCCGGTCCGCGTCATCTGGGGAATGGACGACAAGGCCCTGCTCCCGATGCAGCTCGACGGCCTCGACCGCCTGGTCGACCAGCTCGACATCGTCCGCTTGTCCGGGGTTGGCCACTTCGCCCCGTGGACCGCGCCTGGCCAGGTCGCCGACGCGCTGGCCCCCTTCCTCGCTGGCCAGCCCCCCGCTACAGGCGCGGCATGACCCGTTCCCAATCGCGCTCCGCCGCCCGGCTCGCCGCCGTGCAGGCGCTCTACCAGCTCGAAATGGAGGGCACCGCGATCGCCCCCCTGCTCCACGAGTTCCACCAGCACCGGCTCGGCGCGACGATCGAGGGCGCGACCTACGCCGAGGCCGAGCAGAGCTTCTTCGACGATGTCGTGCGCGGGGTCGAAGCGCGCCGCGTCGAGATCGACCGGCTGGTGACGGCCAAGCTCGCCAAGGGCTGGGTGCTCGAACGGCTCGACCGCCCGATGCGCGCCATCCTTCGTGCCGGCACCTACGAACTCATCGCCCGCCCCGACGTCCCCGTCGCCAGCGTCATCAACGAATATGTCGACGTCGCCCACGCCTTCTATGACAAGAAGGAAAGCGGCTTCGTCAACGGGCTGCTGGACGCGGTCGCGAAGGACGCGCGCTCTTAGCGGTCACTTCGATCGAGGAACGCCAGGGGAATGTCGATCCGCTCGCGCCACGCGGTCTCGTTATGCTCGGCGCCGGTGAAGGTGCGGAACTCGAAGTTGGGGCCGTCGGTCCACCCGCGCCGATGAAGCATCGGCACCAGCGCGTCGGTGTAGGGCCCATAGCTGGCGTCCAGCGTCTTGCTGCCGTGGTCGATGTACAGCCGGTTGGGCCCCGGGCGCATCGCCGACGTCGCGAGATAGCGGTCGAACGCGGCGGCGACTTCGACGGCGCGCGCCTTGGTGGTCCGCCCCCTTCTCGGTCGGGCTGGCCAGCGCGACGTGCATCGACACGCAGGCCGCCTGCCCGAACACGGCGGGGTACTCGGCCATCGCATAGAAGGCCATTAGCCCGCCCATCGACGATCCCATCACGGCGGTGTTCGCTCGCCCCGGCAAGGTGCGGAACGACGCGTCGACGCGCGCCTTCACGGTGTGGACGAGGAAGTCGAGATAGGCCGCGCTGGCGAAGCTGCCCTTGGGGTCTCCGCTGTCGAGCGTCCGCACCCGTTGCTGGAACTCGGGCGAGAGCAGGGGCAGCAGCTTGGCCGGGAACAGCGTCTGGTAGCGCGAGCGCGGGCTCTGCACCCCGACCACGATCCACTCGCGCAGGTCGCCCTGGCGCGCCATCCGCGGGATCGCCTCGTCGATGCCCCACTCCTGATCGAACTTGGTCAGCGCCTTGTCGAACAGGTTCTGCCCGTCGTGCATGTACAGCACCGGATAGCGCGCCCGCTTGCCCGCGTCGTACCCGGGCGGAAGCCACACCCACACGCTCATCCGCCCCGCCGCGCCCCCGTCGAGCGACGGCCACGCGACGATCCGCCCCGCGCTGACCTGCGGGATCATCCGGCTGGGGTCATCGCTCGTTGCCAGGGCAGGGGTCGCGATCAGCGCGAGCAGCAAGGCGAGGATACGGATCATGCGCGAAGGCTGCGCCAGCCGCGCGCTGCTGGCAAGCGCATCACGCCACGGCTAAGCCCTCGGCCATGACTAGCGAACTCGACTTCATCGCGGCGCTCAGGGCCCTTGCGACCGCGCCAGAGGCACGCGGGCTCAAGGACGACGCCGCACTGCTCGGCCGGCTGGTGCTGACGCATGACATGATCGCGCAGGGGGTCCACACCCTCGCGACCGACCCACCCGAAAGCGTCGCCGCCAAGCTTGTCGCGGTGACCCTGTCCGACCTCGCCGCCAAGGGCGCGACTCCGGTCGGGGTGCTGCTCGGCTACTGCCTCGGGGACGGCGAGTGGGACCGCCGCTTCCTCGCCGGCCTCGGCGAAGCGCTCGCGCATTACGACTGCAAGCTGCTCGGCGGCGACACCATCGCGGTGCCCGGCCCGCGAGTCCTCGGCCTGACCGCGATCGGCGAAGCGGGCGATCGCACCCCCGACCGCTCAGGAGCCCGCGCGGGCGACGGCTTGTGGCTCATCGGCCCGCTCGGCGACAGCGCCGCCGGACTCGCGATGCTCCTTGCCGACCCCGCCGCGACCGGCCCGCTGGTCGACGCCTACCAGCGCCCCCGCGCCCTCATCGCCGAGGGCCGCGCGCTTGCCCTCCACGCCGGCGCGATGATGGACGTGTCCGACGGCCTGCTCATCGACGCCCGCCGACTGGCCGCCGCGAGCCGGGTCCGCATCGACATCGACCTTGCCGCACTCCCCCTCTCGCCCGCCTTCATCGCCGCCCGAGGCGACGACCGAACGGCCCGCCTGTTCGCCGCCACCGGGGGCGACGACTATGCGTTGCTCGCCGCGCTGCCACCCGGAGCGGAGCAAATCGTAACGAAGTCTTTACCCTCAGGGGCGCAGATGACCCGCATCGGACGCCTCGTCGCCGGCGCGGGAATCGCGCTCAACGACGCTGGCGAACCGGTCGACCTGCCGGAGCATCTTGGCCATGAGCACCACGCTTGACCTTCGCCGCCTCGCCATTGCGCTGGCCGGGCTGGTCTGCGGCATGGGCTCCGCGCTGCTGCTCCTCCGCTAGGCCCGCGCGCCCACGTGCGGGACCGCTTGCCAGCATCCCTCCCGCCCCCTAGAAACCGCGCGAAATAAGGTCGGTCCACGTCGGTCCGGCATGCGTTCAGGGGGTCTATCCGCACATGAGCCTGCTCACCGTCGCCATGATCTGTGGCATCGTCGCCGTGCTTTACGGCATCGTCACCAGTGGCCAGGTTCTGCGCGAGCCCGCCGGCAACGCCCGCATGCAGGAAGTCGCGCTCGCCATCCAGGAAGGGGCCTCGGCTTACCTCCGCCGCCAGTACACCGCGATCGCGATCGTCGGCGTCGTCGTCGCGGCGCTCGTCTTCTTCTTCCTCGGTGGCCTTCCCGCCGTCGCCTTCATCATCGGCGCGGTGCTTTCGGGTGTCGCCGGATTCATCGGCATGAACATCTCGGTCCGCGCCAACGTCCGCACCGCCGAGGCCGCGCGCACCTCGCTCCAGAAGGGGCTGACCGTCGCCTTCCGTTCGGGCGCGATCACCGGCATGCTCGTCGCCGGTCTCGCGCTGCTCGCGATCGCCGGGCTGTTTGCCTATCTCACCGGTCCCGGCGGGTTTGCCCCAGACAGCCGCGACGTCGTCATCGCGCTCACCGCGCTCGCGCTCGGTGCCAGCCTCGTCTCGATCTTCGCGCGTCTCGGCGGCGGCATCTTCACCAAGGCGGCCGACGTGGGCGCCGATCTCGTCGGCAAGGTCGAGGCGGGAATCCCCGAGGACGACCCCCGCAACCCCGCGGTCATCGCCGACAATGTTGGCGATAACGTCGGCGATTGCGCCGGAATGGCCGCCGATCTGTTCGAAACCTATGTCGTCACCGTCGGCATCACGATGGTCTCGATTGCGCTGGCCTTGAAGGGCAATGCCCTGCTGCTGCCGATGATGATCCTGCCGCTGCTGATCGGCGGCGTGTGCATCATCACCTCGATCATCGGCACCTACATGGTCAAGCTGAGCAAGAAAGAGTCAATCATGGGAGCCCTCTACAAGGGCTTCTGGACGACCACGATCCTCGCCATCCCCGCGATCCTCGGCGCCTTCTGGGTGACGCTCAACGGCAACCTCGTGCAGACCATCACGACGGGCGCAGGGCTGTCCTTCCCCGCGATGCACCTGTTCTGGGCCAGCATGGTCGGGCTCGTCGTCACCGCGCTGATCGTGTGGATCACCGAATATTACACCGGCACCAACTATCGCCCGGTGAAATCGATCGCCGCCGCCAGCCAGGCGGGCCATGGCACCAACGTCATTCAGGGCCTCGCGATCAGCCTTGAATCGACGGCGCTGCCAACGCTCGTCATCATCACGGGGGTGATCGTAAGTTTCAAGCTGGCAGGTCCGCTCGGGGTCGCCTTCGCCGCCTCGGCAATGCTTGCGCTCGCCGGCATGGTCGTCGCACTGGACGCCTATGGCCCGGTTACCGACAATGCTGGCGGGATCGCCGAAATGTCGGGGCTCGAGGATCAGGTCCGCGTCCGGACCGATGCGCTCGATGCGGTCGGCAACACGACCAAGGCGATCACCAAGGGCTATGCCATCGGTTCGGCGGGGCTTGCGGCACTGGTCCTGTTCGGGGCCTACACTGCCGACTTAAAGGAGTTCGCGGGGCCGCTCGGGATTACCACCAACCTCGACACGATGTTCAGCCTGTCGAACCCCTACATCATCGTCGGGCTGCTGCTCGGCGCGCTGCTGCCCTATCTGTTCGGGGCGATGGCGATGACCGCAGTCGGTCGCGCTGCCGGCGCGGTGGTCGAGGAAGTCCGCGAGCAGTTCCGCAACAACCCGGGCATCATGGACGGCACCTCGCGGCCCGATTACGCCCGCACCGTCGACCTCGTCACCAAGGCCGCGATCAAGGAGATGATCATTCCGTCGCTCCTCCCCGTGCTCGCCCCGATCGTCGTGTTCTTCGCGATCGGCGCCGTCGCCGGCCGTGACAACGGCTTCGCCGCATTGGGCGCGCTGCTCCTCGGCGTGATCGTCTCGGGGCTATTTGTGGCCATCTCGATGACCTCGGGCGGCGGCGCGTGGGACAATGCCAAGAAGTACATCGAGGACGGCAATTACGGCGGCAAGGGCAGCGAAGCCCACAAGGCCGCGATCACCGGCGACACGGTCGGCGATCCCTACAAGGACACCGCCGGCCCGGCAGTCAACCCGATGATCAAGATCACCAACATCGTCGCGCTGCTGCTCTTGGCGGCACTGGCATCGGGCGGCGCGCACGGATTGTAAGTTCTAACCGCCCGGCTTGCGTTATTTTCAGCGCAGGTCGGGCGGGATCGCTTCGCTCGCCATCATCGCCACCGCCTCGTCGAGGCTCATCACCTTTTGATGCTCGTCCGACCCCAGTCGGCGGATCGCGACCGTGCCTTCCTCGGCCTCGCGCTTGCCCACCACCAGCAGCAGCGGGACCTTCGCGAGGCTGTGCTCGCGCACCTTGTAGTTGATCTTCTCGTTGCGCAGATCGGCCTCGGCGCGCAGCCCCGCCGCCTTGAGCTTCGCGACGACCTCGCTCGCGTAATCGTCCGCATCGGACACGATCGTCGCGACCACCGCCTGGACCGGCGACAACCACAGGGGGAAGCGCCCGGCGTGGTGCTCGATCAGGATACCGATGAACCGCTCGAAGGTTCCCAGGATGGCGCGGTGGAGCATAACCGGCCGATGCCGCGCGCCATCTTCGCCAATGTAGGACGCGTCCAGTCGCTCGGGCAGCACCGTATCGGTCTGGATCGTGCCGACCTGCCACGTCCGCCCGATCGCGTCGGTCAGGTGGAACTCGAGCTTGGGCGCGTAGAACGCCCCCTCGCCGGGCAATTCCTCCCAGCCATATTCGGCGGTGTCGCGCCCGCTCGCCGCAACCGCATCGCGCAAGCTCTGCTCCGACCAGTCCCACATCGCGTCCGATCCGAAGCGCTTCTCCGGACGCAGCGCCAGCTTGATCGCATAGCTGTCGAACCCGAGGTCCTTGTACACGCTGTCGAGCAGGTCGCAGAAGTCGCGCACTTCGTCGATCAGCTGGTCTTCGCGCACGAAGATATGCGCGTCGTCCTGGGTGAATTGCCGCACCCGCATGATCCCGTGGAGCGCGCCGTGCGGCTCGTTGCGGTGGCAGCAGCCGAACTCGGCCATACGGATCGGCAGGTCGCGATAGCTGGTGATGCCCTGCTTGAAGATCAGCACGTGCGCCGGGCAATTCATCGGCTTCAAGGCCATCAGATCGCCCGTGCCCGACAGCACCGGGACATCATCCTCGCCGCCCTCTTCCCCGACATGCGGAATCTCGTCGGGCACGACGAACATATTCTCGCGATATTTGCCCCAATGGCCCGACTTCTCCCACTGGCGCGCGTCCATCAGCTGCGGGGTCTTGACCTCGTCATAGCCCGCCGCGTCCAGTCGCCGCCGCATATAGGCCTCGAGCGCGCGCCACAGGATGAACCCCTTGGGGTGCCAGAACACCGACCCGTGCGCTTCGGCCTGCAGGTGGAACAGGTCCATATCCTGCCCGATCCGGCGATGGTCGCGCTTGGCCGCTTCTTCCAGCCGGACGAGATGGGCGTCGAGCTGCTTCTTGGTGAGCCACGCCGTGCCATAGATGCGGCTGAGCATCGGATTGGCCTGGTCGCCGCGCCAGTACGCCCCCGACACCCGCGTCAGCTTGAACGCATTGGGGTCGAGCTTCCCGGTCGAAGGCAGATGCGGCCCGCGGCACAAATCCATCCACTTGTCGTCGCCGAGCCCCGAGCGATACATGGTGATCGCCTCGCCTTGCGGCAGCTCCATCACCCAGTCGGCCTTGAACGTCTCGCCCTGCTTCTGGAAGAACGCCCGCACATCCTCGCGATCCCACTCCTCGCGGACCAGCGGCTCATCACGCGCGATGACCTTGCGCATCTCCGCTTC
>JANXUU010000147.1 GCA_025356055.1 Sphingomonas sp. | reverse complement strand
GGCCTGCCGTGACTCTTGGGAAAATACGGCTCAAGCCGCGCCATCTGCTCGTCTGTCAGCCAGTAAAGGTTGCTCATGCTCAGTCTCCTTGCGGAGCCTGAATCAGATCGCGCCTCTCAGATCAATGGGTCCTGACCCTAGACTGGTGTGGTCATAAAATGAATTATGGGCCGCTATCACTATACCCCCCGGGTCAAGCCCGGGGAGACGGGGGGTTGTTGCGATATCGCTCCAGAAACGCCCCCGCATACCCCTCCAACCGACCCTTCCCGATCGCGGCCCGCAACCCCTGCGTCAGCCGCTGGTAGAACCACAGATTATGCTCGGTCATCAGCATCGCGCCGAGGATTTCGGCGGAGCGGACGAGGTGGTGCACATAGGCGCGCTCATAGGTCGTGCAGGTCGGGCACGGGCAGCCCGGCTCGAGCGGCTCGCGGTCCTCGGCGAACTTCGCATTGCGGATGTTGATCGGACCGTCGAGCGTAAACGCCTGCCCCGTCCGCCCTGACCGCGTCGGCAACACGCAGTCGAACATGTCGATCCCGCGCCGCACCGCCTCGACGATGTCGTCGGGCTTGCCGACCCCCATCAGATAGCGCGGCTTGTCCACCGGCAGCTGCCCCGGCGCGAAGTCGAGGCAGGCGAGCATCGCGTCGTGCCCCTCACCCACCGCCAGCCCGCCGACCGCATAGCCATCAAAGCCGATCTCGATCAGGCCTTCCGCTGAACGTGCGCGGAGATCACGGTCCAGCACTCCCTGCTGGATCCCGAACAGCGCCGCGCGCGCGGCATGATCACCGCCGCGGTCGAACTCCTCGCGGCTCCGCCTGGCCCAGCGCAGCGACCGCTCCATCGCCTCGATCTGCACCGCCGGCGCGGCATTCGAAGGCACCAGCTGATCGAACTGCATGACGATGTCCGAGCCGAGCAACCGCTGGATCTCGATCGACCGCTCGGGGCTGAGCATGTGCCGCGACCCGTCGAGGTGCGACTTGAAGCTGACCCCCTCCTCGCTGATCTTCGAAAGCTCGGACAGGCTCATCACCTGATAGCCGCCGCTGTCGGTCAGGATCGGCCGCTCCCACCCCATGAACTGGTGCAGGCCACCGAGCCGCGCGACCCGCTCCGCCCCCGGCCGCAGCATCAGATGATAGGTATTCCCAAGCAGGATGTCCGCGCCCGACCCGCGCACGCCTTCTGGCTTCATCGCCTTGACCGTCGCCGCGGTGCCGACCGGCATGAAGGCCGGAGTCCTGATCTCGCCGCGCTGCATCGCGATCGAGCCCAGCCGCGCGGCGCCGTCGGTGGCGGCAATGGTGAAGTCGAAGCGGGGCGGCATCGCGTGCCTCCTAGCTGCTCGCGACCTGCCCCGCTACAGCGGGCCGGATGATCGACCCGTGGCTCTACCCCGCGCTGACCGCGACCGCCGTGCTGGCGGGGTTCATCGACGCGATTGCTGGTGGCGGCGGGCTGATCATGGTCCCGGCGCTGCTGTTTGCCGGGGTGCCGCCGCTCACCACGCTGGGGACCAACAAGTTGCAGTCGATGTTCGGCACCGCGACCGCGTTTCGCAACTATGCCAGCAAAGGGCTGGTCGACTGGCGCGCGCACAAGGGGACGGTGGCGGCGATCTTCGCCGGGGCGACCGTGGGGGTGCTCCTAGTGCAGGCGGTGTCGAACGATGCGTTGAAGCTGATCATTCCGGTGCTGCTGCTGGTGATGGCGGCCTACACGATCGTCTCGCCGCGGATGAGCAACGAGGATGCGCACGAGCGGATTTCGGCCAGGGGCTACACTCCCATCGCGGGGGCGATCGGCTTTTACGACGGCTTCTTCGGGCCGGGCACGGGCAGCTTCTTCGCGACCACGCTGGTCGCCTTGCGCGGCGTCGGCCTGACCCGCGCGACCGCGCAGACCAAGCTGTTCAACCTGACCAGCAACCTCGCCAGCGTGCTGTTCTTCGCCATCGGCGGCAAGATCTGGTGGGGGCTCGGGCTGTGCATGGCGGTCGGCTCGATGACCGGCGGCTGGCTCGGCAGCCACACCGCGATGCGCTTCGGCGCAAAGCTGATCCGCCCGCTGCTGGTCCTCCTGAGCCTCGCCCTCACCGCCCGCGTGCTGTGGAGCTATTTCGCGGGTTGAAGCAGCAGCAGCGAGGAGTCGCCGTAGCTGTAGAAGCGGTAGCTGTAGAAGCGGTAGCTTCGTGTGATCGCGTGGGCGCAAGCGGCCCGCGTCGTCTTGAGCCCCGTGAGCGCGCTGACCAGCAAGAAAAAGGTTAGAACCCGAAAGGAATGATATAATTTTCTCAGGTAATTAGGCGCGAAATGGCTGGCCGACCCCTACCACCCAGCAACGTGTCTTTGCTGGACATGACTTGGCAGACTTTTACGCGCTTGCTTCGCTGAAGCAAAGGGTCGAACATCTGCGGCGGGCGGGGTTTTAGCGGCGAAAGTCGGATTCCTGATTGGAGCAAACCAAATGAACCGCCGCATGTTTCTGCAATGCGGCTCCTCGACGCTCGCCGTCGGCTACGGGTTGTCGCTTGTTGGCTGCCGCGGCACGGACGCACCCGACGCGGCGTTTGCGCCTTATCCGCACGACCCGGTGCGGGCCGAGAATTTCACGAACCCGTTGTTTATTCCGGGCGCCGAGGGGCCGTTGGGGGTCCTGGACGTTTCCGATGTACCGCTTGCGCTCACGGCACGCACAGCGACCTTCCCGCTCCTTGCCGGCCGAGCCTCTCCGTTTCTGCTGTTCGAGACCAGCTATGCGGGCAAGACGTTCCAGAACCCGATCTTCAGGATCAAGCGCGGCGGTCATTTCGCCGCCACGCTTCGTAACGGGTTGAACGAGCCGACCATCATTCATTGGCATGGGCTGCATATCCCGGCGAACATGGACGGCCACCCGACCGACAGTATCGGCCCCGGCAAGAATTACCCCTATGCATTCACGGTCAATAATCGCGGGGGCACCTATTGGTATCACACCCACGCCGAGAATTTGACGGCGAAGCAGGCCTATGGCGGCCTCGCCAGTTTCTTCATTGTCGAGGATGACGATGACGAGCGGCTGACGCGCGCGCTCGATCTTAAATTTGGCGAAACCGATTTGCCGCTGGTGATCCAGGACAAGCGCTTCAGCGCCGCCAGCGAACTCGTCTATCAGCCGGACGCGACGGAGAAATTGATGGGCCATTTCGGTGACATCATCCTCGTCAACCTCACGCCCAATCCAACCCTCGAAATCGGCCCGCGCTTCTATCGCTTTCGCTGCCTGAACGGCTCGAACGCACGCATCTATCGGCTCGTGTTCATGCGCGGCAAACAACAATTGGCTTACCGCGTAATCGGGACCGATGGCGGACTGCTTGACCGTCCCTACGAGGTAAAGGACGCGTTTCTGGCGCCCGGAGAGCGGCTTGACGTGCTGTTCGACGCGAGCCAGCTGCGCCAGGGAGACACAGTCTTCCTGAAAAGTCTCGCCTTTGATTCGATGCATAATGAAGGCGCGATGGAAATGGCCGGTGCCAATCGCACTGCGCGGCTTGGTGACAGCGTTGAATTCAATCTTCTGAAGCTGGTGGTGACCAGGCCCGCGAACGGGCCGCGCGCAGTGCCGGCGCGATTGTCGCAGGTGGAGCCGATCGACGTCGGTCGCGCGACGGTGCGCAAGGTGCGCCTTGAGCTGGCGGGCATGCGCTGGCGTATCAACGGCGAGGTTTACCGCAAGGATGCCTTTCCGATCGACGCGCGGCGAAACACGGTCGAAATATGGGAACTGCACAACGCCCAGCAAAGCATGCCGCATCCGATGCACATGCACGGTTTTCAATTTCAGGTATTGTCACGCCAGAATAGCCCGAAACAGATCCGCGCACTCGGCGGCTATGGCAATGGCCGGATCGTGAGCGACCTCGGATGGAAGGATACCGTGCTGGTCTGGCCCGGCGAAACCGTGCGCCTGGCCGTAGACTTGTCACATGATTTTGGCGGCGACCAGACTTACGTGTTCCATTGCCACAATCTGGAACATGAGGACGCCGGCATGATGGTCAACATGCGGGTGCGCGCCTAGCCGGGCGGGATACTCACCCGAATTCGGGCGTAGTTTGGCATGGTCAAATCGCCGCTCGGACGGCAGTTTGCTCGCTGCAAGTGGCCAAAGCCTTTGTAATTGCATTGGGTCGCACATCACAAATGAGAAGCCCCGGCTCGACCGACCATTACCGGCTGTCGATCGTGGTCGGGACACTGGCGCGCACGGACGTTTCCAAGACAAGGTCGGATATGCGCGGATGGACGGCGAGGGGCGCAAACTTCAAATGCTGACCGACGGCTCGCCAGCCAGCTTGCACCAAAGGACATCTCCGCCGGCCGCGTCATGAGCGGTGCTCGCACCCGCAGCGCCTCGGCGCCGGTCTCCAAGAGTTCCATGTGCCGAACCTTTTCCTCCTGAAGGCGAACCGGCTCAGCAAGCCCGCTGACAGTTCCCTCAATTAGCAGGTCGGGATCGACGCAGTTCTGTTAACAAAGGCCACTTGCATTCATGCCGAGCCGCTTGGACGTCCAACTTTTGTAACGGACGTCTTCAAATGGTAGATTAACAGTAGCAGTTCGGAAAACGCTGCTGTTCGATCCAAGGCCGTGCCGAAGTTTTATATCACCGATATCCTCTCAGCATGTTCTGCCGCGCAACGGCCAGTACATCTGGTTGCCGGTGAAATAAGCTATTGCCATTGGCGTTCCCGTAATTCTGCTTCCTCGATGGTGGATAGGGGTTCGCCCCGGATCTGCCTGTCCACTTGAGCCATGATGGCGGGCGGAAAGTCTCCGGCGGCAAGATGAAACTCCGTAGCCTTGGCGTCGCCTGTGCGCCCAACGGTGGTGACCATGATAGGAACGGACCAATGGGTAGCTTCGCGGCAGCCAATGCCGGCCACGCCCTGGTCGGTGCGAAAGGTGCGGCAGATGCCATGATCCGTACGGAACGACAGACCAATTCGTACCCGACCAGCATCGCCCGCAAGTTGATTTGACAGGCTGGCAGCTAACATACCGCTGGCCGTCGGCCAGCGTCCCGGCCCCCGGACCATCGCCGGGTTTGAAGCAAGGAATGCTGGGCCGACGATCATCCCCAACGCGAGGCTGGCAGCAATACCCGCCAGGACGGCAATCCTTTGGCCGCGCGGAACGACAGGCCGGCGGTGCTCTGAGAGCGCGACGACCCGGGCACCGCCTAGTTCAAAGCGAGCGATCAAAGCGTCATTGTCACCTAGCGGTGGCAATCCATAGGCGGCTGTAATCTGTCGCGCGATCCAGCGATGCGCAGCGACCCGCTCGGCCAAATCCGGTTCGTTGGCTAGCTGCGTCTGCAACGCGAGTAGCGCGTCACCATCCAGTTGGCCATCGACGTATGCGACCACGTTCTCGTCGTGAGCACTGGTCAATGCCTGGTCTCTTTCACTTTATACCGCTGCAACAGTGCGGCCCGACCCCTGGCGAGACGGCTGGTGAGCGTGCCCTCGGGAATTTCAAGAAGCGCCGCTGCTTCCGCGTAGGAATACTTCCCAAGAAGGATGAGCTTGATTGCCAGCCGCTGATCGTCGGGCAGGCCGTCAACCAGAGTTTTGACGCGCGAAAGCTCGACCGTGTCGAGCAGATCGTCCGCGCCTGCGCCATGGTCGCCGATGTCCACACCGTCGGGTATTCGCTCGACGAGCTTTCCCCACCGGGTGCGCGCTCGCATTTCGTCGATCCACAGATTTTTCATGATCCTGAACATCCATAAGTCGAGCCGGGTGTCCGGCTGCCACTGAGTTCGCCGTTCGAGTGCTCGCTCGATTGTGAGGTGCAAAAGATCCTCGCTATCCTGATCGCTTCGAGCAATCACCCAAGACAAGCGGCGCAGGCGCGGGAGCATCGCAACGATTTCGCGCCTGAAGTCCGACAAACTTTTTGTCCCCTGTGGAAGAAACGTCTGGGCCGGGTCGTTTAGTCCCTTAACATTATCGCAACCGAAATTATTTTGCCCCCGCAGCACTTGCGGCCAGTGGTGGAGCAGGGAATGAAGACCGGGCTTCTTTATCTGATGCTGACGGTCATGGCCTGCTGCCCGAGTGCAGCGCATGGACAGGGCCGTTCCGGCGGCTCGCCCGGCGGGATGCCAGGCAATATGCCGATGCCGCGCGACATAACGGGGTCGCGCGACCTGCCGGGGCGCGGGCCTCCCGAATGGAATGACAACGCTTCAAGTCGCGGCTCCAGCGGACTCGAACAGGCCGATATTGCTCGGGATCAGCGATTGTCCAAGACCCAGTCCGACCGCGCAACTTTGATCGCACGTGATCGTCCGGCGGGTTATGAACTCGATCGCAACGGCGCGCTGGCGGTGCGCGGCGAAGTGCTGACCAGCGGTCTGGAAGCCTATCAACTTGCCCGGATCGAGCGAGCTGGTTTCAAGGTCATTCGGCGCAGCGAAATAGCCGAACTCGGTATCACGGTCGAGGTTGTCGAGCATGACGACCTGTCGGCAAGCCAGGCCATCAAACGGTTGCGACGGATCGATCCCGACGGTCGCTTCGACCTGAACCATGTTTACTTCGAAAGCAGCGCGGGACCCGCGCAAGGTCTGGTGGCGTCCGTGCCCATGCAGTCCAGCACCGGCGCCCGGGCCGTGGTGGGCATGATCGACACCGGCGTTGCCCCAATTGTCGAATCTTCGGCGCGCGTCCGGATCGTGCGGCGAAGCTTCAGCAGCGGGCCGGCGGTCGCGGCCCACGGCACCGCCGTTGCCGCATTGCTTGCACGCGAGCGAGGAATGATCACGATTTATGCGGCCGACATATTTGGTGTGGGTATGCAGGGAGGAACCGCGGAACTGTTGGCGCGCGCCTTGGGCTGGATGGCGAGCCAGCGCGTTCCAGTGATTAATGTCAGTATGGTCGGGCCTTCCAACGGGCTGGTCGGCGCGGCCACGAACGCGATGATCGTGCGAGGATATATAATCGTTGCCCCCGTAGGGAATGACGGGCCACGGGCCGAACTCCTTTATCCCGCATCATATCCCGGAGTCATCGCGGTGTCCGCTGCAGGGGCGGACGGTCGGCTTTTGCCCGAAGCGAGCCGGGTCAAGCGAGTGGATTTTGTCGGACCTGGAATTGCAACAGTCCCAGATCCGTCCGGACGGATGACGGTGGTTCGCGGCACTTCTTTCGCAGCTCCGATCGTCAGTCGTCAACTTGCCGACCTCGTCACGTCGCCAAACCCGGGGGCCGCCCGACGGGCGCTTTCCCTGCTTTCCAGTAAAGCGATTCGCCGCCGGGCCAGTGGTAATGCGTTTGGTCGCGGCCTCGTCGGCATCGACCTGTTGGCCGAGGTCGCGAAATAGTCGGGGAAGGGCGCTTACGAGGGCATTCTTCGCCAGATCTGCGCAATCGACCCTGTTGGGACGAAATAGGTCGGTTCAAACGTTTGATGTGGGCAGGCTTTGATCTTTCAGTCGCCCCCAAGGAGAGAATCATGATTACCAAGAACCCCATTTCCTCACTGTTGCTGGCGAGTGCCGCAGCACTTTTGACGGCTTCAACGCCAGCCCTTGCCCAGCACGCCGGTGGCGGTGGCGGCGGCGGCGGCGGCGGTGGCGGTGCAGGCGGCGGAATGGGTGGTCCAGGAGGCGGCATGGGTGGCGGCGGCGGCGGCGGAATGGGCGGCTATGGCGCCGGCGGCGGGATGGGCGGCTATGGCGGCGGCATGGGCGCCGGCGGCGGGATGGGAGGATTTCAT
The DNA here is from genome assembly GCA_025356055.1 of Sphingomonas sp. Classification (GTDB taxonomy): domain Bacteria; phylum Pseudomonadota; class Alphaproteobacteria; order Sphingomonadales; family Sphingomonadaceae; genus Sphingomicrobium. The sequence goes on along the minus strand of JANXUU010000147.1, from coordinate 28,333 downwards.
AACGGGTCCGATAACGGGAGCCAACACAGCAGCGATGGTCGCGCAAACAGCCGGGGCCTCGACCATGCGTCGGCGACCGGCATTGCGAACGCCAATCTCAACAGCGTGCTGGCTGGGACCACCGCGGCGACGTCGGTGACCCACGGCGCGCTCACCGGTCTCACCACGGGTATGACGCTTTATTCGAACGGGACAGCGGTTGGGACGGTGCAGCAAATCCGCACCAAGGGCGATGGTTCGGTTGCTGTCGCCTTGGTCAAAGGCGTCAATGGCGGCATGTATGCGGTTCCGGCCAACAAACTGTCGATGAGCGGTGGAATCGTTTCAACCACTGCGCGACTAAGCGGAATCAACGGATCGAAAGACACGGCCGCCGCTGCGAGCCAACAGGGGCGTCTCAATAGTCACGGCCTCCAGCACGCGTCGACCACCGGCATAAGCCATGCAAATCAGCACAGCGTTTTGGCAAGCGGGTCGGTCACGAGCACATCGCTTGCGGGTCTTGCGACTGGCATGTCGGTTCAAACGGGTACCGGCTCGACGTTGGGCACTGTTAGCAAGGTCGTGAGTGGGTCCGACGGTTCCATTCGGCTAGTTATCGTGACGTCCTCCACGGGGCAGACATATCGGCTCTCGCCAAGTTCGTTAAGTATCTCAGGTGGTGTCGTGACTACCACAGCTGGCTGATCGAAAAGATAGCCTCTGCGCCGGGCTTGCGACTGTAAGCCCGGCGCATTCATGCCCGCAGGATCAGGCGCGTAGGCTTTCCCAGTCGACCCGCAGAGGTCGCTTTCTCAGCGCTGCATTGGCCCGAGCAGCGATACCGCTATGAGGCCGAGCCTTTGACCGCAAAGACCCACACACTCGCCGGACCTTGTCGTGCCGGCACGGCGACGAACAACGTTCGCAACTCTGGCACCAGCAGGCCAGTCCTCGCACCTGGTGCGGTGGCAATTCGCATTTCCGAGTGGCCAGTAGTCGCATTGCTCACATCGACGTGACCGTCACCACAGATGGCGAGCACACGCCCACCTTCCAGAAACAGATCATCCGCGTCGCCGCAGGCCGATCGGGTGAACGCCACGCGCCCAGTCCCAGTGTCTACGGCCGAGACCGCAGCGGGGAAGCGGTAAGCGACCATGATCCGGTCACCCGCGGCCGTCATCGCCATCGGAAAATTGAGTCGACGCAGGCCGGTGCCCCATGTCGCAGTGATTCGGTTGCGATCGAGATCGACCGCCAGGATCGCTCCTTTGTCAGGCACGTTGACGAGTGCGCGCGACCCGTTCAGCCTGAACCCTTCGGGATGACCCGGCAGGAGCAGCCGACCGATCAGACGATGGCTCACCGGATCGATCGTCGCCAGGCCCCCATCCCCATAGCCAACCACGACATGGCCATTGCGGCCGTCAACCCGAACATTGTCGGCGTCGGCACCAAGGTTGATCCGAGCAAGCTCGCGCCGATCGGTCTCCGCAAAAAAGCGGACGGAGCCGTCCCCGGACGCCACAACAAGTTCATGTTGGCCGGGGAGCCAGGCTAGGTCCTGTGGCCCATGAAGTCTCTCGATCCGGCCGACAACCCGGGCGGAGGTCAGGTCGATTTCGTCGACCGATCCATTACCATATTCGGCCACGAACAGGTGTCGACGTGCGAGGTCGATCGCAAGGTGGTCGATCCGGCCCCTCACTTGCGAAAGCTGGATCAGCCGCGTCAGGTGAAGAGGAGAACGGGGGTCGCTCCCGTCAACTTCGGTTGGTGCGGCACTGCAACCGGCAGCAGTCAGGACGAGGGTGAGCGCGGCCAGCGCGCCACATCGAGGGACGGCCGGGAAGCGTCGAATCACGGCGCCTCACTCAGCTCCGTTGCAGGTTCATCTTGTCCAGCGCGGCGCGCAGACCTCTGGCAAGCGTCGCCGCATCGCGGTTCGCCCAGAAGTGCATGAAGAACAGTCGGGGCTCGTCGCGCAGCATGTGGTTGTGAAGCGCCGTCACTTCGATCCCGCTCGCGCGCAGCGCTCGCATGACCGGATCGGCCTCGCTTGCGATCAGTACGAAATCGCCGGTGATTGCGGCCTTGCCTCCACCCGTGGGCTGGAAATTGATCGCCGTCGCGGTGCCCATCGAGGCGGGCGTGACCATTCCGTCGTCCATGACGTTTTCCGCTCGGGGATAGCTGAACTGATAGACTCCGCCGTTCGCCTTGCCCTTCGCACCCATGATCCGGTCGAGTCCGGCCGTGTCCAGAGCGAGGGGCGAGGAACTGCCCGCGCCGGCCGAAGGCGGCTGAGGATTCCGGGACGGAGAAGCGAGCGGAGTGCGGCTGAGGCTCAGCCCCTCGCGCAGGGCTTGCGCCAGCCTCACTGGATCGCCGTGCGCCGAGATGTGCATATACATCGTGGCGGGCGCCGAGCGGAGCAGATGGTTGTGCAGCGCCGTGATCGTGAACCCGCCCGCGAGCAGTCGGCTCATGACCGGGTTCACCTCGTCTTGAGTGAGAACAAGATCGCCCATCACCATCGCCTGATCGCCCATTTCGTGAAAAGCGGCCCAGGAGCCGAGCGCCAGCGCCGGTTTGATCGCGACGCCATCGAGCGTGACCTTAAGGTCGGAGCGCGGAAACCCGTAGCGATGAACGCCACCGGCTTGCATCAATCCGGGCCGGCCGAGCGCCTTGTCGACCTTCGCCCAATCGGGTGCGGCCCAGGCGGGGGCGGCAACTGTCAGGCTCAATGACGCGGCGATCAATACATTTTTCAGCATTTTCTTCTCCAACGGTCAGCGCCGGCCGATGTCCGCTTTCCCGTAGCGAGCGGCTGCGCGATACATCATCGATTAAAACGTGGCGGAGTGCCGCGGCAAGACGGAAACTGCTAAAAATCGGCTGCTTGATTTTCCAGAATGGAACAACGCCTTGGTCCGGCCAATCGTTGCTGCGGTTCTATCAGAGTTCGCACAATTGCGATGAAAACAGGGCTGGCGAATGGCTTGACAGGCGCCGCGCTGCTTCGCCAGTCGACCCACTTCACGAGTCAGTAGGAATAATTGCGATGACCGTTGGCGCCAATGCGGACTCGCTCGACCGAAGCCCGCGCGAGCATGGCATTGCGTTCGGCGAGGCTGTGCGGGTTTGGGCGAAAATCGCAGCCTTGAGCTTTGGCGGCCCCGCCGGGCAGATCGCGGTGATGCACCGCATCCTCGTCGAAGAAAAGCGCTGGATCGGCGAGGAACGGTTCCTCCACGCGCTCAACTATTGCATGCTGCTTCCAGGGCCCGAGGCGCAGCAGCTCGCAATCTACGTCGGGTGGTTGCTCCACAAGACCAGGGGTGGGCTCGTCGCCGGCGTATTGTTCGTGCTGCCGGGCCTCGTCGCAATCATGGTGTTGAGCTGGATCTATGCCCTGGTCGGCAACGTGCCCGTCGTGGAAGGCTTGTTCTTCGGCCTGAAAGCCGCAGTGCTTGCGATCGTGCTCCAGGCCGTCATTCGCATCGGGTCGCGCGCGCTCAAAAACAATGTCATGCGCAGCATCGTCGTAGCGGCTTTCGCGGCAATCTTCTTTCTTGGCGCGGCTTTCCCCCTCATTGTCCTGACAGCCGCGATTGTCGGATTCGTCGGTGGTGCCGCCGGGCACCCCGCTTTCTTCGTTGGTGGCGGACATGGCGGGCGCGATAGCAAGACCGTTCCGGATGCCGAAACGGCTCTTGGCGAGCATGTCCCCGACCATGCGCGTGCAAGCCTGGGCTGGTCGCTTCGGATCAGCGGAGCCTTGCTGGCCTTGTGGCTTGCCCCGACGGCGGCGCTGCTTGCGATCTATGGCCGCGGAAACGTGTTCACCGAGATCGCGCTGTTTTTCTCGAAGATGGCGGTGGTGACCTTCGGGGGCGCCTATGCCGTCCTTGCCTATGTCGCGCAGCAGGGAGTGCAGCACTATCACTGGCTCGCCCCCGGCGAGATGCTTGACGGGCTCGGCATGGCGGAAACGACGCCAGGTCCGCTGATCATCGTGACGCAGTTCGTCGGGTTCATGGGCGCGTTCCGGCACGCCACCGGTTTGCCCCCGTTGCTGGCGGCGACCTTGGGCGGGTTGCTCACGACGTGGGTGACGTTCGTGCCCTGCTTTCTCTGGATATTTCTCGGCGCCCCCTTCATCGAGGCCATGCGGGGCAACAAGGCTCTGTCGGCAGCACTTGCCGCGATCACCGCGGCCGTCGTGGGCGTGGTTCTCAATCTGGGGGTGTGGTTTGCGCTGCACACCTTATTTGGGCGGGTGCAAGAGGTGACTTTCGCGTTTGGTCGGATCGAAGTCCCTGTGCTCCAGACTCTGAATCCAGTTGCGCTGGCGCTAACCGTGGCCGCGATCATCGCCATGTTCCGCCTGAAGGTAGGTGTGCTGCCGACCTTGGCATCTTGCGCCGCAGTTGGCGTTGCGCTCAGGCTGTCCGGGCTAGTCTAGCGGTGAAGCCCGTACCGGAAAGCTGCCCGCGTCGAAACCAAACGTCAGCGCAATTGAGCGTTCAGCCTGCCTCCCAATGTCTCGATAAGCGGGCATCCGGCGTCATCTCCTGCATCGCAAGCTTGAACGGTCTTGGCCAGCGTCCGCTCCATCTGGCGCAGATCGGCGATGCGTGATCGCACATCGCGCAGGTGGACGGCGGCGAGGTCGCGGGCTTCGGCACAACTTTCGTGTCCGCCACCGGCGAGGTCGAGCAAGGCGCGCACCTCCTTGATCGAGAAGCCGAGTTCGCGCGATCGGCGAACGAAGCCAAGTCGCGCGACATCGCTCACGTCGTAGGATCGGTAGCGGCCTTGCCGAAGTGCCACGGGTAGCAAGCCGATCCGCTCATAGTAGCGGATGGTCTCGATATTGGCTCCGGTGTGCTGGGACAGCTGGCCAATGGTCAAGGACGGCAATGCGTAACCCTTGTTTTGTAAAAACAAATCGCTTGAGTCTGTAGTTGCTACAGACATTAAGAGCACGGCCGAGCAATCTCAAGGAGCATATGATGGCCGAAATCTCACCGGTGGAGACACGTCCGCCAGCACCGCCAAAGGCTAGTGCTTCGGCACTATTGACGCTTGGCGGACTCGCTGCCGCATTCGGCGTGGCCGCCTGTTGCGCCCTTCCGCTGCTGCTGATCAGCCTGGGGCTCGGCACAGCCTGGCTGGGTGGGGTCGCGTCCGTTTCCGCGCCGAACCGGTCGTTGCTTTTGGTGTTTGCTGCGCTGGCTCTGGCTGGGGGAGCGATCTATTTATGGCGGCAGCAGCGGTACGCCGCGACGTGCGGGCCAAACGGGGTTTGCACGCCGCCGGTAGTGCGTCTTCTGACGCTTGTCGGCCTGATCGTGGGCGTGGTCTTGCTGATCGCGGGATATCTCTATGTCTGACGCCGCGCCAGTGCTGCAGTCGACGATCACGTGCCCCAAATGCGGGCACTCGGCGCTTGAAACCATGCCGACCGACGCTTGCCAGTTTTTTTACGACTGCACCGGATGCGGCGTCGTCCTCCGTCCGAACCCGGGCCATTGCTGCGTCTTCTGTTCCTTCGGCAGTGTTCCTTGCCCGCCGATCCAGGCCGATGCCTCGGGCAGGGCTTGCTGCTGAACCGCACCACATGGAGGCTAACATGAGCGAACCCTACGACCTGATCGTGATCGGATCGGGCACTGCGGCCCAAGTTGCAATTGCTCGTGTGCGCGAACGAGGCTGGCGCGTCGCCGTGATCGATCACCGCCCGTTCGGGGGCACCTGTGCGCTTCGAGGCTGCGACCCAAAAAAGATGCTGGTCAGCGGCGAAGAGACGCTCGATGCCGCGCGTCGCATGCAGTCGCACGGCATCAAAGGCGAACTGCGCATCGACTGGCCGGCGCTGATGGCGTTTAAACGAAGCTTCACGGACCCCATTCCGGCAAAACAGGTCGAACATTATGCCGATCTCGGGGTGGACGCCTTTCACGGCCTCGCGCGGTTCATCGCTCCGGACAAGATAATAGTCGAGGGGAATGAGCTCGTCGGTCGCCACATGTTGATCGCGACCGGCGCTAGTCCGATTGTGCTCGGGATCCCTGGCGAGGAGTTGGTTGCGACCAGCGACGACTTCCTTAAACTCGAATCCTTGCCGCCCCGCATCGTGCTGATCGGCGGCGGCTATATTGCCGCGGAATTCTCGCACCTCGCGGCCAGAGCGGGGGTGCAAGTCACAATCCTGCAGCGCGGTGAGCGCCTGCTGCCCCAGTTCGATGCAAATCTGGTCGAGTGGCTAATGCCCTCGTTCCATGCGCTGGGAATTGCGGTCCATACCGGCGTCACCGCCAACAGCGTCGCCCGCGCGCAAGACGGGCTAACGGTGCTTGCGACTTCGCGCCAAGGCGCGCAAATCGCAGTCACCGCCGATCTCGTAATTCACGCCGCCGGGCGCGCGCCGCAACTTGCTACGCTCAATCTCGCGGCAGGTAATGTTGTTGTCGATCAGGGTCGGATCAGATTGACCCCCGGACTACAAAGCGTGTCGAACCCGCGCGTCTACGCAGCGGGGGACGCGGCGGCGAGCGGACCGCCCCTGACGCCCGTGTCGAGCCACGACGCGAAAATCGTCACGGCGAACATGCTTGATGGCGCGGACGCTCGGACCGACTATCGTGGCGTTCCAAGCGTCGTTTTTACCGTGCCGCCAATGGCCGCAGTCGGTCTCAGCGAAGCCGACGCGCATAAGATGGGTCTTCAATTTAAGGTGAACGCGGCGTCGGTTCCCAAGTGGTTTACCGCCCGTCGTCTTAATGAAACAATCTATGCCTACAAGGTGATCATAGAAGAGAACACCGGGATGATCCTCGGGGCGCATCTGGTTGGGCCTAGCGCGGACGAAGTGATCAATTTGTTCGCCTTAGCGATACGAAGCGGACTCACGGCTGAAGCGCTTATCGACACGATGTTCGCCTATCCAACAGCCGCCTCCGATGTTGCCTCCATGCTCGCTTGATCTCGCCACCTGACGTCCGCAAGGGATCGGAAGCTGTCACGACTGCCTGCTTGGCGCCTACGACGCGATCGGCACGCGCATAAAACCTGTCGATCCACTCGCGCGAGTATTGTACCGTGCGGCGTCCGAATTTGCGTCGGACTGGGAGGGCTTTTCCGCACGTTGACTTCGGCTACGGTCGTCTCCAAGCCGTTGGAACGACGCCTTCCTATCGCGACATTCCTCTGCGGGAGTTGCGCTTGCAACGCGGTCGCGCAGACTCGTTGAGGTTTCGAGAGTGCAGCGTTAAGTCGGACTAGGTTCCGCGTTACGTCGAAAGAAACAGTGATTGCGCGGGGCAATGCCTGCTTGAAAGGAAGTTGCTTCAACTTGGTTGCGGCCAGGGGTGTCAGATTTCTCGGGGGTCCATGAAAATGATCAACCACTCCTGTCTTTGCGCCTGTCTTGGCGGACTGCTCGCAATTGCCGGAACGGCGCGGGCGCAGACCGATTTCGGGGTGCGCGTGTTGGGCACGGTTCGCCCGGCCGGGATCTGGCGCGGGTCACCCATCGTTCAAGGTTCGAGCGGAAACCTCCACGGTGCAGCACAGGTCGGCGGACGGTTCGGCCGGATCACCAGCATGGAGCGCAGCGCGGAGCATAATCGCGCGGTCGGCGGGGTTGCCAACAGCTATCACCTGCGCGGTCGGGCGATCGACATCGCGCGCCGTCCCGGAGTCACCCACGCGATGATCGCGACAGCGCTGCGGGGCGCCGGTTACCAGCTGGTTGAATCGCTCGACGAGGGCGATCACAGCCACTTCGCGTTCGGCTTCGGCGGAAGTGCGCCGGTGACAATCGCGGCGATCCACGAAGTCACCCGCTGGGGCATCATCCTGCCCTCGCGTTCAGCGCTCCGGTGAGGCGGGCGGAACGCGAGCGATCCGCCGAGCATTAACCATTCTGCAACTGTGGTCACCGCATCGGTGTTCCACGCGACGCGAATAGAAAGGCTTCGATAAGTGGTTCATCGCATTCGATCCGGACTGCACGCCCGCTCCGCGGCGCTGTTGCTGTCGCTCGAATCGCGGTTCGACCGGATCATGCAGGGGTGGCTGCTGATTGCCGGCTTGGCCTGTGTTCTGCGCATCGGCTTCGCCCCTGTCCATGTGCCCAATCCGGGCCTGTCGCTGATCGCGCCATACCTGCTGTTGGCCTTCGCGCCGGTTGCGTCCGCGTTGCTCGCACTGCGCTGGTTCGCCGACGGCGATGCCCTTCCTCGCAGCGAGCCGTGGTTCGCGTGGCCGCGCACCCACCCTGTCACCCTAGCCGAGGCGCGGCGCCATCCGCTGTTCGGGACGACCGGGCTGATGGTGTCGCTGCTGGTCGGCATCCTGCTCAACGTGCCGGTGCGCGCGGCCGAATATCTGGCTTCCAACCCGCCAATCCCCGCGGGAGTCCCGCACTGGCTGTCGACGCTCCATGTGTTGATGAGCTTCGACGTCGTCCTGTTCTGCAGCCTTTACGCGGTCGCCTTTGTCGCGGGGCTTAGGCGGACGCCCTGGTTCCCGCTGCTCCTGATGGGCATCTGGGCCGCCGACCTGGCGATGCAGCTGGTTATTGCCGCAGGGGTTGGCGCAACGCCTGATTTGCCGCCAGCGGTCGGTCAGGCGCTGCGCGGCGTCCTCGACGGCAACGTCAAGAAGACGCTGATCAGCGTCTGGGTGTGGCTCCCCTATCTTCTGCTTTCGACTCGGGTGAACGTCACGTTCCGCCACCGGCTTTCCGACCAGGCGAACGCCGCGAATCGGCTTGCCGAAGGTTAAATACCTGTTAACGTTGGACAGGAGCCTGTTGCGCGCGGGCCACGCCTTTCTGTCCCACTATGATACTAGTTACGGCAGGGCAACGAGTGTGGCGTCCGTCTTTAGCATTTCCAATCAATAGCTTCGCGCGTTGGTAGGGCAGCGGCGTCGGGCGCGCCAAAGCGATTCTGGATTAGTTGACAGCGGTTTAATTAAAGCAGATTAAATAAGCAGCTTAGCGAGTTAGGGGACTTAGCGATCACCGCGTTGAGGGGCCGTCGCCCTGAAGTGACCGGAAGTCTTTGTGAAATTCGCACGGCGACAACTCGTGCCGGGGGCGGCGCGAGATAATCGTAAGGGACTTAACCATGAAGACTTTTATCACCATGTTGAAGGACGACTCCGGCGCCGCGGCGGCGGAATATGCGCTCATTTTGGCGATCGTCGGGACGGGCATTGCTGTTGCTGCGATCGCACTGGGCGCCAGCATTTCCACAGCAATGAACAAAGCCGGCACTTGCATCACGACCCACATTGCGTCTGGTTGCCTGTAATCTTTTCGGAGGAAGTAGCCATGAAAACTTTCACCAATATGCTCCGGGATGAGTCCGGAGCGGCCGCAGCGGAATATGCGCTGATCCTGGCCATCGTCGGCACCGGCATTGCCGTCGCCGCGATTGCTTTGGGAGTAAGCATCTCAACCGCGATGACTAATGCGGGAACGTGTATAAGTACACGAGTCTGCAACTGATTGATTGGAGCCACCATCTAGGTGGCTCCAATTTCTTCCGCTAATTGGCGGGTCGTATTAAGAGGCCGTTTCGAAATTGCTTACCTCGCGCGTTGATGCCGCCTCAGGTGTCTATGTCGCACGGAAGTGAGGTATTTATTGCCTCTTCGCAGACAAAGCGAATGTGAATGTCGCGGACCTCATGAATTGTGAAACGGGCTCTAAGCAGCGTCGGGGGGGGCGTCGGAATGAATCGTCGGACTGTCATGGCATTGGGGGTAGCACTTGTGCTTGGCCTGGTTGCCGTATTCCTCGCTAATTCCTTCCTGATTGGCTCGCAACGTCGCGCCGAGTTATCGGGAAGCACTCGGGTCGCGGTCGCTGCGGTTCCGTTAGCCTATGGCACTGAGCTTACACCTGACAAAGTTCGCTTCGTCGATTTTCCCAACACCAGCATTCCCGCGGGAAGTTTTCCATCGCTCGCCGCACTTCTGCCGCAAGACAAACGCCGCGCGGCACTCCTGCCAATCCAGGTCAACGAACCGATCCTCGCCAGCAAGATTTCGGGCGAAGGCAAGGCTGCGTCGATCGCCGCGCTGCTGCCCGATGGCAAGCGCGCCGCCGCAGTCCGTATCAACGACGTTTCGGGTGTCGGCGGCTTTGTCCAACCCAATGATTCAGTCGATGTGCTCGTCACTCGCAGCGTCGTCGGCCAGAACAACAGCAATGAGCAACTGACCGATGTCCTGCTGCAGAATGCGCGCGTCATCGCCATCGACCAGGACACCAAGGGCGAGGATGGCAAGGCGTCGGTCGCCAAGACCGCGACGCTCGAGGTCACGCCGCTCGATGCGCAGAAACTCGCGCTCGGTCAGCAGGTCGGATCGCTCAGCCTCGTGCTGCGCAAGCCGGGCGACGATCAGAACAATATCGGCGCCGCGACCGTCAGCCTCAACGACCTGCGCACCAACCGCTTCGGCAGCATGGCGGCCGCCGCGAACGTGATGTCGCTGGGCGCGGTCCCGGTGCGCACTGGGGCGCCGGTGCACGTCATCCATCGCACCGTCGTGCGGACGACAAAAACGGCGCCGCCGAGCAAGAAGACCGATAGTATCGAAGTCGTCCGGGGGACGAAGGGCGACAGTTACGAGGTGGGGGGTCATGGCGTTTAACAAATTTGCAGCCGCGCTGCTGGTCGCGACAGCGCTCGGCGCTGGGGTGATCGGGTCAACCGCCAAGGCGCAGATCGCGCCGATGAGCATGGCCGATGGCCTGCACGCCGGGCAGCTCGAAGTGCCGGTCAACAAAAGCCAGGTGCTTCGCGTCGATCGGCCGTTCGCCAAGGCGCTAATCGGCAATCCGGACATCGCCGACGTCCTGCCGCTGACCAACCGCTCGCTCTATGTGCTCGGCAAGAAGAACGGCACTACCAGCCTGACGCTTTACGACCGGTCGAGCAATTTGATCGCGGTGATGGACGTCGTCGTCGGACCCGATGTAATCACGCTCAAGCGCCAACTGTCGGAAATAATGCCCGACGATCGCATCGGCGCGCGAATTTCCAACGATTCGGTGGTGCTCGACGGGATCGTGTCGAGCGGCCCCGCCGCCGATCGCGCGGTCCAGCTCGCCGAGACCTATGCCCCGGGCAAGGTCATCAACATGATGTCGGTCGGCGCCGCGCAGCAGGTCATGCTCGAAGTGCGCTTTTCCGAGGTCAAGCGGTCCGCACTTGCGCAGATTGGCCTAGGCCTTGGCGTCAAGAGCAACCACGGCGCGTTCCAGGGGGTCAGTGGCGGCGGGGCGAGCCTGCTGCCCGGCGCCAACGTCACCAACACCATCACCGACCCGTTCACCGGATCGACCTCGACCTCGACCTCGCCCGGCAACGGCGTCCTCGCGTTAGGCGCGATTACCAGCAGTTTCGGCATTTTCACCCGCGCCTTCCACGCGCTGGGGACCAACCTGAACGCCACACTCGACCTCCTCGAAACCAAGGGCGTCGTGACCACCCTCGCCGAACCGACATTGGTCGCGCTGTCGGGCGAAACCGCGAGCTTCCTTGCCGGCGGCGAATTCCCGATTCCCGTCAGCCAGGGTGGCAGCGGGGGCGGCAATGGTAGCAGCAACAATATCACGGTCGAGTTCAAGCCGTTCGGGGTTAGCCTGGCGTTCACGCCGACGGTGCTCGCCGACGGGGTGATCAACCTGGTTGTCGCGCCCGAAGTCAGCTCGATCGACCCGTCGGCGTCGATCGTAGTTAACGGCTTGCGCATCCCCGGCCTGCAGACGCGGCGCGCGAGGACCGTGGTCGAGCTGCGCGATGGCGAGAGCTTCGCGATGGCCGGGCTATTGCGCAAGGATTTCCAGGACACGGTGCGGCAGCTGCCGGGCCTCGGCTCGATCCCGATCATCGGCACCCTGTTTCGCTCGACCGGCTTCCAGCATGAGGAGACCGAGCTGGTGATCATCGTCACGCCGCGGCTGGTGCGCCCCGTTCGCGCGGCCACGCTCAAGGTGCCGACCGATCGCGTCGGCCCGCCGAACGAGGCCGACCTGCTGCTGCTCGGGCGGACCGATACCGGGGTTCCGCCAGCGGGAGCGGCTTTCTCGTCGCCGGCCGGCCCGCCGCCACCCCCGCCGCCCGCGCGCCCGCTAGGAGCGCTGCCGAGCGGCGGTAACTTGTCGCAAAGCGCGCCATTGGGTTTCGAAAAGGACTATGGCCATGTTCTCTAGCCAGCGCTTTATCCCGCTCGCCGCGCTGCTCGCGCTGGGTGGCTGCAACACCGCCAACAGCGTGATCGGATCGGGAGACGTTCATTTCGGCGAAGCGGCCAAGTTCAACGCCGCGGTCCAGATCATCAACCCCGACCCGGTCTACGTCGCCGGCGGCGCGCTGCCCGGTGACAGCGGAGCGACGGCCGCCGCCGCAACCAAACGCTATCGCACCGACACGGTGAAGAAGGTCGAGGACATCAAGACCAGCACATCGACCACCGGTGGCGGCTCGCAACACTGAGGATGAGACGGTCATGGGACGCTCGGTCCGGGATTTCTACAAAGACACGAAAGGTGCGGTAGCGGCGACCGTGGCACTGTCGCTGGTCGCGCTCATCGGTGTCGGCGGGATCGCGTTCGACTATGCCCGGCTGGCGGGTCTCGATACCGAGCTTCAAGGGGCCGCGGACCAGGCAGCCCTTGCCGCTGCTTCGCAGCTCGACCGGCAGAGCGATGCCATTACGCGCGCCGACAAATCGATCCAGTCGGCCACCAATACCGATCGGCTGGCAGCGAATTTCACGCGCTTCGCCAATGATTCCAAGGGTTCTACCGTCAACCTGACCACGGTCTACTGCTCCGCCTTCGACGATTCTAAAGCGGACAGCGCGGCCCCCTGCACGGTCACGACTGATCCGACCAAGGCGCAGTTCGTCGTCGTCACCACCGCCGCGCGCGTGGCCAACTATGCGCTCACCCCGATCGTCGCCGCTTTTTCGTCCGGTAATGTCACGGCAAAGGCGGTGGCCGGGGTCCAGTCGTCGGTATGCGACATCGCCCCGCTGGTGGTCTGCGCGCCGACGCCGGATTTCCCGACCTCGGCCGATATCGGCAAGGGAATCGTCCTCAAGCCACTCCAGGGAACCTCAGGGAATTACGGCCTCCTCGATTTCGGGGCCGGTCTCAATGGCGCGTTCGACGCTCTGCTGGGCTTCGGACTCAATGGATGCCAAGCGACGTCGGCCACAGTAACGGAGCCAGGAACGAAAACTCCGGTTACGGACGCGCTTAACACTCGGCTCGACGTTTATAACAACAAGAACAACAAGGTGTGCGGGAGCGGATCAACCTGTACGCCTGCATGCGACACCGCCACCGGCAACGGCTGCCCGGCCGCGAACGCACGCAAGGACATGATCCTCCGCCTCGCCGACAAGACCATCAACACGCCGACCAACGTCAGCCCGACACAAGCGCAAGCCAACACCGCCGCTGCATCCCTGACTTGCCCGGCGGATGGGGTGGGGGCGCTCGAAGTGCCTGTTGCGCCCGTCGTCGGCTTCCCGCGCGATACTTGCCATTACGGCACCTGCGCGGGAACTGGCTTCGCCGCCAATGTGGGCGACGGCGCATGGACCCGCCAAGCCTATTTCACCGCTAATCATGTGGGCATGGAAAGTGCGGCGGCGACGTCTGCTGGCAAAGCATTCGCCTCGCTATCGCGATACGACGTCTATAAATGGGAATCGACAAACGCAGCAACGCTGCTGACAACTCCGCAGCGAACGGTGAGTATTGCGTCGCCGTCGACACCCAAACCCAAGAACAACCCTACCAGCTATGATTGGACCGTCCAGACCCAGTGCGGCTATCCCGCCGCGCCAGCCGCGCGCACGGCCTATCCCAAGCAGAAGGATCGGCGCGTGCTGCCGATCGTCGCCGCCGACTGCACCGCGATTTCGGGCAAGACGAGTTTCGACAAGCTGCGCGCGTTCGACGTGTTCCTGACCGAACCGTCGGAAGACCGGACCTATCCGGGGACAACCAACGGCAAGGAAATCTATGGCGAGATCGTCGGGCCCTCGTCGACCGCAGCAGGTGGATCGGGCTTCCAATACTATTCACGCAACAAACCGTATCTGGTGCGATGATGCGGCGCGTATCATCGTTCTTTGCCGATCGAAACGGCGCGGCGGCGGCCGAAATGGCGCTGGTCGCGCCGTTGCTGATTATCATCCTGTTCGGATCGGTCGAAACGGGCAATTATTTCATGACCGAGCATGCCGTCGCCAAGAGCGTGCGCGACGGCGCGCGGTTCGGCTCGCGCCTGCCGCTAGCGGCGGGCTACACTTGCCCCTCTACAGTCAATGCCGTCGCCAGCACGCCGATCATCAACGTTACCAAGACGGGATCGTTCGATGGCACCGCGACCGGCCGCTTCGGGTCAAATTTCTGGGCAAACGCGTGCAGCCCGGCGACGCAAAGCGTGACAGTTACGATGCGCTGCGTCCCCAAAGCCAGCTATTCAGGGGTATGGGCGGGGCTTGGAACCGATATTCCCGTCGTCACGGTCAGTGCCGACGTTTCCTACACCTCCTTGTTCGGCGTCTCTCCCGCAGGGCTGTGCATGCATGCGACGTCCGAAGCGCCGGTGTCGGGCCTGTGAGCGGCGCGCGTCATTGGTCGCTGCGTTGCGCTCGCGATCGCCGCGGAGCGAGCGCGGCCGAATTTGCGCTGGTCCTGCCCCTGCTGTTGATCCTGCTGTTCGGGATCATCGACGGTGGCCGCTTCCTGTGGGAAACCAACGAAGCCGAAAAGGCGACGCAGATGGGGGTCCGGATGGCGGTGGTCACGAACGTGCTCGCTCCCGGCCTTGTCTCCGAGGATTATACAATCGCTTCAGGGGGGAGGCCGGCCGTCAAGGCCGGTGACCCGATTCCCGCAAGCGCGCTCGGCTTGATCGAATGCACCAGCGCCGGATGTAGTGGCATAACGACGCCATATCCAAGCCCCGGAACGATGGACTCAACCACCTTCAACAAGATCGTTGACCGGATGAAGGCGATCGATCCCAACATCACCGCCGCGAATGTCGTTGTCAGCTATTCGGGATCCGGGCTGGGCACCGCCGGCGACGGGGGGGCCACCTCGATGGACATTTCACCGTTCGTCACAGTGTCGGTGAAGAACCTGAAGTTCGTGCCGATCACCAGCCTGCTTCTCGCGACCTTAACGCTGCCGTCGTTCAGCTCCACGCTGACGGCGGAGGACGCCAGTGGGCAATATTCGGAGTGAGTGGCGCACTGTCCCGGCCCGGCACCGCGCGACGTTCGCCGTTGATCTGGCGTGGTATCGGTGCGCACGACTTGTTACCCATGAACCCAGGTGCCTGATATGACCGCGTATAATTCCACTCAACCCGCCAACGCCTGGCACACCGCGCGGCGCGAAGCGGCGGTGAACTTGTACCTTAGCGGGGCGCAGGGCGACGCCGGGGCACTCGTCGGCGCACGCGTCGCGGGCTTCCCGGTTGAGCTCTACGTGATCCCGGTGAGCGACTGGATCGACCCGCAGGAACTGACCGACGCTGCCGCCGCAGTGATCCAGGTCGACGCCGACAGCCCGGCTTCGATCAAGCGCTTCAAGCGGCTCGCGACGAGCACCGCAACGCCGTTGGTCGCCGCCGCCTATGAGCCACCGCTCGCGCTGGTCCGCGCGCTGCTCAAGGCGGGCGCCCACGACGTGCTGCCGCTGCCGCTCGACATCGTCGATCTCGAAGCCTCGCTGATGCCGGTGCACGATCGGCGAGCCGCGCCCGAAGCGCCGACACTGCCGACCCGCGCCGCCAAGCTGGTGACCGTGATCAAAAGCGTTGGCGGTGTGGGGGCGACCGCGCTGACTACCCAGCTCGCGATCCGTTTCGCCCGATCCGAGGCGTCACAGGGGCGCGAGGCGTGCCTGATCGATCTCGACGTTCAGTTCGGCGATGCCGCCTTCCAGTTGGGGATGCGTCCGCGGCTCACCCTTGCCGATCTGTTCCAGGCCGGATCGCGGCTCGACGGAGCACTGCTTCGCTCGGTCACCACTCGCCACGAAAGCGGGCTGCAGCTGATCGCCGCGCCGGCCGAAATGATGCCGCTCGAACTGATGGCTTCCGATCAACTGATGGAAATCGTCGCTGCCGCCAAACGGGAATTCGGAACCGTTTTCGTCGAGCTGCCGACCAACTGGACTAACTGGACCCTGTCGTTGCTCGCGACGTCCGACTTGATTCTGCTGGTCACCGACCTAGGCGTCGGCAGCCTTCACCGCGCTCGCCGCCAGCTTGACCTCATCACTTCGCAGGACCTTGACGCGCTCGACATCCGCGTCGTAATCAACCGCTTCGACAAGTCGCAGTATCGCTCGCTCGGCGCTGACAATGTTGCAACCGCGCTCGGGCGCGAGGTCGCCTTCACTGTCGTTAGTGACCCCGCCCTGATGCGTAGCGCAACCGAGCGCGGCGTGCCAATTGATGCACTCAAACGCAAGAGCCAGCTCGGCAAGGAACTCGACCTGATGAACGCCGCGCTGGCTGGCGCGCTGGGGCTCGAACGATGAGCCTGTGGCAAGTCCGCAAGCCCGCCAAGGGCGCAGTCACTCAAGGGGAAGCGGAACCGGCCGTTTCGCGCGACGACCAGCGACTGATGACGATGGGCGATGCCGGGGCATTCGCGACGCGCGACGGGAGTACCGAGCTCAAGGTCGCGCTCCACCAGCGGCTGCTCGACCTCATCAACCTGTCCGCGCTCGACCAGATGTCGCGCGAGCAGATCGAGGACGAGATCGGCGACATCATCCACGAGGAGCTGGCGAAGCAGAGCCATGCGCTCAACCAGACCGAGCGCAAGCAGCTGGTCGGCGACGTACTCGACGAATTGCTCGGGCTGGGGCCGCTCGAGCCGTTGCTCAAGGACCCGACGATCACCGACATCCTCGTCAACGGCTACAACTCGGTATTCGTCGAGCGCTTCGGCATGCTCGAACCGACCCCCGTCCGGTTCAAGGACGAGCGCCATCTGCTCCGCATCATCCAGAAGATCGTTTCCGCGGTCGGGCGCCGCGTCGACGAGAGCTCGCCGATGGTCGACGCTCGCCTCGCCGACGGCAGCCGCATCAACGCGGTCGTTCCGCCGCTTGCGCTTGATGGTTCGTTGCTCTCGATTCGCAAGTTCGCGCGAGTGCCGATCTCGATGGAGCGACTGCGAGAGATCGGGAGCATCCCGCCGCAAATCGCCGAAGTGCTGCGCGCGGTGATCGCCTCGCGGCGCAACGTCCTCATCTCGGGTGGCACGGGTTCGGGCAAAACGACCTTGCTCAACGCCATGTCGGCCTACATCGACCCGCGCGAGCGGATCGTCACGATCGAAGATTCGGCCGAGCTCCAGCTCCAGCAGGCGCATGTCGCCAGGCTCGAAACGCGCCCGCCAAATATTGAAGGCAAGGGTGAGATCACCCAGCGCGAACTGGTCAAGAACGCGCTGCGCATGCGGCCCGACCGGATCATCGTCGGCGAAGTGCGCGCCGGCGAAGCGTTCGACATGCTCCAGGCGATGAACACCGGTCACGAAGGCTCGATGACGACGGTTCACGCCAACAATCCACGCGATGCCTTGTCGCGCGTCGAGCAGATGATCGGGATGAGCGGAATCGACATTCCCGCCCGCTCGGCCCGCGCGCAAATCTCCTCGGCGATCCATATCGTCGTCCAGGTCAGCCGCCTGTCGGACGGCCGGCGCAAGGTCACCAGCCTGTCCGAACTGACGGGGATGGAGGGCGACGTCATCACCATGCAGGAAATCTTCCGTTATCGCCAAACCGGGGTCGGCCCCGAAGGCGAAGTCATCGGTCGGTTCGAGGCATGCGGGATTCGCCCGCGCTTTGCCGACCAGGTCAGCGCGCATGGCATCACCCTTCCGGGCGACTTGTTCCGTCCCGATGCGAAGTTCGACTGATGACCGGCAGCTGGCTCAAAGCGCTGTTCCTCGTTTGCGTGTTCGGCGCAGTGATGCTGGGAGTCGAGGCGCTGATCTCGTGGATTTCGGCAAACCGGTCGGAAAGCCGCGCGATCAACCTTCGGCTGACATTGCTTCAGCAAGGCCACAGCCGCGCCGAGACGCGCACGCTGCTTCGGCGCGGCACGGGCGATTTCGCCGCCAGCCTGCCACCAAGCTTTTCGGGAATGGCCAACCGCCTCGAACGCCTGCTCATCGCCAGCCAGATCGCCCTGACTCCGGCGCGGGTCCTGCTGATGCTGTGCGTCGTTCCGACGATCCTCTTCCTCGTCATCCTCCTGCTGATGGTCGGCAAGGGAATCGCGATCAGCCCCGGCCGGCTGCTCCTCGTCGCGACGATCGCCGGACTGGTCGGCGGAATGATTCCGATGATGTTCCTTCAAGCCAAGGCCAACCGCGTCCGGCGCAAGATGCAGGACCAGTTTCCGGTCGCGCTCGATGTGTTCGTTCGCGGCCTGCGCGCGGGCCATCCGGTAGCAGCGGCGCTCGACCTTTTGACCGTCGAGATGGCCGATCCGATCGGCAGCGAGTTCGGGCTGGTGGTCGATGAAGTCACTTATGGTGCCGACCTGCGCGACGCGATCGGTGCGATGGCCGACCGGTGGGGGATGGAGGACATGCGGATGTTCGTCGTCTCGCTGTCGGTGGCGAGCGAAACGGGCGGCAACCTCGCCGAAATCCTCGAGAATCTGTCCAAGGTCATCCGCGACCGCGCGTCGATGATGATGAAGGTCCGCGCGTTGTCGAGCGAGGGACGCATGTCCGCGATCATGCTGACCGCACTGCCGATCATCGTCCTGGTCGCGCTGTTCCTGCTCAACCCCTCATTTTTCCTCGACGTTGCCGGTGATCCTGCATTCGTGCCCGGCTTCGGCGCGCTAATAATATTGTACCTGATCGGATTCTTCATGATCCGGCGAATGGTCGATTTGAAGGTCTAGCGGCGCATGACCGAATTGATCGCCCAGAACAGCCTGCTCAAACTGGCGCTCCTCGCGGGGCTCTTCGCGCTTGTCGCAGCGATCTCCTACGTCATCGCAAGCGCGTTCGGAACCCGCCAGTTGACCCGCCAGCGCCTAGTCGGCGAAGCCTCGCGCGGTGGCGCGGTGGGGGATCCTGCCAGCTCGCTGCGTCCGCGCGACAATGCCAGCGCGTGGGTCAGATTAGTCAATGCGGTCGAAAAGTCGGGGCTTCCGCTGATCGACACCAAGGACCATCAGCTTCGCCAGCGACTGATCGCCGCAGGCTTCATCGAGCCCGCCGCGCCGCGCGTCTATACGCTCATCCGGCTGATGATGGTGCTCGGGCTGCCGCTGCTTGTTTTTGCGATGCTCAGGCTGGCCGGCTCTTCGCCGAGCATCTTGCGCTTGTACTTCATGCTGATGATCGCCGCCGTCGCCGGCCTTTACCTTCCGTCGCTGTTCATCAAGGCCAAGTCCGACCGCCGTCAACAAGCCTTGATCAACGCCTTTCCCGATGCGCTCGATCTGATGCTGGTGTGCGTCGAGGCCGGCCTCGGGCTGGAGGCCGCCTTCGCCCGCGTCGGTCAGGAAATGACCGCATCGCACCCGTTGCTCGCCGAGCAATTGGGTACCGTCGTGCTCGAGCTTCGCGCCGGGCGCAGCCGCGAGGACGCGCTTCGTCGAATGGCCGACCGCGCCGGTGCCGACGAGATTCGTGCCTTTTCGACGTTGCTGATCCAGTCCACCACGCTTGGCTCTTCGATTGCCCAGACGCTGCGCGTCTACGCCGCCGAAATGCGCGAGCGGCGGCGGATGCGGGCCGAAGAAAAAGCGCATCGCCTGCCAGTGCTTCTGTCGATCCCGCTGGTCGCTTGCATGTTGCCGGTGATGATTGGCGTGCTGATGCTTCCCGCCGCGATCCGCGTCGTGCGGACGCTGATTCCCGCTCTCCATGGGGTACATTGAGATGAATCGCACGCGCCTGCCCGCCATAATCGTCGCCGCCACGCTGTTGGCTTCCTGCGCCAGTCCAAAAATGGTCGAAATCCGTCCGCTCGGCGCGCGATCGGCAAGCGCTGCGCCGATTGATTCGCGACTAGCGGAGGGGCGCGCGCATCTCGTCATCGGCGATGCCGCGCTCGCGCTCGAATCCTTCCGCCGCGCGCTCGCCGAAGATCCGCAAAGCATCGCGGCGCTTCAGGGGATGGCGGCCTGCTATGAACTGATGGGCCGCTATGACCTGTCGCAGGGCTATTACGAAAGAGCGTTGGCGACCGCTCCGCACGATCGCGCCACGCTCGGCGCGCTCGCTTCCTCGCTCACAGCCCAAGGTTTCGACCAGCAAGCCGCGGCAGTGCGAGGCGAGACGACCGGCCCGAAGGTCGAACGGTCTGCGTTAGTCACCCTGGCTCTCACCCCCGCCCGTCCGGCCGATCGCGTGACCGTGCCCGTCGAAGCGAGGCGGGCGATCGGCCCGCACCTCGAACGGCTGTCGCTTGGCGAGGTAGCGCTTGTAACCTTGCCGATGACCGTGCCACTGGCCCCGACAGTCGTCCGGAGTGCCGTTGCGGCGCCTCCTGCCAAGCCAACCCTCGCTTCGGTCCACTTACTGAACGCTGCCCGCCGGCAGGGTCTCGCGGCGCAAACGCGAAGTTGGCTCGAACGTCAGGGCTGGCACGGGATCGTCATCGGCAATGCTCCGCGTACCCGCCTAGCCAGCCTCGTCCTGTTCCCGACGGGCCACCAAGCAATCGCCCGCCGCCTCGCGGCGCGCTTTGGCGCCGCCACGCGCCAGCAAGGCGGAGAAGGCGGAGCGATCATTGTCCTGCTCGGTCGTGACGCCGCGATTGGTGGACGAGTGACCAGCGCGGGATGATCTTTGCGCTGACCCTGTTGTTCGCCGCGGCCGAACTGCCTGTCGCGACGCTTGGCGATGCCCGGCAGGCGGTCGCCGCGGGGCGAGTCGAACAGGCGCGCCTGATCGTCGAGGCCATCGTCGCCAAGGGCACGTCGGGGCGCCCGGTCGACGCGCTCCTCGCCGACATCGCCTACCAATCAGGCCACGATGGCGACGCGGCCGTGCGCTATGCAAAACTTGCAGCTGCCGATCCCGCCAGCGCCTTGTTCGCCGAACGCGCCGGGATCGCTGCGCTTCGCCAAGGCGCTACGGCGAATGCAACGCGGCTGATCACCACGGCAGCGCGCTTCCCTGACGCATCATGGCGCACTTGGAACGCGTTGGGAGTGGTTGGCGACATGGCCCGCGATTGGCCGTCCGCTGACGCGGCCTACGCCCACGCGCTCGCGCTGTCCCCCAATGAGGCTGCGATCTTTAACAATCGCGGTTGGTCGCAAATGCTGCGCGGCCATTGGCGCGAGGCTGGCGTGCTGCTTGAAAAAGCCACCGCTCAGTCACCAACAACCTCGCGTATCCGAGAAAATCTCGAACTTGTCCGCTCTGCGATCGCTCAGGAGTTGCCCGCGCGCTTGCCCAACGAGGGGGACGAGGCGTGGGCCGCGCGCCTCAACGATGCCGGGGTTGCTGCTTTGTTGTTCCACAATCGAACCCGCGCGATCGCTGCCTTCTCGCGCGCGATCGTTGTGCGCGGCAGCTGGTACCAGCGCGCGGCCAGCAACCTCACTTGGGCGGAAGCGGCTCCTTGAACCTCATCACCGCTGCGCCGACCTGGCTGATCGCACTCCTCGCCCTGTTCCTGCTCGCCGCCGCAGTCGAGGACGCGCTGCGCCTGCGCATAGCCAACCTGACCTGCCTCGGGATCTGCGTCCTCGCCGTCGTGGCGATGGCGCTCCATCGCGACGGCGTTTTTCCACTGTGGCAGAATTTCGCGGTGTTCGCGGCGCTGCTTGCGCTTGGTACGATTGGCTTTGCGACCGGCAATTTCGGGGGCGGAGACGCCAAGCTGTTCGCAGTGACCGGCCTCTGGTTCAGTCTTATGGGCGCGATGTGGCTCGTGGCTGCGGTGTTCATTGCCGGCGGAGTCCTCGCCGTCGTCATGCTCTCGACCCGCAGCGTCCGCTCGCGTCTTGCGGGGAAAGGCAAGGCCCGTCGCGGCAAGATCCCCTATGGCGTAGCGATCGTCGCGGGCGCCGCGATCATGATGACGGCTCAGTATCGCGCGAAGGAGACGCTGTATGACCGGCTGCACCTTCGCCCACCCGCCGCCGCCGCGCTTTCCTGAACCTTTGACATTGCAATCATGGATCATGCAGCGAGGTGCGAGCGTCGCAGCTTTTCGAGTTTTATTTTAGTAATTCGGTCAAACTGAACATATCGGCTGGATCGATGATTAACCTTCGTTCTGCCGTTGGCGGGTTGCCGCTCGGCAACGTCTACAGTCCCGCCTTTATCCTAAGCACTGCCATCGGCTTAGGCCCGGCTGCTTCATTGGACCATCCCCTGGCCAGACGACAAGCCGGAAGATGGATTGCCCGTGGTGGATGAACACGGCCAGTCGTACCGGTTGAAGATAATGGGTCGGCGGTTCGATCCCGCTCAGCTCTTCCAGCCCGTCGTTTCCAATTTATTCATTTTTGTAGCGGCAATAATTCGCTCAAGCCGCTCGTCGGGCGGTGTGGTAATTTTGTCAGAACAATAATCTTGCGCAAGTTTTGATTGCCGTCTAGCAAACGAGTCTGCCGTAACGAATAAGCTTTTCCGCCATTAATTGGCTAAAAGGGGTCCAATCATGACTAATCCGTTGAACGCAAAGCAAAAGCTCTTGCTGGGGACCGCCCTCATCGGCGTTGGCGCGTTCGTCATGCCGACCGCGGCAATGGCGGACTGCTCGCTCAGCGGCACGATCGTCACGTGCACAACGACTGACCCCGACGGCTACAATGGATCGGCGACGAATAGCCTGACCATCAATGTCACCCAACCTGCGAGCGTTCTGGGCACCTTGTCGGCTGGCACCACCAGCACCGTCAATAACGACGGCCAGATCAACGTTGGCACGGGCAATACCGCGATTTCGGTTGGCGGTGGCAGCACGGTCAACAACCTGACCACCGCGACCAATCCCATCACTGGCAACATTTTGTTCGGAGCGGCCGGCACCGGCCAGACTAACACGCTCAACAACGCTTTCAATGCGGCTGGCGGCGGCATTTTCGGCGACGTCACCTCGGCCGGCGGCACCTTCGCCGTTATCAACGACGGGAACCTGCAGGGCAACGTCAACACTGCTGGCGATACGACGGTCAGCAACGCCGGCACGTTGAACGGCAACCTCGTGTCGACTGCGGGAACGCTCGGCGTCACCAATAGCGGCACGATCACTGGTAACCTCACCTCGGTCGGCGACACGACTCTGACCAACAGCGGCTCGCTGACGGGCAACGTTACGACGGGCGCGGGCAATGACACCATCACCAACAGCGGCACCCTGACCGGTAATGTCGACATGGGCACGGGCACGAACGTGTTCAACCTGAACGCCGGCGGCAGCCTTCCGAGCGGAACGCTGACCGCGGCCGTTGCCGGGAACAACACGCTCAATGTTAACACGGGCGGGTATTCAACTCTCGGCTCGACCGTCACGAATTTCGACACGCTCAACGTCAATAGTGGGAGCGAGTTGCAGGTTACGGCACCGATCGCATTTTCGACCGGCATTAACGTGAACGGTTCCTATCTAGAGACAACGGATGCGTCGTTCCTCGGGGCGAACTCGATCGTCAACACGCTCGACACATCTGGCAACGGGTACGTCTGGTTCCAGAACAACGTGACGGGCACCTATTCAGGGAATATGTCCGGCGACGGCGTCGTCTATGTCGGCTATAATGGCGGGACGGCGGTTACGACGTTCTCGGGGACGAATACGTACACCGGCGGGACCTACCTCCAGGATCCGGGAACGACCCTCAGCGTAACCGGCGGTTCGGCCTTGGCCGACACTGGCCTCGTCGATATCACTAACGGCGCAACGCTCGATGTGGCGGCGTCGGAAACGATCGGCGACCTTACCGGCGACGGCTTCGTCGCGCTGTCGGGCGGCGACTTGACGCTCAACACGCAGACCACCGCCGATTTCAGCGGCGTGATTTCGGGCACCAACGGGCTGGTCAAGACCGGCACTGGCACGCAGACGCTGTCGGGAGCCAACACCTTCACCGGGTCAACGACCGTCAACGCGGGAACGCTGGCGCTTAGCGGCGGCGCGGCGATTGCCGATACCAACGCGGTCGTGGTCAACA
The DNA here is from genome assembly GCA_025356055.1 of Sphingomonas sp. GTDB lineage: Bacteria > Pseudomonadota > Alphaproteobacteria > Sphingomonadales > Sphingomonadaceae > Sphingomicrobium. The sequence continues at coordinate 4,109 of JANXUU010000147.1, read as the reverse complement.
CCGGCGGCACGCTTGCGGTCAACACGGCCGAAGTGATCGGCAGCCTTGACGGCACCGGCGGTTCGGTCGTGCTCACGGGCGGGCTCGATACCGGCGGGAACAACACGTCGACGGCTTATGCCGGCGTCATTTCAGGCGCGGGGGCGCTGACCAAGAACGGCACCGGCACCTTCACACTGACCGGCGCCAACACCTACACCGGTGGTACCAACGTCAACACCGGCACGCTCGAGGGCAACTCGACCTCGCTGCAAGGTGCCATCGCCGTTGCCGCGCCAGCGACGCTGCTGTTTACCCAGCCGACCAATGGCACCTTCGCCGGAGCCGTGTCGGGCGCTGGCACGATGACGAAGGCGGGTGCGGGAACGCTCACGCTGACCGGTAACAACAGCCTGTTGACCGGGACGACAAACCTCAACGGCGGGACGATCGCGATTGGGGCGGCGACCAACATCGGCGTCGGCAACCTCGCGTTCGACGGCGGTACGCTTCAGACCACGGCGGCCCTTACGCTGGCGAACACCGCCACGCTCGGTGCGGGCGGAGGAACGATCAACGCGGGGGCGGCAACGACGCTCTCGGGCGTCATCTCGGGAGCTGGCGCCCTGACCAAGACCGGCACGGCGACGCTCATTCTTGGCGGCACCAACACTTACACTGGAGGAACGACAGTTTCGGCGGGAACACTGCAAGGTATTGCGGGTTCGGGCATCCAAGGGAACGTCGTCAACAATGCCGCCGTCATCCTGACCGGTGCCTTTGATATTTACGGCGGAAACATGTCGGGGACCGGCACGGTCGATATTCAGGGGATCGTTGGACTTGCAGGCACCAATACCTACAGCGGCGTTACTACCGTTGCCGCGGGTAACGAGCTTGGCGCACTTAGTGCGAATGGCCTAAGTGCGAATTCCGCGCACATCATCGACGGTGCACTGGGTGATCTAGTTGGTGGGTTTGTGGGCGACCAAACGATCGGCAGCCTGGCCGGTTCGGGTACGGTTCAAACTGATGGCTATACGCTCACCACGGGCGGCGACAACACGTCGACTACCTTCTCGGGCAGCTTCCTCGCTGGCTCGGGCAGCCTGAACAAGGTTGGTACCGGCACCTTCACGCTCAGCGGCACGGGCAACACTCTGTCCGGTGACCTCGGCGTTAGCGCCGGGACACTGGCGCTGACTGGCGATCTCGCCTCTGCAACGACCACCGTCGCCAGCGGTGCGACGCTCAACGTCGCCTCGGGTGGCGCGCTGACCTCCGCCGTGACCGGCAACGCCGGGTCGTTCACCAAGGTCAACGGCACCATCACTGGCGATGTCGCCAACGCCGGCACGCTGTCGGGCACCGGCACGGTCAACGGCGCGGTCACCAACAGTGGCATCCTGTCGCCGGGCAACAGCCCTGGGATCTTCAACATCAACGGCTCGTTCACCCAGACGGCGAGCGGCAATTTGCTGATCGACGTGGGGCCAAGCGCCGCACCGGTCGCGGGCGTCAACTATGACCAGGTGTCGGTCACCGGTGTCCCCGGCACGGCCACGCTGGCCGGAACGATCGCACTGAACAAGGCGGCTGGCCTCTACGTCAACGGCACGACCTACGACATCGTCAAGGCGTCGGGAGGCATTTCGGGCGCGCTGACCTTCGTGCCCGGCACCAACATTATCTCGACGTTCGTCAAGTTTGACAACACTGGCATTGTGACGATCAGCGGGGCCAACCAAGTCTATCGTCTAACGGTCAACCGCATTAACTATGCGACCGGGATTGCCGTCGGCGCCACCCCGAACCAGATTGCCACGGCGAACGGGTTCCAGGCGCTCGTCGCGGGCGCCACTGGCGACGCGGCGACTGTCGTCCTCGCGGTCGACAACATGACTCTGGCCCAGGCTCGGTCGTTCTTCACCCAGACCAGCCCCGAGCCCTACGCCGCCTATGGCACCGGGCTGCTCGACCAGAGCGAGCTGTTTACCCGCCAGATCGCGTTGCAGATGCATGGCACCCCGTCACATGTCGACGGGCCCAGCATTTGGGGTCGCGGCTACGGCTCTTGGGGCAAGGGCAAGAGCCGCGATAGCTATTATGGCACCGATCAGAAGATCTATGGTGGCGCCATGGGGATCGACTTCCGCAACAATGGCCTGACCTTCGGCGTCGCCGGCGGCTACAGCCACGACAAGTTCGACTATCGCGCCGGAACCAGCAGGGGCCGTGGCAACAGCTGGCAGGTCGGCGCTTATGTCGACTACGCCGCTGGTCCGCTCGATGTCGATCTGACCGCCGCTTATGCCCACGGCAAGTATCGCAACACGCGCACGATCAACGTCACGACGATCAACCGTGTCGCCGATGCAAGTTTCTCCGGCAATCTGGTCAAGGTGATCGGCACGGTCGGTTACAACGCCGACATGGGCGGGATGAAGCTGCGTCCGTTTGTTGGGCTCGACTATAGCAGTGGGCACATCAACGGCTTCACCGAAACGGGTGCAAGCTCGCTCGACCTGACCGTCAGCCGCATCAACACGAAGCGGACCGACGCCCTTCTCGGGGTGGACCTGTCAAGCTCGCCGGGCGCCGGTATCTCGCCCTACGGCCGGGTTGCCTATCGCTACGACCTGAAGCGTCGCAACAACAATGTGACAGCGTTGTTCAACGGCAACAGCGCCTCGAGCTTCACCGTCAGCGGGCCAGGCTACGGCCGGTCGGCGTTTGATGTCGATGCCGGACTGAACTTTAACGTCAGCCCGACTGCAGCATTGTTCGCTGGTTATGAAGGTCGGTTCCGCAAGGGGCTGACGGCACACGGCTTCTCGGCTGGGTTCCGCGTATCGCTAGGTCACCCGGCGGTCGCAGAGATTGCGCCGCCACCACCGCCGCCGCCGCCGCCGCCGCCGCCTGCAACTCAGACTTGCGCCGACGGTTCGGTGATTGCGCTGGACGCGGCATGCCCGGTCGCGGCACCCCCGCCCCCGCCCCCGCCGCCCCCGCCGTCGAAGGGTGAGCGCGGTTAAGCGAACGGCTCGTTGGATCTGAACAATGAGGGGTGGAGCGAAAGCTCCGCCCTTTTTGCTTGGCGGCACTGGTCGATGTCAGCCGCGACTCCTTCGAAATGTCACTGGACCGTCGGCGCTCGCCGGGGCAAGGCGCGACGGGATCCAATCGAAGGCGGACACATGAGCGACTTGATCAATAAGGCCGGGCTTCAGGTCGCCCTCGCCCTGGCTGACTTCCTCGAGCGCGAGGCACTCCCCGGCACCGGGCTCAATCCCGCCGCCTTCTGGCCGGGCGTAGCCGCCATCTTCACCCGCTTTTCTCCGCAAAACGCTGCCCTCCTCGCGACCCGTGACAAGCTTCAGGCCAGGATCGACGCCTGGCACCGGGCTCGCCCGGGCCAGCCGATCGACCAGTCCGAATATCAGGCCTTTCTTCGCGACATCGGCTACCTCGTCCCCGAGCCTGCGCCCTTCGCCATCACCACCACCAACGTCGACGAAGAGATCGCGCGGCTCGCCGGACCCCAGCTGGTCGTCCCGGTGCTCAACGCCCGCTTCGCCCTCAACGCCGCGAACGCGCGCTGGGGCAGCCTGTACGATGCGCTCTACGGCACCGATGCGCTGCCCGGCGCGGCGAGCGGAAAGGGCTATGACCCGGCACGCGGCGCTCAGGTCATTGGCTGGGCAAAGGCCTTTCTCGACGACGCGGTGCCGCTCGCCGACGGCTCATGGGCCGATTGGACCGGAGGCAATCCTGCGCTGAAGGACCCGGCGCAACTCGTCGGCACATCGGGCGGTAACTTCCTCCTGCGCCACAATGGCCTGCACATCGAACTCGTCATCGACAAGGCCCACCCGATCGGCCGCGACGACATGGCCGGGATCGCCGATGTCGTGCTCGAATCCGCGCTGACCGCAATCGTCGACCTCGAGGATTCGATCGCCGCGGTCGATGCGCAGGACAAGGTCGCGGCCTATGCCAACTGGCTCGGGCTGATGAACGGCACGCTTGAGGCCAGATTCGACAAGGGCGGCGCGACCATGACTCGCGCGCTTGAGCCCGACCGCCGCTTCACCGCCCGCGACGGGAGCGACTTCACCCTCCCCGGCCGA
>JANXUU010000122.1 GCA_025356055.1 Sphingomonas sp. | reverse complement strand
ATTGATCATGAATTGTGTTCGATGATTAGGTCTTTCATACAACAATCCAACTTATCAATACAATCATCAATCATCATTCTGTCCTTCATCGAGTGGTAGGGGAATGATTTCAAGTGTGATTCTATAGCCAGTAAACGAGAGAGGTCGTTCGCCTGTCGGTCGGCACCGACGGGCTCGTCGATCTGAACGAGGTCGAACAAGCGATCGACGACCGCACCGCGCTGGTCGCCGTCATGCTCGTCAACAACGAGATCGGGGTGATCCAGCCGGTCGAGGCGATCGCTGCGCTTTCGCATGGTTTTGGCGCGCTGCTGTTGTGCGACGCGGTGCAGGGGTTGGGCCGCGTCCACATGCCCCCGTCCGCTGACATGATCGCCCTCTCGGCACACAAGATTCATGGTCCCAAGGGTATTGGCGCACTGTGGTTTGGCGGAGGGCTCACGCTTGCGCCTCTGCTTCACGGCGGCGCGCAGGAAAGGGGTGGCCGCTCGGGCACCCTCTCGCCAATGCTGTGCGCAGGCTTCGGCGAGGCTGCGCGGCTTATGCAAAGCCTCGGGCAGCACGACGCCAGTCACATTGAACGCCTGTGGGCCGCCGCGCTCGCCGCTCTCGGTCCGGAGTGGATCCTCAACGGCAGCGCCGAGGCGCGCTACCACGGCAACCTCAACCTCCGCCGCGAGGGCCTCGACACCGCGCGCTTGCTCTCCGACTGCCGCGACATCGCTTTCTCGCTCGGCTCGGCCTGCGCCAGCGGGTCAGGCCGTCCAAGCCATGTCCTGCGCGCGCTCGGCCTTTCCGATCGCGAGGCGCGCTCGTCGATCCGCCTTGGCTTTGGCCGATACACGAGCGAAGAAGAATTGGTTCACGCTTGCCACCGCCTCGTTGAAAGCACGCGTACGCAACAGGTTGCGGCATGACCCTCGTTCGATTTCTGCGTCCCGACGGAAGGCTGGATTGCGAAGTCGAAGCGCCTGCAGGAACAAATCTCCTCGATGTCGCCCAGGCGCACGGCCAAGCGCTGGAGGGTGCTTGTGAAGGGCAAATGGCATGCTCGACTTGCCACGTCATCGTCGCACTCGCCGACTTCGATCGCCTGCGGCGAGCCAGCGAGGACGAAGACGACCTGCTTGATCTCGCTGTCGGGGTCACCCGCACATCGCGCCTGGCCTGCCAGATCGCGCTTCCAGAAGGCGAACTGACGGTGCGAATGCCTCCCTCGAGCCATGACTGGCGGCGCGACTAGGAACGAGCGCAGGGGTCTGACCGTTAACGCCGCGGGCTGCATTGTAGCCCGTCAAGGAGAGGCACATGAAGATTTTAATCGCACTCGCCGCCGGCATCCTAGCCACCGGCGCGCTTGCCCAGTCGACATCGACTACAACCACCACGACCAACGATATGGCTCCGTCGATGATGAACCATTCGACGATGGACAAACACAAGACGACGACCAGCATGCGCCACACCGAAACCCGCATGAATGGCGACCACAAGATGATGATGCGCCATCATCATAACCGCAAATGCTACAACCAGATGCGCCACGGAAAGACGGTCCGCGTCTGCCGCACGCGCCACAACATGATGTAGTCGCGACCGCAGCGCGCGGGAACTTGATCGCGCGCGCTGCTTCGCCCATATGCGCCCTGGGAGTCGGGCGGACGGGCTTGTCGCCAACCTGGTCAGATCCGGAAGGAAGCAGCCACAACGATTTCGGCCCGGGTCGTCCGGCTTCTACCTATTCCCACAGACCATCAATTCCCATTGACGTGCCAAGCTCCTAAGCTCGCCGCAAATGACCGATGACGAATCGCCCGGACTCGGGCTCGACCTCCCACAAGTGCCTTTGCCCGCTGCAGCACCGGGCGCCTATCGCGTCCTCGCGCGCAAATATCGCCCGCAATCCTTCGCTGAGTTGATCGGTCAGGACGCCATGGTCACCACACTTGGCAACGCCATTGCGCGAGGGAGGATTGCGCACGCCTTCCTTCTGACCGGAGTTCGCGGGGTCGGCAAAACCTCGACCGCGCGTCTCGTTGCGAAGGCCCTCAACTGCATCGGTCCCGACGGCACCGGCGGTCCAACAATCGAACCGTGCGGAATTTGCGAACCGTGCCGCGCGATCACCGAGGGACGCTTTATCGATGTCATCGAGATGGACGCCGCGAGCCACACCGGGGTTGACGACATCCGCGAGATCATCGAGGCCGTGCGCTACGCGGCGGTTTCGGCGCGCTTCAAGATTTACATCATCGACGAAGTCCACATGCTTTCGAAGAACGCCTTCAACGCCTTATTGAAGACGCTTGAGGAGCCCCCCGCCCACGTCAAATTTCTGTTTGCGACGACCGAAGTGGCCAAAGTTCCGGTCACAGTCCTCTCACGCTGCCAGCGGTTTGACCTGAAGCGCATTCCCGCCGAGACGCTTGCCGCCCACTTCGCCAAGGTCGCCGCCGCCGAAGGCGTTGCGGTTGAGCCCGAAGCATTGGACGTGATTGCCCGCGCAGCAGAAGGCAGCGCGCGTGACGGTTTGTCGATCCTTGATCAGGCGATTGCCCACGGGGAGGCGACGGTTACCGCCGCGGAAGTCCGCGACATGCTCGGCTTGGCCGATCGCGGTCGAGTGCGCCGCCTGTTCGTTGCGCTGATTGAAAGCGATGGTGCCGCTACGCTCGCCCAGCTCGATGAAGCCTACAACCTCGGGCTCGACCCCGCTGCCCTAATGCGCGGGCTGATGGAGACCGTTCACTCGGTCACCCGGGTCAAGGCTGGCGCGCCGCTTGACGTCATGCAATCGACCGAGGAGCGCGATGCCGCCGATCAGTGGGCGGGCAAGCTTGGCTGGGCCGTTCTTCACCGCCTGTGGCAGCTGCTGCTTAAGGGCCTGCAGGATGTCACGATTGCCCCTGATCCGCACGAAGCGGCGGCGATGGTGCTGCTGCGGCTCGTCCACGCCGCCGACTTGCCCGATCCCGCCGCCCTGTTGACGCGGCTGGCGAGCGGGGAGGGGACGGCGGTCACCTCGCCGTCGGGCCGATCAGCCGCTCCGCAACCCGCGCCAAGCGCCGAATTTGCGCCTGCGACCTTTTCTGCCTTCGTCGATCAACTTGAAAATGCGGGCAAGATGCGCCTCGGCATCCAGCTTCGCGACCATGCTGGGCTCGTCGACTTCGCCCCCGGCGCGCTCACGCTCCGCCAACTGCGCCCGCTCGGCAACGACTTCACGCGTGAACTCGCCGCCGCCGCGACGGAGGTTACCGGCCTCGTCTGGACAATCACCCTGGCCGACACCGGGGGTGAACCATCGCTGCAAGAGCAGGCGAAAACGGCAGCCGAACGCGACCGCGTCGCCGTGCTCAAGGAGCCGATCATGGCCGCCTTGCTCGCCGCCTTTCCCGATGCCACGTTTGAATCCATAATTTCGAAAGAACCGACCCATGCCCAATCTCGATGACATCATGAAAATGGCGCAGGAGGCTCAGGCCGAACTGCAGCGCGCGCAGGACAAGCTGGAGACGATCGAGGTCGAGGGCGTCTCAGGCGGCGGGATCGTCCGCATCCGCGCCACCGCCAAGGGCCAAATCCTTGGCGTCGCGCTCGACGATTCGCTGATGCAGCCATCCGAAAAGTCGATGCTCGAAGACCTCATCGCTGCCGCAATCAACGACGCTCGCGCCAAGGCGGATGCCGCCGCCGGCATCGAGATGCAGAAGGTTACCTCGGGAATGGCGCTGCCTGAAGGCTTCAAATTGCCTTTCTAGGGTCCCCCCAACCGCGCTCTTGCACGCTTTAGTCGGCTAGGCGACAAGCACTCCGCTCGGTTTTGCGTGTGGGAGAAGCTCGGTGAAATCCTTGGGTGCAATGCAGGATTGGCCACTGCGCGTCATGCGGCTGGTCGACCACGCCGAGCGCGAACATGGCGCTCGCGAAATCGTTTCCGCCTGGGCTGGAGGTCGCGTCACGCGCACCAACTGGCGGGAGGTCGTTTACGACGCGCGGCGCATGGCGCAGGCGCTCGAAGCACGCGGGATCAGGCCCGGAGATCGCATCGCGACTCTCGCGATGAACCATTCGGGCCATTTGACAGCGTGGTACGGCGCGATCGGCATGGGCGGCATACTTCATACCATCAATCCGCGGCTGTTCGACGAGCAGATCCTGTTCATCGCCAACCATGCCGAAGACCGGGTTTTGATCTACGATCAGGCCTTCGCCGCCACCGTTGAACGGCTGAAGTCGCGGTTCGAAGCGATCGAGACCTTCGTTTGCTTCGATTCGAAGGCCGACGATCCCGAAAGCTTCATCGCGTGGCTTGCACCGCATGACGGAAACTACTGCTGGGTCGAAGGGGACGAACTGGACCCGTGTGCACTTTGCTACACCAGCGGCACAACCGGCAATCCGAAAGGGGTGCTCTATTCCCACCGTTCGACGTTGCTTCACGCCATGGCCGAGGTCGCCCCCGACAGTTTCAACCTGTCGACCAAGGCATGCGTCATGCCGATTGTCCCGATGTTCCATGCCAATGCCTGGGGCATTCCGTGGGCGGCGCCGCTGACCGGGTGCAAGCTGGTGTTGTCGGCCGACTATCGCCCCGAGCAGCTGTGCGATCTTTATCGCGACGAAGAGGTGACCCACTCGGCCGGTGTCCCGACGGTGTGGCTTGGCATGATCGAGCATATCGAACGCACCGGCGCTAATCTCGCGAACCTCAAATATGTCACGATCGGGGGATCGGCGGCACCGCGCGCGATGATCGAGTGGTTTCGTTCTCGGGGCATCCACGTAATGCACGCGTGGGGCATGACCGAAACTTCGCCAATCGGCTCGATCGGCGGGATGCCCGCAAATTGGAACGAGATGACGAGCGAGGAACAGGTCGCCTTTTCCCTTCACCAGGGGCGAACTCCGTTCGGGGTAGAGCTGCGCATTGTCGACGAGGAAGGCAAGGTGCTGCCCCGCGACGGCGTCCAGTCGGGCACCCTCCAAATCCGCGGGCCGTGGGTCATCCGTCGCTATTTCAAGGAAACCGCCGACGCTGCGGCGCCCGACGGCTGGTTCGATACCGGCGATGTCGCTGCCCTCCATCCCGACGGGACGATGCAGATCACCGATCGCTCGAAGGACGTCATCAAGTCGGGGGGCGAATGGATCAGCTCGATCGAACTCGAGAATGGCGCCGTTGGCTGCGCGGGCGTGTCCGAAGCAGCGGCGATTGGGATTGCCCACCCCAAGTGGGACGAGCGCCCCCTGCTGGTCGTCGTTCGCAGCGAGGGGAGTGACGTCACCCCCGACCAGATCCGCGCTCACCTCATTACCCAGGTAGCGCGCTGGTGGCTGCCCGACGCGATCGAGTTCGTTGACGAACTGCCCCATACCGCAACCGGCAAGCTCAGCAAGAAGACGCTGCGGGAGCAGTTCGCTGCATATCGCTTCGCGGATGCGGTCCAGATGGTCGGAAGATAGCATCGCGACGACGACTGGAATATTTGCCACGCATCGCCTAAACGAACGACCTATCCCAGCCGCATGAAGGATCAGCGACCCGATGGCCGCCCAATATAGCTACGTCATGAAGGGTCTGAGCAAGACCTTTCCCGGCGCCCCCAAGCCGGTGCTGAGCAACATCTGCCTGCAATTCTATCCCGATGCCAAAATCGGCATTGTCGGCCCCAACGGCACTGGCAAATCGACGCTGATGAAGATCATGGCGGGCCGCGACACCGAGTTTGTCGGCGAGGCGTGGGCAGGCGAGCACATCACCGTCGGATATCTTGAGCAGGAGCCCCAGCTCGACTCGACCAAGACCGTCATGGAAAATGTCCGCGAAGGGGTGAAGGACGTCGCCACCATGATGGATCGGTTTAACGAAATCAGCATGTTGATGGGCGATCCACCCGCAGATGCTGACTTCGACGCGTTGATGGCCGAGATGGGCGAGCTTCAGGAAAAGATCGATGCGGTCGACGGCTGGTCGCTCGACAACCAGCTCGAGATTGCGATGGACGCGCTGCGCTGCCCGCCGGGCGATGCGTCGGTGACCAACCTGTCGGGGGGCGAGAAGCGGCGAGTCGCGCTGACCAAGCTGCTGCTTCAGAAGCCCGGCATCCTGCTGCTCGACGAACCGACCAACCACCTCGACGCCGAGAGCGTCCAGTGGCTTGAAAAGCATCTCGTCGACTATCCCGGCAACGTCATCCTCGTCACCCATGACCGCTATTTCCTCGACAATGTCGTCAACTGGATCCTCGAACTCGATCGCGGGAAATACTTCGTTTACGAGGGCAATTACTCGACCTATCTCGACAAGAAGGCCAAGCGGCTATCCCAAGAAAGCCGCGAGGACGAGGGGCGCCAGAAGGCGATCACCCAGGAACTCGAGTGGATTCGGCAAAGCCCCAAGGCCCGCCAGACCAAATCCAAGGCGCGCATCAAGGCGTTCGATGCGCTGGTCGAGGCGTCCGAGAAGCGGATCATCGGCAAAGCGCAGATCGTCATCCAGACCCCGACCCGGCTCGGCGGCAATGTCATCGAGGCGGTCAATTTGACCAAGGCCTATGGCGACAAATTGCTGTTCGACGACCTGTCGTTCAACCTCCCGCCGGGCGGGATCGTCGGCGTGATTGGTCCCAACGGCGCCGGCAAGTCGACGCTATTCAAGCTCATCACCGGCCAGGAGACCGCCGATGACGGCGAGGTCAAGATCGGCGAGACCGTGCGCTTAGGCTTCGTCGACCAGAGCCGCGACGATCTCGACCCGAACAAGAACGTCTGGGAGGAAATCTCGGGCGGCGCCGAGCTGATGACGATCGGCAAGCAGGAGCTTCAGACCCGCGCCTATGTCGGTGCGTTCAATTTCAAGGGCGTCGACCAGCAGAAGAAGGTCGGCCAGCTATCAGGCGGCGAGCGCAATCGCGTCCACCTTGCCAAGATGCTCAAGGAGGGTGGCAACGTTCTCCTGCTCGACGAGCCAACCAACGACCTCGACGTCGAGACGCTGCGCGCGCTCGAGGAAGCACTCGAGAATTTCCCGGGCTGTGCGGTGGTCATCAGCCATGACCGCTTCTTCCTCGATCGGCTCGCCACGCACATCTTGGCGTTTGAGGGCGATAGCCACGTTGAATGGTTCGAGGGCAATTTCGAAGCCTACGAAGAAGACAAGCGCCGCCGCATGGGTCCCGAGGCGGACCGGCCGCACCGGATGAGCTACAAGAAGCTGACGCGGTAGGGAGTATCTCGCGAAGGATGCGCCAGTGGTCGCGGCTTTCCGCGACGCCCACGCAGCATGTTACGGTGCCATGGTTGGCAAGATTCACGACATCGCCGGGAGAGGCCTTTCCGCCCAATGATTTCGGCCTCTGCGATATGAGCGGAAATGTGCTTCAATTGGCCGAAGACTGTTTGCGCCGAGTTACGCAGGTCTTCCTGCGGTACGGATCCGCATATCGCGAAGCCCGCCCAGTCAAGGGAGTGGCGACTTGCTCGGATCTCGCCATGAAACGCCCTGAGTTAACCGCCCCTTGCGATTACGTCCGCCGCGCGACACGCCGCGATCGTCATTCAACGAGGATAGAAAGGGCTGGTCAAAGCGTCACGTTGGCCTTGTGCCCCTTCGAATGCTCCTTGCCCGGGTCGACATTGAACAACGCCTTCAGCGTCGCTGCCTTAAGGGTTGAACCCTTGTCGGCTTCCCAGATGGTGACACTCTCGGTGTCAAAGCGCAGGAGAAGAAGGTCGGCATCATCCTTGCCATCCTTGTACCAGGCGGCGACAAACGGGTTCCACAGGCGGTCGATCAGTGCGCGGTCGATCGATGGTGTAAGCGCGCCGTGCACATGGGCGAAGAGCGTGTGGTCCTTGGCCGAGAAGGTCGCGACCGCATGGTCCGCGCTTTTCACCGACCTGCCGACGCCGTCGCTCTTCGAAGCGAAAAAATAGATTTGGCCGCCATCGTCCTTGTCGCCGTCCTCGGGGACGTCGACCTGTGCGCTCATCGGACGGGTCTGGTCGTCCTCGACGCCTATTAGGCCGAGCATCATGAACGGGCTATCGTCGAGCGCCTTCCAGAATGCCTTGGTCAGGCGAGCGTCATTGTCTTGGTCGTTGCTGAACATCGAACCACTCCTGATGGATTTGCCCCGACAACGGTCGGGAGGAGAGGGCGTTCCTGCCGCGAGCGACTTAACGCAAACGCTTGACCGCGAGCCGCCCGTCTGTCCCGGTCTTGACCTCGAAATTGGGCACTGCCTTAATAAGGTCTGAAAGCCGCGAGAATCCGTAGTTGCGGACCGCGAAGCTTGACACGGCGGTCGCCCGTTGGCCGACTTCCGACAACGACGCGAAGCCCTCTTCGTCGCGTTTCGATGTCTTGTAGGCGGAGCCGAGGATTTTGAGCAGTTCGGCATCGATCGTGCGCTGGCCCTCATGCGCCTTCGGAGCCTCCAGCAGCTCGGGTTCGTCGGCAGCGAGCGCGGCGACGTCGAAGAAACGCGTGCACGCCTGCTGGAAGCTCACCGGTGTTTTGGTTGTCCCGAAGCCGTAAACTGGAAGTCCATCCTCGCGAATCCTTTGGGCAAGGGGCAAGAAGTCGCTGTCGCTCGACATGATTCCAAATCCATCGACATGGCCGCGATAAAGCAGGTCCATCGCGTCGATCACCATCCGCATGTCGGTCGCCGACTTGCCCTTGACGATGTCAAACTGCTGCATCGGCACGATCGAGTGCAACCCCGTGAGCGTGCCCCAGGTCTTGAGGCTGGGCTTCGACCAATTGCCATAGGCGCGGCGAATGTTGATCGTGCCGAGCTCGCCCAGCACTAGCAGCACTTCGTCGAGATGATCGGGCGAGGCGTTGTCGGCGTCGATCAGCAGCGCGATGTTGAGCGTGGTGTCATTCAATTGGCGGGCCTCGGGCATCGTCAACCTCCATATCGACGCTCATACCGCATCGGCGGCGGAACGAAACCGCCCGTTCGGTCGCTTTAACGACCGGTGCGTCATTGAGTTGAGAGGAACGAACATGAACAGATTGATTTTGGGCGCGGCCCTAGTGAGCAGCTTATCGCTGTCGGCCTGCGCGACCAATCCTTATGACCAGTATGGTTACAATAACGGTGGTTATAGCAACAATGGCTATGGCCAGCAGACACAGGCCGGCCGCGCGGTAACCGGGGCGGTCATCGGCGGCGTCGCTGGCGGTGTGATCGGTGCGATCGTACCCGGAGTTAGTGTCGGAACAGGCGCGCTGGCCGGCGCGGCCCTTGGTGGTGTGTTGGGCGCGGTCGTTCGCGGCAAGCAATATTACCGCGATACCCGCGGCTATTGCTATTATGTCGATAGAAACGGTAACCCGATCTACGACTATAACACGCGTTGCTAATTGGTTGGCGAGGACCGTTCAGACTGGGTGAAAGCCAGCCTTTCCTTCGTCGAGCAGGAATAATTGACCGTTGAATATTGAGAAATGGCAGCCGTAGAGCGTTAGCTCTCCGGCTGCTTCTCGTTGGGCGACGAACGGAAAGGTTCTTAGATTTGCGAGGCTTTGTAGAATGGCGGCTTCTCCAAGCAGCAACGCCGCTTCAGAGCCCTCGCCATACTCTGCGGCGATGGCGGTACGCGGCCCCTCGATGAGATCCATCCACTGCGCGACGAAACCACCCTCGCCGTGCTTGGCGTTGGCAAACTTGCCGGTCAGCGACGCCTGGATACCGCCGCATTCTTCGTGCCCCATGATCACAATCTGCGGAATTTCAAGAACGGTTACTGCGAACTCAAGCGCGGCGGACACGCCATGGCGCCCGCCGCCTGGTTCGTAGGGGGGGACAAGGTTGGCAACATTGCGGACCACGAAAATTTGCCCCGGATCGGTATCGAAGATCGTCGCGGGGTCAGCGCGACTATCGCAGCAGGCGATGATCACCGCTTCGGGCGATTGTCCCTCGGCGAGTTCGCGCCACCGTTGGCGCTCGGGCACCACCTCGACGTCGCGAAATCGGCGATATCCTTCCAGCAAGCTAAACCCTGGCATAGATCCTCCCGTTGAGCTTGCGCCGCGCTAGAAGCCCGGGTCGGGACTGGCAAGCGGGCCCAGTTGTGACTATCTGGCACACATGACTGTCCCCCTCATCGCCGCCACGCTCGCCAAGACGCGCAAACCCGACTGGATCCGCGTCAAGGCGCCGACCAGCGAAGGCTATGCCCAGACGCGCAAGCTGATGCGCGACTTGAACCTTGCTACGGTTTGCGAGGAGGCTGCCTGTCCGAACATTGGGGAGTGCTGGACCAAGAAGCACGCGACCGTGATGATTCTGGGCGACACCTGCACCCGCGCTTGCGCCTTTTGCAACGTCAAGACCGGGATGCCGCGCGCGGTCGATCCGCTGGAGCCGCAGCATACCGCCGATGCCGCCGCGGCATTGGGACTCGAACATATTGTCGTGACGTCTGTAGATCGGGATGACCTGCCCGACGGCGGCGCGAGCCAATTCGTCAAGGTTATCGAGGCACTTCGTCGCACGACGCCCAACACGACGATCGAGATCCTCACTCCTGACTTTCGCAATAAGCATGAGCGCGCGGTCGAAGCGATCGTTGCGGCACGCCCAGACGTCTACAATCACAATCTCGAGACGGTGCCGAGGCTCTATCCGACCATCCGGCCCGGCGCGCGCTATTACGCCTCGCTGCGCCTGCTCGAGACGGTGAAGCGCCTCGACCCGTCAATTTTCACCAAGTCTGGCGTGATGGTCGGGCTTGGCGAACAGCGCCTCGAAGTTCACCAGGTGATGGACGACATGCGCTCGGCCGGAATTGATTTCCTGACCATGGGCCAGTACCTTCAGCCGACACCGCGTCATGCGAAGGTCGAGGAGTTTGTCACCCCCGACGCGTTCAAGGCCTACGGTTCGATCGCCCGGGCAAAGGGCTTCCTGCTTGTCGCCGCGTCGCCGTTGACCCGATCAAGCTATCATGCAGGCGATGATTTTCGTAAAATGCGCGATGCGCGCTCGGCGCAACTTGCTCGGGCAGGAAACATCCCCTGATGCCTCGCCACAGCGAGACCAAGCATCTTCCATTCACTCCCGAGCAGCTCTTCACGCTGGTCGCTGACGTCAAGCGCTACGCCGAATTCCTGCCTTGGGTCGTCGCTGTCCGGGTCCGTTCGTCCAGCGAGACCGAGACTGTTGCCGATCTCGTCGTCGGCTTCAATGCCTTCAAGGAACGCTTCACCAGCCGTGTGACCAAGGACGCGCCAGGTCGAATCGTCGTCGATTATGTCGAAGGGCCGCTTAAATATCTGAAGAATGAATGGCGCTTCGAGCCCGCCGCCGACGGTGGCACCAACCTCCACTTTTCGGTCGATTTCGCGTTCAAATCGCGCATTTTTGAGGCGATCGCCGGCCAGATGTTCGACCGCGCGCTGCGGCGGATGACGGGGGCGTTCGAGGTCCGCGCACAAGAACTTTACGGTAACAAAAACTCAAGCGCGCAAAGCGCAGCCTGAAGCCGCACCCCGCTCCGGTCCTCATTTTCGAACAGTCGGCTATCGGTAATGATGTCGTCAGTTCCCCCGCCGCGTTCAGCGCGCGCGAAGACCACTGTCCCGACCGGCTTGCCGGGAGTCGCACCGCCGGGCCCGGCGATTCCGGTAATCGCGACCGCGACATCGGCCTCGCACGCCGCCAGCGCGCCGCGCGCCATTGCCCAGGCGGCGGCGATGCTGACCGCGCCGAACGTCTCGATGACTTCGTGCGAGACGCCGAGCTCGGCATGCTTGGCGGCGTTCGAATAGGTCACCCAGCCGGACTCGAACACGTCCGACGATCCCGAAATCTCGGTCAGTGCAGCACAAACCAGCCCGCCAGTGCAGCTTTCCGCCACCGCAATCCGCCGCCCGACCGCCCGATTGTCGTCGATCACGCGCTGGGCAAGTTCGACCAACGGGGCAGGGAGGAGGCTGTTCATGCGTCTGCCCTAGCAGGTGCGGCGGGCAGGCGCACCGTGGCGATTGCCTGCGCCGCAATGCCTTCGCCGCGCCCGGTGAACCCCAGCTTTTCGGTCGTCGTCGCCTTGATGCTGACTGCTTCCTCGGCGAGCCCCAGGACGGCCGCCACGCTTGCGCGGATCGCGGCGCGGTGCGGACCGATCTTGGGCTCTTCGCAAATGATCGTGCAGTCGACATGGTCGATCGTCCCGCCGCGCTCGGCGATCAACGACGCGGCATGGCGGGCGAAGCGGTCCGAGCTTGCCCCCTTCCATTGAGGGTCGGACGGCGGAAAATGCTCCCCAATGTCGCCGAGCGCCGCTGCACCGAGCAGCGCGTCGGTAATGGCGTGAAGCACGACGTCGGCATCGCTGTGTCCGGCGAGCCCGCGTTCGTGCGCAATCGCGATCCCGCCCAACATGATTGGCCCCGGTCCCTCAAAGGCATGCACATCGAAGCCCTGGCCCGACCGCGATATGAGGTTCGTCGCCAGCCGTCGTTCGGCGGCGACGAAATCGGCCAGCGTTGTCAGCTTGTCGAGCATCACGTCTCCTTCGACTGTCGCTACCTTGAGCCCCGCGGCAACCAGCACTTGGCTCTCGTCGGTGGCGAGCCGCTTGCCCGCTTCCGCCAGCGCATAGAGCAAATCTTCGCGATAAAAGGCCTGCGGGGTCTGGACCCTGAGCAGGCGCTTGCGATCGACCATAGCGCCGAGCAGCAAATCCCCCGTCGCGAGCGTATCGTTCATCGGCAGCACCGGCACCGCACCGTGATTTTTATTCTCGAGCGCGGCAAGCAACCGGTCGATGACCTCCGCAGGGCAGAACGGCCGCGCCGCATCGTGCACCAGCACGATTTCGCCATCGATCGCGGCGAGGCCGTTGGCGACACTTTCCGACCGTTCCCGCCCGCCGACGATCAAGCCGCCGACGTCGCGATCGCCTAGCGCTTCCCGAGCGACCGCTTCCTGTCCCGCGCCGATCACTATGCGAACCTCGTCAACACGCGGATGTGACGCCAATGAGTCTACGGCGTGCGCCAGCACCGACTTGCCACCAATCGTTCGAAATTGCTTGGGCACGTCGCCTCCCATGCGGACCCCGGATCCGGCGGCGACGATGAGGGCGGAGACCTTATCCATTCGCCCCGCGCCTTGCCCGTGTGCGACCCCTCCTGTAAAGGCGCGCCCTCCCATGCTTCTGAAACCAATCTCAATCGGTCCCCTGACGCTCGAAGTGCCGGTCATCCTTGCGCCGATGACCGGGGTCACCGACCTGCCGTTTCGCAAGATCGTCAAGCGCTATGGCGCCGGGCTTACGGTGAGCGAAATGGTCGCCTCGGCGGCGATGATCCGCGAGACGCGCCAGTCGCTTCAGAAGACTGAGTGGGATCCGTCAGAGGAACCTGTTTCGCTCCAACTCGCGGGCTGTTCGCCGCTTGAAATGGCCGAGGCCGCCAAGCTCAACGAGCAGCGTGGTGCGGCGATCATCGACATCAACATGGGTTGTCCGGTAAGGAAGGTCGTCAATGGCGACGCCGGCTCGGCGCTGATGCGCGACCTGCCGCTGGCCCGTGCAATCATCGACGCAACGGTCAAAGCAGTAGCGGTGCCGGTGACGCTCAAGATGCGCATGGGCTGGGACCACCACAGCCTCAACGCCCCCGAACTTGCCCGCATTGCCCAAGATCTCGGGATCCAGATGATCACCGTTCACGGCCGTACTCGCTGCCAGATGTACAAGGGCGCGGCCGACTGGTCGTTCGTCGCGAAGGTCAAGGAAGCAACCAGCTTGCCGGTGATCGTCAACGGCGACATTTGCTCAATTGACGACGCCCGCGAAGCGCTGTTCCAGTCGGGCGCCGACGGCGTGATGATCGGGCGCGGCGCCTATGGGAAACCGTGGCTGCTGGGTCAGGTGATGAGCGCGCTCGCTTCCGATGGCACGCGGCCGACGCCCGGAATCGACGAGCAGTTATCGGTATTTCTCGAGCAATATGACGCCATGCTGTCGCTCTATGGTGCCGACGCCGGTGTCAAGATCGCGCGCAAGCATCTTGGCTGGTACACCAAGGGGCTGACTGGATCGGCCGAATTCCGCAACACGGTCAACACGATCGACGACCCGTCGACAGTCAAGACGATGCTTCGCGATTTCTATGCGCCGTGGCTCGAGCGGGCAGCAGCCTAACATAAATTCCGCACACTGTGTTTTTCATGCAACGTGGCCATGCTAGTGTAGCGTCGGATGGATGCTCGGGCCCCTGATTCTAACATACTGCTGACGCGCTGGCTGGCGCGTGAGCGCGTGAGCGGTCGCTTTTATCGCCTTGCCAAGCTCGGTTCTGCGCTGGCGATCTTGGTCATCCTCGTCACGACGTTGACCGTGTTGCGGCGCGGGGCTCAGCCCGGGACGCTGATTTCACCTCCGCTGATGGCGCTGCTGCTCGTCGCAAACCTCGTCCCCGCGATCGTGTTGATGGTTCTGGTCGCGCGCGACATGGCGCGGCGCGATGCGGAGCGGCGCGGGGTCGGGACGGGGCAACTCCACACCCGCTTGGTCGCGCTGTTCTCGCTCGTTGCCGCGGTGCCGACCGTGGTGGTCGCTATCTTCGCTTCGGTGTTGTTGCAGAGCGGGCTAGAATTCTGGTTCTCGAACCGCGCGCGCACGATGCTCGAAAATACCGTCTCGCTCGCCCAGTCGACCTACAATCGCGAGGTCAATCGCGTCGCGCTCGAAACTGAAACGATGGCCGTTGATGTCGCCAGAGTCTTGAAGCAGGTCTCGATCGACGATCCGCGCTTCCCCGGCTATTACGGCAAGACGCAGGTGCTCCAGCGCAACCTGTCCGAATCGATTATTTTCACCGTCGGCCCGGACGGGCACATCCGTACCCTCGCGCTCGTCAATCCGTACGACCGCGACCTCGAGAAGCTGATAACGCCGGGCAAGATCGCCGCGCTCGCCAAGGCGCCGGTGGTTGAAGTCAGCTCGGAGGGAAGAGTGGGGGCCCTTGCGCCACTCAATGTTGGCCCCTCTACGTACATCTATGCCGCGCGCGTGTTCGATCCCGAGCTTCGTGCTCAGCTTGCCCAGTCGAACGCCGTCCTGCGTGACTATCGAGCGCTGCTCGAGAAATCGCGCGGCAATCAATTGCGCTTCAACATCGCACTTTATCTCGGTGCATTGCTGATCGTCGGCCTTGCAATCCTAGCGGCGTTGAAGCTCGCCGACCGGCTCGTGCAGCCGGTGAGCGGGCTAGTGGATGCGGCGGGACGAATTGAAGAGGGTGACTTCTCGGTTCGAGTGCCCGTGAACGCCGCGGCCGACGAAATTGCTACGCTCGCAGCGGCCTTCAACCGCATGGCCGGCCGTCTCGACACCCAGACCAACGCATTGATTACCGCAAACAATCAACTCGACACGCGACGCGCCTTTATCGAGGCGGTGCTGTCGAGTGTCACGGCCGGTGTTCTTACCGTCGACGAAGCCGGGTTGATCCTGTTCACCAACCGCTCGGCCGCGGCGCTTCTGCGCTCGGGCGAAGAAACGCTTGAGGGCAAGTCGATTGCGATCGTCTCGCCCGAGCTTGCCGAGTTCATGGGGGGAGAAGCGCGCGATGCAACTGTCCTCGTCGCGGCTGGGAGCGGGCAGCGCACGCTCGCGGTCAAGCGCGTGCGATATGGCCAGAGCACAGTACTGACCTTCGACGACATTACCGAGCAATTGTCCGATCAGCGCAGCGCCGCATGGTCTGATATTGCGCGGCGAATCGCGCATGAGATCAAGAACCCGCTGACGCCGATCTCACTTGCCGCCGAACGACTTCAACGGCGCTACGGCAGCCAAGTGACAACCGATCGCGAAACCTTTGACCGACTGACCGGGACCATTGTTCGCCAAGTTGGCGACCTGCGGCGAATGGTCGACGAGTTTTCCAGTTTCGCGCGCATGCCCAAGCCGGTGTTTCGCGATGAAAATGTCCACGATATTGCCCGTAATGCTCTGTTTTTGCACGAGGTTGCGCATCCCGATGTTCATTTCTCGATCGACCCCGAGCTAGCCGACATCCGCCTCGTCTGTGACCGGCGCCAGCTGTCGCAAGCCTTCACTAACATCGTCAAGAACAGTGTCGAGGCAATCGAGGCGCGACGCGCGCGCGGCGAGGTTAACGCTGAGGGAGACCGGGTTGCGTTGACCATTACCCAAGCTTCCGACGAACTTGTCGTTGAGATTAATGATACGGGAGTGGGGTTGCCCGAAGATCGCGAGCGGCTCACCGAACCCTATATGACGACCCGCATCAGGGGCACTGGACTGGGCCTCGCGATCGTAAAGAAAATTGTCGAGGAACATTCTGGAACGATTGCATTTCTAGATCGCGAACGCGGCGGCACGAGGGTTCGGATCGCGTTAGATGCCACCCGCCTCGCCGCCCTCGCCAACAGTGCCGGGGAGGGCCCTCCCGACCCCCAAACGCGTGAAGATAGGGAAGATGAACATGGCACTTGAAGTGCTCGTCGTCGATGATGAGGCCGATATTCGCGACCTCGTCGCCGGGGTGCTGGAAGACGAAGGCTATACCGTGCGCACCGCCGCCGATAGCACGAGCGCGCTTGACGCGATCGAGGAGCGGCGACCGTCGCTGGTTCTGCTCGACGTCTGGCTCCAGGGCTCAAGGCTCGATGGGCTGCAAATCCTTGAGCAGGTAAAACGGCGCGACCCCACGCTGCCCGTGATCATGATTTCTGGCCACGGCAACCTCGATACCGCTGTCGCCGCAGTCCGCGAAGGCGCGGTCGACTTCATCGAAAAGCCGTTTGAGGCTTCGCGACTGCTCCATCTGGTCGGTCGCGCAACCGAGACCGAACGCCTCCGCCGCGAAAACGCGACCCTGCGCGAGCGCTTCGGCAACGACGATACGCTCAACGGTTCGTCGGTTGCAATCAATTCGGTTCGCGCAACCCTGAAACGCGTGGCGCCAACTGGAAGCCGTGTAATGATCACCGGACCTGCAGGCGTCGGTAAGGAGGTCGCCGCACGGACGATCCACAACTGGAGCCCCCGAGCTAACGCACCGTTCATCGTCCTGTCGGCGGCGATGATGAGCCCGGACCGCGTCGAGGAGGAGCTGTTCGGCACGGAGCACGACGGCGAAGCGCGGCCTGGCCTCCTCGAACAGGCGCATGGCGGCACGCTTTTCCTCGACGAGATCGCCGACATGCCGTTGACTACTCAGGGCAAAATCCTGCGTGTGCTGACCGACCAGAGCTACGCGAGAGTGGGCGGTCAACGCCCGGTCAAGGTCGATGTCCGCTTCCTTTCGGCGACCTCCCGCAACCTCGCAGACGAGATTGCCGCAGGGCGTTTTCGCGAGGATCTCTTTTATCGCCTCAACGTCGTGCCGGTGCGGATGCCGCCCCTCAAGGAGCGCCGCGAGGATATCCCAGAACTGGTGGACTATTTCCTCGCCCGGTTCGCCGCCGAGCGACGCATTTCCCCTCCGAGGCTGTCGGCCGAAGCAGCAGCCGCGCTCCAATCGCACGAATGGCCGGGCAATGTCCGTCAGTTGCGCAACATCATCGAGCGCACATTGATCATGGCCCCGGGTGACCGCGCGGGCAGTATAGATCTTGACCTGCTCCCGGCGGAAATCGTCGAGTCTCAAGGTACGGTCGGCATATCGACTACATCGATGGCGATCATGGGCTCGCCGCTGCGCGAGGCGCGCGAGAGTTTCGAGCGCGAATATCTCAAAATCCAGATCAGGCGCTTTTCGGGTAACATCTCGCGAACGGCGTCGTTCATCGGCATGGAGCGATCGGCGCTCCATCGCAAACTGAAGGCTCTCGGGCTTGGCGAAAAGAAGGAAGACGATGAATAATGGCCGATAAGTCCTTCTCCCTTCAGGATCATTTCCTCAACGGCGTACGCCGAGCGAAATCGCCAGTGACCGTTTTTCTGATGAAAGGAGTTAAGCTGCAGGGCATTGTAACCTGGTTCGACGCCTTCTCGGTGCTGCTTCGCCGCGATGGCGAAAGCCAGCTGGTCTACAAGCACAGCATCTCGACGATCATGCCGAGCAACGTACCGGTCGACCTGCTTGCTGGCTTAGATCGCGGAACCCGTGAAGCGCAGGCGCGCAAGGCGACGTCGCTCCAGGATATTTTTCTTGCCGCGGCGGAGAAGGAACATGAGCCGATGACGATCTTTCTGGTCAATGGTGTCATGCTTCAAGGAGCGATCGCCGGGCACGACCAATTCTCGCTGCTGCTCGAGCGCGGCGGTCAGGTTCAGTTGGTCTACAAACATGCCATGTCGACGCTTCAGCCCGAGCGACCGCTTTACTTGTCAGGTGAGGATTCAGTTGAGGGCGAAGCGCCTGGTGCGGAAGGGGACGCCAGCTGAGCGTCTTCGACCGCGGCGACGAGGACGGGGTTTCGCGCGGCGAACGCGCGTTGGTCGTGCTTCCCGACCGTACCGATTCCAAGGTCATGCGCTCGTCCGAGGCGCGGCTCGACGAGGCTGCCGGGCTTGCAGCGGCAATCGGTATCGATGTCGTCGGACGCAAGAGTTTCCGTGTCCGCGCGGCCCGGTCCGCAAGCCTGTTCGGAAAGGGCCAGGTCGAAGAAATCCGCGATTTAGCCAAGGAAGCCGACGCGCATCTTCTGGTCGTCGATGCGGCGCTGAGCCCGGTCCAGCAAAAAACGATCGAGGAAATCACCAAGGCCAAGGTGATCGATCGCACTGGCCTAATCCTTGAGATTTTCGGCGAGCGCGCCGCGACTGCCGAAGGGCGACTGCAGGTCGAATTGGCACATCTCGATTACCAGGCTGGGCGTCTCGTGCGCAGCTGGACCCATCTCGAACGCCAGCGCGGCGGCTTCGGTTTTCTCGGCGGCCCCGGCGAAACCCAAATCGAGGCTGATCGCCGAATGATCCGCGACCGGATGGCGCGAATCCGCAAGGAACTCGATCAGGTCAAGCGCACGCGCGGTCTCCACCGCAATCGGCGCCAGCGCGCGCCGTGGCCGGTGATCGCGCTGGTCGGCTATACCAATGCCGGCAAGTCTACGCTGTTCAACCGCATGACGGCGGCAACGGTATTTGCCGAGGATTTACTGTTCGCAACGCTCGATCCAACGATGCGAGAGGTACGCATTCGAGGCTTCGACAAGTCGATTTTGTCGGACACCGTCGGGTTTGTGTCGCAGCTACCGACGCAACTCGTCGCGGCATTCCGGGCGACACTCGAAGAGGTCGCCTCCGCCGATCTCATCGTCCATATTCGCGATATCGCTCATCCCGATAGCGATGCTCAGGCAATTGACGTTGCTACGGTGCTATCCTCGCTCGGACTCGACGAAGCGGGGTCGCCACCACGGCTCGAGGCGTGGAACAAGCTCGACCTGCTCGAAAGCGATGAGCGCGCGGCGCTACTCAACGAGGCTCTACGCCGGGAGGACGTCGTGACGCTGTCGGCGCTGAGCGGGGAAGGGGTCGAGCAGCTTCGCGAGGCGATCGCCAAGAAGCTGCAGATTGGTTCGGTCGTTCACCGGCTGAAACTGGCCGCTTCGGACGGCTTGCGCCTTGCGTGGCTCCACGCGCGCGGTGACGTCCTCGACCAACGGGTCGAGGGCGAGACAATGCATTTGGCGGTGAAATTGTCGGCCGATAATTGGGCGCGCTTTCAGGCGCTCTGAGCGGCTTTTGCGGCCTGCCACAGCTCTTCCATCTGATTCAGCGAGAGCTTGCTGAAACCAGGCGCGGTCTCGATCGCGCGGAAGCGCCGCTCGAACTTGCGATTGGCCTGCCGAAGAGCGTCTTCGGGGTCGATTTTAAGATGGCGTGCGAGGTTGACCGCGGCAAACAACAAGTCGCCCAGTTCTTCAGCGCGGTCTTCCGGCTTAGCCGCGACAAGCTCGGCTAACTCCTCGTCAATCTTGGCGAGTGGGCCGCTGGCGTCGGGCCAGTCGAAACCGGTGCGCGCGGCTCGCTTTTGTAACTTGGCGGCACGCTCTAGGGCGGGCAGGGCCAAGGCGACCCCGGCGAGTGCGCTTTGGTCGGGTTTGGCGGCGCGTTCATCGGCCTTGATCTGCTCCCAAAGATGATGACCACCAGAGGTCGCGTCACTGAAAATGTGCGGGTGGCGGCGTTCGAGCTTGTCGCAAATTCGAGTAATGACGTCCTCCAGCGCGAAATGGCCGGCTTCGCGCGCCATCTGTGCATGAAACACGACCTGAAGCTGAAGGTCGCCGAGCTCGTCGGCCAACTCATCCATATCGTCGCGCTCGATTGCATCGGCGACTTCATAGGCTTCCTTGATTGTGAAGGGCGCGATCGAGCGGAATGTCTGGATGCTGTCCCATTCGCACCCGCTGACCGGATCGCGCAGTCGCTCCATGATCGAGACCAGACGATCGAGGTTCACGGCCGGGGGCCTTCTCCGCAGCACTGTTTCGAAAGTATGATAATATTCATTATGTAAAGTCCTAAACGATTTGAGCGCGGCTCAGCTCTCGAGGATCAGCCAGCGCCCCTCGACGCTCCACCGACTGAGACTCGACAGGAAGCTCATTCCGACAACGTTGAGATCGTCGTCATCGGCGACGTAAACGCGCTGATCGCGTCGTTCGATCGACCCGACTTCGAAAAGGTCGGCACGGCCGCTCGAGACTTTGACGACGCCGTTGCCAGTGCGGACGAGTTGATCGTGGAGCCCGGTCGCTTCGAGCCCGGCTTGCGCCGCAAGTTTGGAGCCAACCGTCGTGACGGTAGCGCCGCTGTCCACAAGGAACTTCGCCGGGACGCCATTCAATGTGGCGTCGACCCAGAAATGGCCGTCAATCGCCATCGGAATGCGAACAATTTGGCCTTGCACGACCGGAGTGCCGAGTGCTTCGGATTTCAACCGCTGCGCGACGTAGCCAAAATTGTCGCGAAAAGTGAACAGGATGAAGCCCGCACCGAAGATCAGCACCCACATCAGCGCGAGTTGGACGAGCTTGGAGAATCGCTCGCGGCGCGACATCAGCGCGCCGAGGACGAGCATCATCGCCATCAACAGATAGAGTCCGCCAAGCATCACGTCATTGGTCACGTCAGCACCATTTCCAGCCCATCGAACGCGGGCGCGGCCCAGTCAGGAAGGACGGCAGCAAGCTCGGCACTATCCATCGAGTTATCAAGATGGGTCAGCAACAATTGCCCGACGCCAAGGTCGCGCGCCCAGCCGAGTACCGCGTCGAGGTGAGCGTGGGTCGGATGCGGGCGGCGGCGAAGACAGTCACAGATCCACAGCTCAAGCCCTTGGTACAAAGCACGCATGTCGTCGGTTAAGTCATGGAAATCGATTGAATAACCGGCCGAGCGCACGCCCTCGTCAAAACGAATGCCGAGCGATACGATCCCCCCGTGCGGCTGATCGACGAAGCGCAGTCGGGCAGCACCGAACGTCTCCCCCTCACCAACAATTGGCTCGCCGACGAGGACCGCGGGATAGAGCGGGCTACCATGAAAAGCGTAACCAAAGCGACCGACGACCCGTGCGAGCGTGTCTGGCCGCGCCGCCAGCGGAACCGCATCGCCCTTGACGTGGGCAATCTGGCGAAGGTCATCGATACCGTGAAGATGGTCGGCATGGTCGTGGGTAATGATTACGCGGTCGATCTCGGCGACCTCGGCATCGAGGAGCTGCTCGCGAAGGTCGGGACCACAGTCGATCAAAAGACGCCGTCCCCCGCTCTCGAACAACAGCGACGAGCGGGTTCGTCGATTGCGCGGGTCTGCGGGATCGCACGCCCCCCAGTCATTGCCGATACGCGGCACCCCCGAGGAAGTGCCGCAGCCCAGCACGCGGAACTTCACGCCGCGGCTTTCGCAAATAGTCTGAAGAAATTGGCACTGGTGCTTGCGGCCAGTTGCTCGATCGGTTCGTCGCGCAGATTGGCGACGAACGCAGCAGTGTCGACGACAAATGCGGGCTCGCAGGTCTTGCCGCGATTAGGAACGGGCGCGAGGAAGGGAGCATCGGTTTCAACCAAAAGCCGGTTGGCGGGAACGAATTTAGCCGTGTCCTGTAGATCCTTGGCATTCTTGAACGTAACGATACCCGACAGCGAGATGTAGAAGCCGAAGTCGAGCGCCTTGCGGGCAAGGTCGGCGCTGCTGGTGAAGCAGTGGAGGACTCCGGACACGCCCCCCTTCCCGACAGCCTCGGCCAGCATATCGGCAGTGTCCTCCTCGGCGCTGCGGGTGTGGACGACCAGCGGAAGGCCGGTTTCGCGCGCCGCTTCGATATGTGCGGCAAAGCGCTCGCGCTGTGCGACGCGGTCGGACTTGTCGTAGAAATAGTCGAGGCCGCATTCGCCGATGGCGATGACTTTCAAGTGGACTGACGCTTCGACCAGCGCGGTACAACCGAGATCAGGGTGGGCGTCCGCTTCGTGCGGGTGGACTCCGATGGTCGCCCAAACGTCAGGCTCGCGCTCGGCAGTGGCGATGATCGCCGGCCATTCGGTTTGTTTGGTCGAGATATTGAGAAAACCGGTCACGCCGCGAGACCTAGCAGCGGCAAGAATCTCGGGTTGGCGCTCGACCAGTCCAGGATAATTCAAGTGACAATGGCTGTCGATCAGCGTCATGCTGGCACTGCTTCCTCGAGTTCGAGGCGGGGAAAGATCGGGGTCGGCTGGGCGATGGGCTGCCCCCCCGCCCCGCCATCGATCAGTGCGATAAGCTTCGCCGCCGACGACGGGATTATCGGAACCACCGCCTCGGCTAGCTCTCGGACGGCTGCTGCCAGCGTGCCGAGGACGGCTGACATGCGATCGGGATCGGTCTTCTTGAGGCCCCACGGCGCGGTCGTGTCGACATAGGCGTTGCAGGCGTACACGGCGGCCATCCAAGCTTCGAGACCAGCGGCAAAAGCGAAGCGCTCGAATTCGGCGGGAAGAGTTACTCGGCATGCAGTGCGGACTGTTTCGAGCAGGGAGCGGTCTTCGTCCGCCTCACCTGGCGCGGGAACAACCCCACCCAAATTCTTGAAGATCATCGACAAGCTGCGCTGGGCGAGGTTGCCGAAGCTGTTGGCCAACTCGGCGTTGACGCGGCTCACGATCGCTTCGTGACTGTAGCTGCCGTCCTGGCCGAATGTCACTTCGCGCAGGAGGAAATAGCGCAGCGCATCGACCCCGTAACGCGCAGCGAGGTCGAGCGGATCGACGACGTTGCCGACGCTCTTCGACATTTTCTCGCCACGGCTGAGCAGGAAACCGTGGCCGTATATTTGCTTCGGCAACGCAATCTTGGCCGACATCAGGAAAGCCGGCCAATAGACTGCGTGGAAGCGGACGACGTCTTTGCCGATGAGGTGGACGTTGGCGGGCCAGTAGCGGTCGAACAGCTCGCCACAGTCGGGGTAGCCGAGCCCGGTGAGGTAGTTGGTCAGCGCGTCGAGCCAAACGTACATGACATGGCTGTCGTCACCCGGGACCTTGATTCCCCAGTCGAAGCTGGTGCGCGAGATCGAGAGATCGTTCAGCCCGGCCTCGACAAAGCGCAGCACTTCATTGCGGCGGCTGTCGGGTTGGATGAATTCGGGATGTGCGGCATAATGATCGAGCAAGCGCTGCTGGTAGGCCGAAAGCTTGAAAAACCAGCTTTCCTCGATGGTCCATTCGACCGGAGTGCCTTGGGGCGAGAGTTTGGCCCCCTCCCCTTCAATCAGCTCGCTTTCGTCGTAAAACGCTTCGTCGCGGACAGAATACCAGCCTTCGTAACGACCAAGGTAGAGGTCGCCATTGGCCTCCATCGCTTGCCAGATTGCCTGGCTGGCGCGATGGTGATCGGGCTCAGAAGTGCGGATAAAGCGATCATAATCGACATCAAGTGCGTCGCACATCCGCTTGAATTTAGTTGACATTAATTCTGCATAAGCGGCGGGTTCAATGCCTTCAGCGCGCGCCGCTTGGGCCATTTTGAGGCCATGCTCGTCGGTCCCGGTCTGAAAGCGGACGTCGCGGCCCTGGGCCTTCTGGAAGCGCGCGATGGCATCCGCGGCGATCGCTTCATAGGCGTGACCGACGTGGGGCGCGCCGTTGGGATAGCTGATTGCGGTAGTGATGTAATAGGGTTCGGACATCGCCCTGCCCTAGCCGCGCCGCTCCGGCGCTTCAAGGAAGCGAGGCGACCCCGGCAAGGACGCCGCCCAATTGGAAGATGGTCGCGGCGGGATCGAGTCCCAGGCGGCGGGCGACTGCCGCCGTTTCTCGTGCCTGCGCATAGGCGTCCAGCGCTCGTTCGCGACGTGGCCCATCCAACTGGCGAGCCTCGCGCGCGATGAGGCTGGGGACGAGCGCGAGAAAGGCAGCGTAGCGCTCAGCGCTGGCCTTGCCTGACATGCCTTGAGCAAGTTTGGAGCGGCGGGCGTTGGTGCGGTCGCCTTCACGCAGAATGACGGTGGCGGCTTCTTCTAGCGGGGCAAGGTCAAGCGCGGCGAAGTCGAGCGCGCGGCCCGCCGATCCGCCGGCCAGCGAGACGAGGCGCGCCGTCTCGGCTTCGCTCTGCCCGGGAGCAATGCTCTTCAGGATTGACGTCATGGCGTCATCGTCAAGCGACTGGAAATCCAGCCTTCTACAGCGCGAGCGGATCGTCGGAAGCAACCGGCCCGGGGCATGCGCGACGAGCAGGAACAGGCAGTTTGCGGGCGGCTCCTCAAGCATCTTGAGAAGCGCGTTGGCCGCCGCCGCCTCGAGGTCGTCGGCGCTGTCGATGACGACCGCTCGCCACGGCGACAGGAAGGGGGTCGAGTTGAACAGCTCGCCGAGACTGCGCACCTGGTCGATCGAGATATTGCGCCCGAGGCCCCCTTCCTTGCGCTCGAGCCGGACCAGTTCGCGATAATCGGGGTGGCTTCGCGCCGCGAGGAAGTGGGCAATGGGATGCTCTTCGGGAGTCTCGATTCCGGGGAGGGCGATCGGCGGGCCGGCGGCCTCGGCTAGGAGGCGGCGGGTCGCCTCTCGCGCAAAGCTCGCTTTCCCCACTCCGCGCGGCCCGGCGAGCAACCAGGCGTGATGAATTGCGCCCGAGCGCATCGCGTCGGCGAACCGGCTGACGGCGCGGCCCTGTCCCAGGATCATCGGCAGCGCATCATAGCAGGTCGCAGAGCTGTCTGAGCAGCCGGGCGGTAACGGCGTCGCGGTCTCCCGAGGCATCGACCAAACGCACCCGCTCGGGTTCGATTGACCCAAGCTGGCGGAAGGCGCGGTCGACATCGAGATGAAAGGCCGAACCGCGGCGGCCGATGCGGTCGCTCGATCCGCGATCGCGCTCGTCGGCTCGCGAAATGCCTTCGCGCTCGCCAAGCAACAGGACGAGGGTGCGATCGGGAAGAAAGTCCTCGCTACCGAACGCATGAAGCGCGCGCACCGGGTCGCTGCCAAGCCCCGCGCCGCCGCCTTGGTAGGCCAGGCTGCTGTCGAGGAAGCGGTCGGCAAGGATCCATTTGCCCGCTTCAAGCGCCGGGAGAATAGTCTTCTCGACATGATCGGCGCGCGCGGCGGCGAACAGCAGCGCTTCAGCGCGAGGGCTCCAGCGGCCCTCTTCCCCACTCAGCAGCAGCGCGCGAATTGCCTCCGCTCCCTCGCTGCCGCCGGGCTCGCGGGTCGTGACGAGATCAATCCCGCGGTCGCGGAGAGCCAGCGCAAGTGCGGCGAGCTGGGTCGTCTTTCCGACCCCCTCCCCACCCTCAAGGCTGATGAAACGGCCGCGCGGGGGCGTCACGCCATCCCCAGCATTTGCTTGAGGCCAATCCAAGCGCGGCCAAAGAAGCCGGCTTCGCTGACCGCTTCGGCGGCGACCAGCGGCATGACCTGCGGGCCATTGTCGGTGGTGACCACGAGATCGGCGACATGGTCCCCCTTGGCGATGGGCGCCTTGAGCGGGCCCAAGTAGCGGATGCGGGTCGACTTGACCTGGCTGCCTAGCCCGGCGGGAAGAGTCAGCGCGAGGTCGCGCGGGGCGACGAGCCCGACTTCGGTCGCCGAGCCGAGCTGGACCTTGGCCGAGCCGACGCTGGCCCCGGCCTTGTAGAGCGGCTTGGTTGTCCAGGCGGCAAAGCCCCAGTTCATCAGCCGCACGCCTTCCGCGATGCGTTGGTTGAAACTCGACATGCCCGCCATGACGACGATCAGGCGGCGACCATTCTGCTCTGCCGAGCCGGTAAAGCCGTAACCGGCCTCGTCGGTATGCCCGGTCTTGAGGCCATCGGCGCCGGGGACGCGGCCGAGCAGCGGATTGCGGTTGTCCTGCTTGATGTCGGCGCCCGAACCAAGCGTCTTGCCCCAGGTGAACGAGGTTTGCGCATAGAATTTCTTGTAGAGCGCGGGGTGCCGCTCAATGCTGGCGCGGGCCAATTTGGCGAGGTCGCGCGCGGTGACCATCGTGACATCATTGTCGGGCCAGCCGTTGGGCGTCCCGAAATAGCTGTTGGAGATGCCGAGTTGTTTGGCGAGCGCATTTTCCTGTGCGACGAACGCTTGCTCGGTCCCGGCGACGCATTCGGCCAGGACGATCGCGGCGTCGTTGCCCGACAAGGTGACGATCCCGTGGAGCAGAGTCTCGACGCTGACCTGCTCGCCCGGCGACAGGAACATCGTCGAGCCGGCGGCCGGGCCGTGCCATTTCGCCCATGTCTGGGGCTGGACGGTGCACATCTTCGACAATGACAGCTGGCCCTTGTCGATCAGCTCGAAGGCGAGCTCGGTCTCCATCATCTTCGCCATCGACGCCGGCGGCATCCGGCGGTCGGCATCCTTGACGTAGAGTTCGGCCCCCGAAGACAGATCGATGAGGTAGGCGACCGGCGCGGGGGTCTCATAGGGCGGCGCGGCGGCGGGCGCCGCGGTCGCTAGGGTCAGAACGGCGGCGGAGGCAAGCAGGACGGCACGGGTCAATGGGGCGACTCCCGGGGGACTTGATGGAATGCTTTCCTCTATCCGGGTGCGCGGCGTCACGCGAGCCTTAACGCTGGGCAATTTCGTCCGCGAGGATGCCGACGCTAAGCGCGTAGAAGTTCGAGCAATTATAGGCGAGAATCGCGCGGTAATTGGCGGTGAGCAGATAGGCGGTCGCGCCGGGCCCGTCGGGCTCGAGCAGCGAGGCGGGCTCGTCGTCGGGGAGCGAGCGGCGCAGCGGCGCAACCCCGAGCGCGCGCCATTCGCGCATGGTGAGCCACTTGCTGTGGCGCGCGAAGACTCTTGGGCAGCGCGGAGCGACGACTGGATTGCGCAGTGCAGCGCGGTCGAGGCCGGTAGGTGTTCGGACCGCGATCCCCCACGGAATATTAGCTTTCCACCCGGCGTCCTTGAGGAAATTGCCGATCGAGGCAAAGGCGTCGGCCTGGCTCGACCAGATGTCGGCGCGGCCGTCGCCGTCGCCGTCGATCGCCAAGCGCAGGATCGCCGAGGGCATGAACTGCGGATATCCCGTGGCGCCGGCCCAACTCCCCCTCAACCGTGCGCGCGATGTGCCGCGGTCGAGCAAGCGGAGCGCGGCGACGAACTCGGTCTCGAACAGCTCTCGGCGGCGCCCCTCATAGGCAAGCGTGGCAAGTGCATCGAGCAAGTCGAAATTGCCGGTGACTGCGCCGAAACTGGTCTCGTGGCCGAAAATCGAAATGGGAATGGCGGGATCGACCCCAGTGCGTGCCTGGATGCCGGCGAGCCTCGAGGTGTTCGCGGCATAGACGAAGCGGCCGCGCGAAACGAGCGAGACGCTGACATGCTCGCGGCGATAGGGGGCGAACGGTGGGGTCGAGTTGGGATTGCCGATATTGCCAGGCTGAGCACGGTCGAGCAGGATTACGCGGGGATTGAGCGAGAGCCAGGGAATGGTCGAGCTGATAGTCGACTCGCTGATCCCGGCCATCCGCGCGCGGGCGATGAGGTGCTGCTTGTAGCCGGCAAAGGCGAACTGGCCGGCGGGTGACGGGGCGGAGGTAGTGGTAATCGGAACCAACGTCGGCGCGGGCGGAATACGCGGCGCATCGGGCAGTGGTGCCAGCGGGTCGCGCATCTGGGCGCCTGCGGGGGCAAGCCCAGCGGCGGCGAACAGCGACACGAAGGCCAGCAATCTTGTCATTCGCTCAATCAAAACCCGCTGGCCCTTCGCAACTCACGCTAGCGCGGCCAACGCGCAGGGACCATGCCGGTTCATCGCGCGACTTGCACTGCCTGCCTGCTTGAGGCTAGCCGCTAGCAGTCGCGAGCGCGGATGGGTGGCCGAGCGGTTTAAGGCACCGGTCTTGAAAACCGGCGTGGGTGAAAGCTCACCGTGGGTTCGAATCCCACTCCATCCGCCACGCGCTCCGGGGTGGCGCGTCGCCTTCGCCCCGGCTAAGGGCGCGGCAAGCACTTCCTTGATGGAGAAAAATTCGTGGGCGAGCCCAAACTCCAGCCGTTCGACTGGGCTGATCCATTCGATCTGGAAAGCCAGCTGACCGATGAGGAGCGATTGGTCCGCGATACCGCCGAGGGCTATGCGCAGGAGCAGCTCCAGCCGCGGGTGACGGAGGCCTATCTCGACGAGAATTTCGACCGCGAGATACTGCGCGAAATGGGGGCGCTCGGGCTTATCGGCGCGACCGTTCCAGAAGAATATGGCGGAGCCGGATTGGGCTACGTCAGCTATGGCCTGATCGCGCGCGCGGTCGAGCGGGTCGACAGCGGCTATCGCTCGGCGATGTCGGTTCAGTCGAGCCTCGTGATGTACCCGATCCTTGCCTACGGTTCGGAAGAACAGCGGCTGAAGTATCTGCCTGGATTGGCAAAAGGTGATTTAGTCGGCTGTTTCGGGCTGACCGAACCGGACGCCGGATCCGACCCAGGCGGGATGCGCACAACCGCCACGAAGACCGCTGACGGCTATCGCATTTCGGGCGCCAAGATGTGGATCACCAACTCGCCGATCGCCGATGTCTTCGTCGTCTGGGCGAAGAGCGAGGCGCATGGCGGAACGATCCGCGGCTTCGTGCTCGAAAAGGGCATGAAGGGGCTCAGCGCCCCCAAGATTCAGCAGAAGCTCAGCCTCCGCGCGTCGATCACTGGAGAGATCGTGATGGACGAGGTCGAGGTTGGCGAGGATGCGCTGCTGCCCAACGTCGAGGGACTCAAGGGCCCGTTCGGCTGCCTAAATCGCGCGCGCTACGGTATCGGCTGGGGCGTGATGGGTGCTGCCGAGGCGTGCTACACCGCCGCGCGGCAATATACGCTCGATCGCAAGCAATTCGGCCGCCCCTTGGCCGCGACCCAGCTCGTCCAGCTCAAGCTCGCCAACATGGTCACCGAGATCACGCTCGGGCTCCAGGCCGCGCTTCGGGTTGGCCGGCGGCTCGAGGAGGGTACGCTCGTTCCCGAGACGATCAGCCTGATCAAGCGCAACAATTGCGGTAAGGCGCTCGAAATCGCCCGCATCGCCCGCGATATGCACGGCGGGAACGGTATCAGCGCCGAATATCAGGTGATCCGCCATGCCGCGAACCTCGAGACGGTCAACACCTATGAAGGCACTCACGACGTTCACGCACTGATCATGGGGCGCGCGATCACCGGGATTGCCGCGTTCTAGCGGACGGGGCGCCGCCGGCGAAACAATGCGATAAGCTCGTCGCGATAGAGGGCGTCGGGCTCGCGCTCAAAGCCGAGTCGCTCAGCGAGGCGCATCGACTTGGCGTTCTCGATCGCGATGATCGCCGGAATATCGGGCGGGGCATAGGTCGCGTCGATCCAACCCAACGCCGCCCGGCACGCTTCCCCGGCGATGCCTTGGCCGTGAACAGAGCTTTCGAATACCCACCCCATTTCGGGCACGCCGCTTATGTCGGGAGTCATGCCGCGCTCGAAATCGGCAAATCCGACCTCGCCGACCATGCGGCCCGCGGACTTCAACTCTACCGCCCAGTAACCCATGCCGAGAAGGGGCCACTGGCCGGCTGCCATCGTTAGCCGCCGCCAGCTATCCTCACGATTGAACGGGTGGCCGCCGAGGTGGCGGACTACGTCGCGGTCGGCAAGCTTGGCGGCGTGCGCATCGAGGTCGTCGCGCGTGAACCCGCGCAGCACCAGCCGCTCGGTCTCCAGTCGCGGCGGCGAGGTGATCGCGCCGGGCTGGGTCCGCAGGCGCAAAGCCTGCGACCCGGTCACTTTTTCCCGAGGGTAAGCCCGCCGAAGCGCTTGTTGAAGCGCGCAACCTGACCGCCCGTATCCATCATGCGGGAATTGCCGCCGGTCCACGCCGGGTGGGCACTGGGGTCGATGTCGAGCGTGAGCGTGTCGCCTTCCTTGCCCCAGGTCGATCGCGTCTGGTAGCTCGTCCCGTCGGTCAGCTTGACGCTGATGAAGTGATAGTCCGGGTGCGTTTCGCTCTTCATCGCAAATTCCTTGTGAAGTGGCTGGTTTCCGACCAGCCGGTTCAAGCTGGCGCGCCTAGCCGAGGACGCTGCGATTGACAAGCCTGCTGCACCGCAGCACAGCCCCCGCAGGACTTGGGTTCCGGTGCGCGAAAGCCATCGGCGAAGAGGAAGTCGGCGAACATCCGGCACTGTGCCCGCAACTGTAAGTGCCGCGTCCCTGATCAAGGGCGCGGCGCGAAGTCAGATACTGGCCCGGGTCCGTCGTTCGCTTCCCCCGGCCGGGTCCAGCCGCGGGCGGAGGGCCGGGCAATGGTGCACGTCCCTTTCGTGACGACAGGTCACGAAAGTTTGTATCATGCTCGATAGCCCCCCTGCCCTTGTCGCTCCGGCGACTACCCCCATCGTCGTAACCGCGTCGCGGCTTCCAGAGCCCGCTGCGACCAGTGCCGCAAGCATTTCCCTTGTCGATCAACTCCAGATCGAGCGCTCCGGATTGCCCTTTGTTAGCGACTATTTGCGGCTGCTCCCCTCGACCTCGGTTTCCGTCAGCGGACCGGCGGGGTCACTGACCGAAGTGCGAATTCGCGGCGCCGAGGCCAATCACACGCTGCTGTTCATCGACGGCATCCGCGCCAACGACCCGGCGGCAGGCAATGCTCCGCGGTTCGAACTGCTCAACGCCGACATCGCCTCAAGGATCGAACTGGTACGCGGGCCGCAGTCGGCACTGTGGGGATCGGAAGCGATCGGCGGCGTGATCGCAGTCAACGGTGATTCGGCCGAACACACCAGCGGCAGCGTGATGGCAGAAGGAGGATCGTTCGGCACGGCGCGCGGTTCTGCATCGGCCAGCTATGCCGGGCGCGGCGTCAAGGCGGCCTTGGGGATCGCAGCACAGAAATCGCGCGGGACAGACGCGTTCGACGGCACGGGCGACAAAGACGGCTATGAGAATGAAAGTTTTCGTGGACGTCTGGCGTGGGCGGCAGCGCCGGATGTTGAAGTCGGCGCGTCTGGCTTCGCGCTCGCCGGGATCAGCAAATATGATGGCTATTCACCGGTGACGTACCTTCACGCCGATACGCTCGATAGCAGCCGCAATCGACTCGGGGCGGTGCGTGGATGGGTATCGCGTGGGCAAGCCGCGGATGCACTGTCGGGCACCGTTTCGCTCAGCCTGCTCGGATCGTCGAACATCAACCGGCTCGACCGGGTCGAGACCAACCGCACCACCGCGCGGCGAGTAACCGCGAGCCTCGAACTTCGTGCGCATTTCGTCGCACTCGGGATCGACCAGCATCTTATCGGCGCAGTCGAGCAGGAGCATGAGCGCTTCCATGCGCGCGATGTCGCCTATGGCGGGGGAAGCAATCAGGACCAGACGCGGCGTCATCGTTCGGTGACTGCCGAGTGGAAAGGCGATTGGCGCTCGTTGACCGGGGATGTCGCGGTACGACGCGACGTCTTTAATCGTTTCCATGATGCGACCACGGTGCGGGCGTCGTTGCTGGCAAGGCTCGGCAGCGGTGTTGAGGCGACGGCGAGCTATGGCGAAGGAATCGCGCAACCAACCTTCTTCGACTTGTACGGCTTCTTCCCGGGAAGTTTTATTGGCAATCCGACCCTTGTGCCCGAGCGTTCGCGCGGGTTCGAAGCATCGCTAAGGTGGCGTGGCGGGGTTTGGAACGCGGCATTGACCGGCTATCGCCAGCGACTGCGCAGCGAGATCGTCGATACATTCGATCCTGTAACCTTCCTTTCTGGGACGGAGAATGCGACCGGAAGGAGCCGCCGCCAGGGAATCGAGATTGAGGCAGGCTGGTCGCCCTCCTCTCGCTTTCGCCTCCGCGCGCAGGGAGCCTATCTACAAGCGACCCAGCCGAACGTCGCTGCGCTTCAGGTCAAGGAAGTGCGGCGACCCAAGTGGTCGGGTGCGGTGAGCACCGATGGCGAAGCGGGTCGCCTGACCTATGGCGCCTCGCTCGCCCTTGTCGGAGCCCGCAGCGACGTCGACTTCGACCAGTATCCAGCCGCGACGGTGTGGCTTGGTAGCTATGCGCTCGCCTCGGCGCGACTCGGCTGGCGAATTTCGCCCCAAGTCGAATTGTTCGGGCGCGTCGCCAATGCGTTCGACCGCCGCTATGCCGATGTGTTCGGCTATCGGCCGTCGGGAAGGAGCATCAATGGCGGTCTTCGCGTCGGTCTTGGTAGCTAGCGTTCGGATTGCCTCGCTCAACCTGTGCAGCGACGAATATCTGCTGCTGCTGGCACGGTCGGGAGAGGTGACGAGCGTTTCGCGCCTCGCCCAGGATCCGGCCGAAACCTCGCTCGCCCCGCTGGCGCAGCGTGTCCCCGGCAATCGCGGCCGGATCGAAGACATCATCGCGCTTCGCCCCGACGTGGTACTAACCATGGGCAGCAATGGTGGGCGGTCGAGCGGAGCAATCGCGCGCGCGCTTGGGATGCGCGTTGTTCATCTCCCCCAGCCAAGCTCGCTCGACGAAGTCGCGGCAAATCTCCGCACCGTGGCAGAAGCCCTCGGCGACACCCGCCGAGCCGATGCGTTGATCGCCAAACTCGCCCGATTGCGCGCGAGTTCGCCACGAATTGGCGTCGATTCCATCTATTTGGGCCACGGCGGAATCAGCCAGTCGCTGGGCTCCCTCGGGGCGCAATGGATGCGTACGGCAGGCTTCGCGCAACGCCCTCTTGCTGGGGGCAAATTAAGCCTGGAAGTACTCGCAACAAATCCCCCCAAGCTGTTGCTGATAAGCGATTATCGTTCGAGCCAGATGTCTCAAGGCGAGCGCTGGCTGACCCACCCGATAGTGGCCCGTACCCCTGCCCGCCGAATGACCACCGACGGTCGCCCTTGGACCTGCGCCGGCCCCTTGATGATCGCTGAGATCGAACGGCTCCGGCGGGTCATGCGATGAAGCTTTTTCTCTTGATCATCGTCCTCCTCCTCGCAGCGGTGCATTCGCTGACCCCAACCAGCATTCTCGCGCTCGACCCGCAGCTTCGCACTCTATTGCTAGTCGAACTTCGCTTGCCCCGCACTCTGTTGGTCGTCGGCTATGGTGCAACGCTAGGGCTGACGGGATCGGCACTTCAAGCTCTGTTCGCTAATCCGCTTGCTTCGCCCGATGTCACCGGGAGCAGCAGCGGAGCAGCATTGGGCGCGGTCGTGGGCGCCTATTGGCTTGGGCTGAATGACCCGCTGGCGTTGGCGGCGTGCGGAGCGGCGGGGGCCCTTGCCGCGCTGGCCGCATTGCTGACGATCGCTGGACAGCGCGCGCAGACGACGACGCTTTTGCTCGGCGGGATCGGGGTGTCGCTGGCATGCGGCGCAGCGACGAGCCTGGTGCTCGCGCTCGCCCCTTCCCCCTTTGCCTTCTACGACGCATTTGAATGGTTAATGGGCAGCTTCACCGACCGCAGCCTCGGCCAGGCAGCTGCGGCGCTAGTTCCGGCCGCTATCGCCTCTGCCTTCTTGGCGCAGCGGGCGCGAGTCCTCGATTTGCTAGCGCTCGGCGAGGATGTCGCGGCATCCTTGGGTCATT
Source organism: Sphingomonas sp. (assembly GCA_025356055.1). Classification (GTDB taxonomy): domain Bacteria; phylum Pseudomonadota; class Alphaproteobacteria; order Sphingomonadales; family Sphingomonadaceae; genus Sphingomicrobium. The sequence goes on along the minus strand of JANXUU010000122.1, from coordinate 16,041 downwards.
CGCCTCAACGGATCGGACGCTCGGTTGTCGGATTGAGCGCGATCGCGGTTGGGGCATGCGTTTCGGTGTGCGGTGCAGTCGGGTTCATCGGACTGATCGCGCCCTATTTCGCCCGCCTGCTAACCCGGGGGCACCCGGGGCGCGCAATGCTTCCGGCGGCGCTGATCGGGGCACTGCTGTTGTTGCTGGCCGATCTTGCAACGCGAGCGATCGATCGGCCAATCCCGATTGGAGTGATCACCGCGTTGGTCGGAACGCCGTTGTTCTTATGGCTGATCACCCATCAACGACGCGGACTAAGCCTGTGAAGCGACTGCTCGACGCCGCTGGCCTGTCGCTCGTGCCGCGTCTCGCCCCGGTTGATCTTGCCTGCTCAGGGGGGGAGATGATCGCGCTGGTTGGAACCAACGGGAGCGGCAAGACGAGCCTTCTGCGCGCGCTCGCGAGAGTGCCGGGGGCTGGCGGGACCGTCCTAATTGCCGGCGAAGACCTCGATCGAGCTTCAGAGGCGCGGCGGCGCTCGCTTCTCGCCTTGCTGCCCGCGATGCGCGAAGTGGCGTGGCCGATCCGTGTTTGCGATATCATCGCCTTGGGGCTTGGTGGCCAAGACGAGGGGCGGGTCGAGCGGATGATGTCGGACTTTGCGCTCGGCGATCTGCGCGATCGAACGATTGGAGCGCTTTCGACTGGGGAGCGGTCGCGAGCCTTGCTGGCGCGCGCAATGGTCGCGGAGCCCCGGTTGCTGCTGCTCGACGAACCGCTGGCCAATCTTGATCCTTACTGGACCTTGCGCACGCTCGAGTTGCTGCGCTCGGCGGTAAAGAGTGGCACGGCCGTGATCATTGCACTTCATGACATCGCGCAGATCCACGCCTTTGATCGGCTGATCCTACTTCGAGATGGCGCGGTCGTTGGCGATGGGCCGCCAAATGCGATGCGGCCCCTGTTGGGCGATTTATTTGGGGTCGAGTCGAGCGCCGATGGCTGGCGAATTAGACGGGCCTGAACGTCAATTAGCGGGCGGATCGGCGATCATTGCGGTGAAATTGGCTTCGGCGGCAAGTTTGTCACCGATCTTGGCGCGGCCAGTGAACTTGCACACGGTTGAGCGCTTCTGGACGAACTCGACCTCAAGCGTGAGCAAGACGCCGGGTTCGACCGGAGTGCGAAACTTCGCGCCGTCGATCGCCATGAAATAGACCAGCTTGCCCGAACCGGCGAGACCGAGGCTTTCGACCGCGAGGACACCGGCGGCCTGAGCTAGCGCCTCGACAATCAGCACCCCAGGCATGATCGGTCGCCCGGGAAAATGGCCGGCGAAGAAGGGCTCGTTGATCGTCACCGCCTTGGTGGCAACGATGCGCACGTCGGGTTCTAGGAGTTCGACCCGGTCGACGAGCAGCATGGGATAGCGGTGCGGCAGCGCCGCCATCACCTCGCGCACGCCCATCGGGCCGAGCGCCGGTCGCCCTTCTTCGCTCATGTTCAGCCTAGCGGCCGGTGGTGGCCGCGGCAGCCCCCGGAGTTACGCTGACCGAAGGCAAGCTCGCGTTGAGCGCGACGAGCACGTCGCTGGTCACGTCGAGCGCTGCGCCATGGGCGAGGGTAGCGTTGACGTCGACGGCGAGATTGGCGCCCTTGGCGACCATCACCTGGTTGATCGCCGGCCCGAGACGAGTGTTGATCTGGCGAAGGACGTTGGCTTGGATGGACTGGAGGTTCTGCTGAAGGCGCTGCAACTCCTGGTTGGCGCTGTTTTGGCGGGTCTGAAAGGCGCTCGCGCGGGCTTGGAGCGCGGCATCGGGGGCCTTGCCCGCCAGCGCGTCGGCGGCGGTTTGCAGCGATTGCGCCTCGACCTTGAGCGGAGCTGCCAGCGCGGCCTGACGCGCCTGCATCGCATTAGCTTGCGACTGAAGCGTCACCTGCGCCGCCTTGCACGCGGTGCACTCGGCATAGACGCGCTCATTGTCGACAACGACGATGTTGGCGGGCGCGGCCGAAGCGATGGCCGGAAGGGTAAGCGATGCGGCGGCGAGCGACGCGAGAAGGACGAGCTTGGTCATTAGAATTGGGTTCCTACGTTGAATGAGAAAAGCTTGGTTTCGTCGCCCTTCTGCTTGAGCAGCGCCTTGGCGAGGTCGATGCGCAAGGGGCCGAAGGGCGAAGTCCAGTTGACGCCGATGCCAATCGACAGACGCGGTTTGGGCGAGTTGCCCAGAAAGAATTCGCGATAGCCGGGGCTGCGCGAATAGTTGGCGCTCGGGGTTGTCGTGGTCTCTCCGGGGCACAGGGTTCCAGGGTTTTGGAAAAGCGGAATTCCGGTCGTATTGGTCGCTGTCGGCGTACAAATAATGCCGATATTGGTGAGGGTTGGGGACCTCAACGACCACACCGAGCCCGCATCGACGAATGCCGACGGGCGCAGACCAAGGCTGCGTGCGCCGGAACCGAGCGGGATCTCCATCTCGAGTCGTCCCATGTAGTAGGCGCGACCGCCAAGCGAGTCGCTGAAGTTGCTGTTTTTTGTAACCGGGACAAGTGCGCCGGCGAGATCATATTGCTGACGCGTGACGCGCGGCCCGATACCGCGAATATCGAAGCCGCGAAGCTGGGCACCGAAGAAGCGGTCGGTCAGGCGGACCGCGTCGACACCAGCGCGCGGCGCGCTGGAAAACGGGAGGATGTAACCCCCCTCGCCGTGGATCGAAAATACGAAGCCCTTGGGAAGGCCAAAATACTTTGTCGCATTGGCCTGACTGCGAATATATTTCACGTCACCGCCGAGACCCGCAAAATCCTGACTGAAAGCCAGTCGCTGACCGCGCGTCGGCCGAACACCGTCTGTATTGTCGTAGCCAAGCGAATATCCCACCGACGACGTAATCCGCTTTCCAATTTCGTCGCAAAGGTAGCGACCAGCCTTCAACGGATCGCAGGTCGCAGCGAGCGGACCAGTGCCGTCGGGGTCAGTGTAGAACGTCCTTCTGTCGAGACTGACCTTGTCCTGGATCAGTGAGTAGCGTGTGCCAAAACTCGCGAATTCGGTGATCGGAAAGCCCAGCTTGATGTCGCCGCCGGTCCGGAGTTGCGAATAAGTGGTATTGCGAGTCGTCCCGATGTAATTAAAGCTGTTATTATCTTGCCGAAAGATATCCCCGCCCAATAGGATCTGCTTGTCGAGAAAATAAGGCTCGGTGAAGCCCAGCTGGATCGACTTCGAGTAGCGCGAATAGTTGATCCCGGCTGATAGCGTCTGCGCCATGCCGCGGAAATTATTCTGCTCGATCGAGGCTGAGATAATGAACTTCTCAAGGCTTGAATAGCCCGCTGACAGCTGAAGCTGGCCGGTCGATTTTTCTTCGACGTCGACGCCGAGATCAATCCGATCGGGCGTACTTCCCGGGGTCTGCTTAATCTCCAGTTTTTCCTGGAAGAAGCCGAGGCTCTGGATGCGGTCCTGCGAGCGCTTTATCTTGAGCGCGTTGAAGGCATCACCCTCGTTCACGCGAAACTCCCGGCGGATGACCTTGTCGCGCGTCGCGGTATTGCCTTGGATATTGATGTGTTCGACGTAAACCCGCGACGCCTCGTTGGCGTGGAACGCGATGTTCATGACATGATGTTCGGTATCGCGGTCGTAGTTGGGGGAGATGTCTGCAAAGGCGTAGCCGAGATTACCGGCCAACTCATTGAGCGAAGTGACCGTGTCTTCGACTGCCTTGGCATTGAACCAAGTGCCTTCCTTGAGCTTGACCAAGTTGCTGAGCTTTGCAGCATTAAGATCGCGAAGGTCGCTTTCGGCGGTAATCTTTCCGAATTTATACCGGGGGCCTTCCTCGACCACATAGGTAATAACGAAATCCTTGCGATCGGGCGTGAGCTCGGCAAGCGCACTGACGACTCTAAAGTCGGCATAGCCCTGCGTCAGGTAGAAGGCCCGGAGCTTTTGCTGGTCGGCGGCCAAGCGATCGGGGTCATAGCTGTCGTTTGACTTGAGAAAGCCAAGTGGACCGCCCGCCTGCTTGGTGTACATCTGCTTCTTGAGTTGGCCGACCCCGAAATGCTCGGCGCCGATGATGTTGATCGCGCGTACCTTGGACTTGTCGCCCTCGTGAATTTCGAACACGAGATCGACACGATTCTGGTCGAGTTGCACGATCTTGGGCTCGACGCTGGCAGCAAAGCGGCCTTGGCGCTTGTACAGCTCAATGATCCGATCGACATCGGCGCGAACCTTGGAGCGCGTAAATATCTGGCGCGGAGCGAGCTTGATCTCGGGCGTAATCTTGTCCGACTTCAGCCGTTTGTTGCCCTCTAGCACAATTCGGTTGATAACCGGGTTCTCGCGAGCGGTAATGACGAGGTTGCCGGTGTCCGCGCCGGCTATGACGACGTCGGCGAACAGCTCGGTTGCGTAAAGGTCCTTGAGCGCGGTATCGAGCGTCTCGGTGGTATAGGTCTGGCCGGGCGCGAGATTGGCATACGCGCGGATCGTGTCAGGCTCGAGCCGTTCGGCACCGCGCACCGTGATTGACTGGATCGTACCCGAGCTTGGCGGAGCAACGGTGTTGACCGAAGCGGCAGGCGCAGCACTCGCTTTTATCGCCGCTGGCTGGGCCGCGGCAAGTGTCTGCGCCAAAAGCGGCGCTGCGCCCGAGCCAAGCGCGGTACCGATAAGGAGCATCGCCCCGGCACGCCGGAAGTAAGTATTGGTCGCTGCGTTCACGCGTGCCCGCCCTTCAAATAGCAAATCGGGCGTCATACCGGACGCCCATTGCGGCCCTGCCCTAACCCCCGCCGCCGATCAAGCTTCTCAGCCCATCAACCGGCCGAGCCGTGCCCAAACTCCGAACGAGCCGAGGTCGTTCGCGGTTGTGAACAGGAGCAGCGCAAGGATCAGCGCCAGCCCGCCACGAAACGCCCATTCCTGCGCCCGGTCACTAACCGGCCGCCGCCGAACCGCCTCGACAAGATAAAAGAAGAGGTGGCCGCCGTCGAGCATCGGCACTGGCAACAAGTTGATAAATCCCAGATTAATTGAGAACAGCGCAACCAGCTCGATAAATTGAAATGGGCCGAGCCTGGCCTGTTGTCCGGCCATCTGCGCCATTTTTAACGTGCCGCCCAATTCCTTCACCGAACGCTGGCCACTGATGATCTGTCCGAGCCCGTCGATCATCGAGCGGGTAATCGCGAAGGTGAAGCGAGTCGCCTGTGGAAGCACCGACAGTAGCGGTGGGCGGACCCATTGCTGCGTGCTGGGGACGATCCCAAGCAGTCCGATGCGCGCCGATTGGCCGAACTGATCGCGGAGGTCGAAGGCGGCGATTTTCGCGGAACGGACATAATTGCTGCCGCCCCGGACGAAGCGGATGTCGAGCGTCTCGCCCGGGCGCAACCCAACAGTACGCTTGATGTCTTCGAACGTTTCGATCGAGGTGCCGCCGATCGATACAAGACGGTCGCCGGGCTGCATGCCGATAGCGAGCGCGGTGGAGTGCGGAAGCACGCGACCAACGACAGGCGGGCTGTTTGGCATGCCCAGGGCGAGAAAGAAACCGGTGAAGATCAGGATGGCGACGATGAAATTGGTTGCCGGGCCGGCTAGCACGATGAGGAAACGCTGCCACCATGGCTTAAGCTGGAAGCTCCTACCCCGGTCGTCTTCGCTCAGCTGCGCAGAGTCCGGGCGACTTGCGACGTCCGCATCGCCGGCAAAGCGGACGTAGCCGCCCAGCGGGAGCAGCCCGACCTTCCATCGCGTGCCGCGCTTGTCGGTCCAGCCGACGAGCTCGGGACCAAATCCAATCGAGAATGAGTCCGCCCCGACCCCGAACCAGCGCCCGACAAGATAGTGGCCGAGCTCGTGGAGGAACACGAGTGGCCCGATCGCGCACAGGAATGCGATCGCGATAAACCAGACTGGAGGCTGGGCGAGCATCTAGGCGGCGAGTGCGGTCATCAACTGACGCGCAGTGTGGCGTGCGCGCTCGTCGATGTCGATAACCTCGTCGATGGAGCGGGGCGCTGGCGCGCTAGTTCGCTCCAGCGTCTGCTCGACCAGCAATGCGATGTCTCCGAAGCCGATGCGCCGGTCGAGGAAGGCGGCAACCGCCACTTCGTTCGCGGCGTTGAGCACAGTCGGTGCGGCGCCTCCAGCTTCAAGCGCGGCGCGGGCTAGGCGAAGTGCGGGAAAACGCTCAGGATCGGGAGTCTCGAAAGTCAGAGTGGCGATCTGGGTCAAATCAAGCCTCGCCGCCCCGCTTTCGATCCGCTCGGGCCAAGCCAGCGCGTAGGCGATGGGAATGCGCATGTCGGGACTGCCGAGCTGCGCAAGCAATGATCCGTCGATATATTCAACCATCGAGTGGATCACCGACTGCGGATGGACGAGGATGTCGATGCGGTCGGACGGTAGGCCGAAAAGATGATGTGCTTCGATCAGCTCGAGACCCTTGTTCATCATCGTCGCCGAATCGACCGAGATTTTTGCGCCCATAGTCCAGTTGGGATGGGCGACCGCCTGCTCCGGGGTCATAGCGCGCATCCCAGTGAGACTGTGGCTGCGAAACGGGCCGCCACTCGCAGTTAAAATGAGTCTTGCGATCTCTTTCGAGCGGCTCCCGGCAAGGCACTGGAAAATAGCATTATGCTCGCTGTCGACGGGCAGGATGGTGGCGCCGTTGCGGGTCGCCGAGTCAATCATCAGCGCGCCGGCAGTGACCAACGCTTCCTTGTTGGCCAGCGCAACAGTCTTGCCGGCTTCAACCGCCGCCATGACGGGTTCAAGCCCCGCGCAGCCGACAATCGCGGCCATGATGAGGTCGGCCGATGTGGCAGCTTCGATCAAAGCATCCCGGCCGGTTGCGGCGCGACAGTTCGTCCCGGCAAGGCGCTGTTCGAGTTCGGGCAACAGCGCGCCGTCGCCAATGACCGCAAGCCGTGCGCCCCCGCGGCGGGCCGCATCGGCAAGCTCCGCGACCTTGCTGGCCGCAGTCAGCGCGACGACCTCGAACCGGTCGGGATGGCGCTCGACAAGGTCGAGGGTCGAGCCGCCGATCGAGCCGGTCGCGCCAAGGATGGAAAGTTTGCGTTTCATTGAAGGATTGCAAGCTCATAACATGCCGTGAGGACGGCCACGACCACCAGCCCGTCGAGCCGGTCGAGCGCACCGCCATGGCCGGGAAGCCAGGTGCCGCTGTCCTTGACCCCGGCGCGGCGCTTGAGCCCGCTTTCAAACAGGTCGCCCACTTGCGCCCCGAGGGCGAACACGGGGGCAAGCAAGAGCAACAAACGATCAAGGTCGAACAAGAGCACCCAAGCTCCCCCCAACAAAGTAGCGGCGGACATTCCGCCAATCAATCCGGCCCAAGTTTTATTCGGGCTGACCGTCGGGGCGAGCTTTGGCCCGCCGATCGCGCGGCCGGCGAAATAGGCACCGATGTCGGTCGACCATGTAATGATAAACACCCACACCAGCATCTCGAGCTTGTGCGGCCCGCGCTCGCGGATCCACAGCAGCGCGAGCGAGGGCAGTAGCGCGTAAAAGAAACCCGCAACCATCCAGTGCAGGCCCCAGCCGCGCACGACCCGGCTCCACTCGTAATACATCATTCCGCCGGCAGCAGCTACGAGGATCGCGAACGGGTTACCTCCGATCACCGCCGCTCCGAGCGCAATGACAATCATGATCATGCCGGCAATTGCACGTTTGGCGAGTTCGCTCATCGTGGCTGTCAACGCCCGCCAAAGCGGCGCTGGCGCTGGCTATATTGGGCGAGCGTATCGCCGAATGCGGCGGCGTCGAAATCCGGCCACAGCGTTTCGAGGAAGATGAGCTCCGAATAGGCAGCTTGCCACAGCAAGAAATTCGACAGACGCATTTCGCCCGAGGTGCGGATAAGCAGGTCGAGCTCCGGCCAGCGCGCGGTTTGGAGCTCGGCGTCGATCGCGGATTCGTCGATGCTACCGGGGGCGATCTCGCCTGCTAATACTTTCTCTGCGAGGCGGCGGGCAGAGGCAGCGAGTTCGCCGCGCGAACCATAGTTGAGCGCCATGACGAGGGTAATCTTGTTGTTGCCTCGGGTGCGTTCGACCGCGGCGAGCAGGCGGGCGGCGAGGTCGGGACCGAAGCCTTCGGGTTCGCCGATCAGCTCAAGCCGAACGCCCTCTTTCTCGAGACCGGCCAGTTCCCGATCCAGGTAAAAGCGCATGAGACCAGTAAGGTCGGACACTTCCTCGGCTGAGCGACGCCAGTTCTCGGACGAGAAAGCGTAAAGGGTGAGCACCTCTACCCCCGCCTCGGCTGCGGCGCGGACGGTCGTCCGGACCGCCTCGGCCCCGGCGCGGTGCCCCGCAACCCGGGGCAGCCCACGCCTAGCCGCCCATCGTCCGTTGCCATCCATGATGATCGCGACGTGGCGCGGAACACGCGCCATGCCAGGTGCGGAAACGCCGTCGCTCTCTTTCGAAGCAATCGGGCGCAAATGCTTCATTTGCCGAGAATTTCCTGTTCCTTGCCGTATGCAGTGGCGTCAATGTCCTTAATCGTTTCGTCGGTCATCTTCTGGACCTCGGTCTCGTGACGCTTGCGCTCGTCCTCGCTAATCTCGTTTTTCTTCTCGTCGGTCTTTAGGGCGTCCATTCCGTCGCGGCGGACGTTGCGCGCGGCGATTCGCGCTTTTTCAGCATATTGGCCGACAAGCTTGGCGAGTTCCTTGCGGCGCTCCTCGGTCAGGTCGGGGATCGGCAAGCGGATGACTTGGCCATCGACAATTGGATTGATGCCCAGCCCGGCGTTGCGGATGGCTTTCTCGACCGGAGTGACGTTCGAGCGATCCCACACTTGTACCGAGATCATCCGCGCCTCGGGGACCGAAACGGTGGCACACTGATTGAGCGGCATGGTGGCGCCGTAGACTTCAACCTGGATTGGATCGAGCAGCGCGGTCGAGGCACGGCCAGTGCGCAAACCGACGAGGTCGGACTTCAGCGCCTCGGTCGCGCCGGCCATGCGGCGCTGAATGTCTGACTTGTCGTAGGCGGGCATGGTTTACTCCTCGGTCGAAAGGATCGTCGCGGTCCCCTTCCCCGCCAGCACCTCGGCAAGATTGCCGGGCTCGCGGATGTTGAACACGACGATCGGGATATTGTTGTCGCGACACAGCGCGACGGCTGACGCGTCCATTACCTTCAAATCGTCGGCAAGGACGCGGTGAAACGACAGATTGTCATAGCGTTTGGCGGTATTGACCTTTTTGGGATCGGCATCATAGACGCCGTCGACGCTGGTCCCCTTGAACAGCGCGTCGCAACCCATTTCAGCGGCGCGCAGCGCGGCGGCGGTGTCAGTCGTAAAATAAGGATTTCCGGTCCCCGCGGCGAAGATGACGATGCGGCCCTTTTCCATGTGGCGCATCGCGCGGCGCCGGACATAGGGCTCGCACACGCTGGCCATCGGGATGGCCGACTGAACGCGAGTATCAACACCGGCCTTCTCGAGCGCGTTCTGGACGGCGAGCGCGTTCATCACGGTGGCGAGCATTCCCATGTAATCGGCGGTGCTTCGGTCAAAACCCTTCGCCGCGCCGGCGATCCCGCGAAAAATATTGCCTCCGCCCACGACCAGGCAAAGTTCATGACCTGCCGACTTGGCAGCCGCGACTTCGCTAGCGAGGCCAGCCACCGTCTCGGGATCAATTCCGAACTGGCCCGAACCCATCAGCGCTTCGCCCGATAGCTTCAGGAGGATGCGGTGGAAGCGCGGCCGATTCATGTTTTTTGTTTCCTCTTCGGTCTGCCGCGAATTGCAAATGGGGCCGGAAGCGCTCTTACGCACCCCCTGCCCCCCTGCCAACCAGTAGATCGTGTCAGGCGACCGGGTCGGGCTTCCTCATTCCAGCCGTTGCAGCCACTTCAGCCGCGAAATCACTCGTCGCCTTCTCGATGCCTTCGCCAAGCTGGAAGCGTTCGAACGCCTTGAGCACGATCGGCGAACCGGCGTCTTTGCCCGCGGCGGCGACAACGTCGGCGATCGGGGTCTTGCCGTCGATCACGAACAGTTGCGACAGGAGCGCATTCTCCTTGCGGAACTTGGCGAGGCCGCCCTCGACCATCTTTTCGATGATGTTGGCGGGCTTGCCGCTGTCCTTCGCCTTCTCCATCGCGATCGCGCGCTCGCGCTCGACCAACGCAGGGTCGAGGTCCGCGGCATCGAGCGCAAACGGGTTGGCAGCGGCAATGTGCATCGCCAACTGCCTGCCGAGCGCGTTCAGCGCGTCCGCCGGAGCGGCACTCTCGAGCGCAACGAGCACGCCGATCTTCCCCATGTTGGGAGCAGCAGCATTGTGCACATAGCTCACCACTGCGCCCTGCGGCACCTCGAGGATGGCAGCACGCCGCAGCGACTGGTTTTCGCCGATCGTGGCGATATTGTTGTTAAGCTTCTCCTCGACCGTCCCGCCACTTGGATAGGCCGCAGCCTTGAGCGCGTCGACATCGGTGCCGGTGGTCAGGACAAGCTGCGTCAGATCGCGAACAAACGACTGGAACTGCTCGTTCTTGGCGACAAAGTCAGTCTCGGAGTTGATCTCGATGACTGCGCCTTTGGAGCCGGTCACAGCAACCCCGACAAGCCCTTCGGCAGCGGTCCGACCGGCCTTCTTGGCCGCGGCTGCGAGACCCTTTGTGCGCAGCCAATCGACCGACGCCTCCATTTCGCCGCCGTTCTCGGACAAGGCCTTCTTGCAATCCATCATGCCGGCGCCAGTGCGCTCGCGCAGTTCCTTCACCGAGGCAGCGGTGATCTCAGCCATAGGGATAGTCCTTCTCGCTCCCTCCCCTCTTCAGGGAGATGCTTGCGGTGGGTTGCTTCAGTCAGGTGGGCCTACCGCCTTGCGACAGGCCCACCCCTAACCCCTCCATGAAGTAAAGAGGGGAGTCTGTCCTAGGCCAGCGCCTCTTCAACCGGAGGCTCGACCATGGCGCCGACGTCAACACCCTTGGCGGTCTGATTACCGCTCTTGCCGGCGCGCGCGGCGTCGGCGATCGAGCCAGCATAAAGACGGATCGCACGGCTGGCGTCGTCGTTGCCCGGAACCGGGAAGGCGATGCCCTGCGGATTCGAGTTGGAATCGAGAATCGCGACAACCGGGATGCCGAGGACATTAGCCTCTTTGATCGCGAGTTCTTCCTTGTTCGAATCGATAACGAACATGACGTCGGGAAGCCCGCCCATGTCGCGGATCCCGCCGAGGCTCTTCTCGAGCTTGTCTCGCTCGCGCGTGAGCTGGAGGATTTCCTTCTTGGTCAGGCCGGTAATTTCACCCGACAGCTGCTCCTCAAGCGTCTTGAGACGCTTGATCGAGTTGGAAATGGTCTTCCAGTTGGTCAGCATGCCGCCGAGCCAGCGATGGTTCACGAAATGCTGGCCCGATGCGCGCGCGGCATCGGCGACGGCGTCCTGCGCCTGGCGCTTGGTGCCGACGAACAGAACTTTTCCGCCGCGAGCGACTGCTTGTTGCACGAAATCGAGCGCGCGGGCGAACAAAGGAACGCTTTGCGACAGATCGATGATGTGGACGCCGTTGCGCTCGCCGAAGATGTACGGCTTCATGCGCGGATTCCAGCGGTGGGTCTGGTGGCCGAAATGGGCACCAGCTTCGAGCAATTGCTGCAATGTGACGACGGTGGTCGCCATAAGATATTTCCTTTCCGGTTAATCCTCGGCGGAGCCAAGAACCGACCGTGAGATCGGCACCGGGATGAAAGCTTCGCCTGTGGGGTGACGTGCCCCTAGTCCAGCCCCGAGATCATTTCAACCAGTAAGCGCTTCACTCTTATCCACAGACTGTGGACGAACACACTGCTTGACATAGCCGAACGAAACAAGAACAGTGGCGCAAGAGGGCGGAAAAAGCCGCCATTACGGAACGAATCAGGACTTAGGGAATTTCACTTACAAAACGGAGACAGATCGTGATCGCAGCTTTCGCCACTCTCGCTTTTTTGGTTGCCGGTTGGGCCGCGCTCAATGCGGTCGCGATAACGAGCGATGACGGCGGCGCGAAGATCATCGCCGCCTTGAAAGGGCAGTCATTTGCTTCGCAGTCAATCTTGCTTCGACCGGCGACAGTGCTGTTCAGTCCGCGCTATCCGGTGCCGCGCTCGCAGCCGGTAAGGGCGACGGCCGAGTGGCGCGCCGCCGCTTGACGCGGGAATAACTAATCAGGCTAAACGGAACGCTGATGAGATAGGCGAGTGAGGCCATCAACAGGGTGATCCACGGCTCGTTGACCATCGCCGCCGCGACCAGCGCGATACCGGCGAGAGCCACGACCCGCCAGCTCTTACGGATACGGATCGAGGTCCAGCTGTAGGTCGGGATGGCCGAGATCATCAGAACCGCCACGAACAGTGTCCACGGCATCACTAATCGCCAATCGCGAAACAGGTCGTTTTGAGTAATCAGCCACAGATAAATCGGAACAAATGCCAGCCCCGCCCCCGCTGGCGCGGGCACGCCAGTGTTGAATCCGGCCGCCTTGTGCGGCTGCACGTCGGCATCGATTCGCGAATTGAAGCGGGCAAGGCGAAGTGCGCAACTGATCGCCAGCGCGAGCGCGACGGTCCAGCCAAACTTGGGCGCCATCGACAAGGACCATTGGAACAGGATCAGCGCCGGCGCGGTGCCAAATCCAATATTGTCGCACAGACTGTCGAGCTCGGCTCCGAACTTGCTGTTCGCCTTAAGCAATCGCGCGATGCGGCCATCCAATCCATCGAGCACACCGGCGACGACGATCGCGATCATCGCCTTGTCCCATTCCTGGGTGAAGCCGAACCGGATTCCCGTCAGCCCTGCGCACAGCGCGAGGACCGTCACCGCATTGGGAACGAACGCGCGCAACGGCAGCCCCTGACCCTCTCTCACAGACGCGGCTCGCTCACTGGCTTTTGCCGCCCAGCGTTCGGACTTGCCCGAGCGTTGCCAGCACCGTCTCGCCGGCGATCGTGCGCTGGCCGAGCAGGACCTGCGGCGACGTGCCTTCGGGAAGATAGACATCGACCCGGCTGCCGAACCGGATCAGCCCGATGCGCTCGCCCGCTTCGACGGTGTCGCCTTCCTTGACGAACGCCATGATCCGCCGCGCGACGAGCCCCGCGATCTGGGTGAAGCCGATCGACACGCCGTCGTCGCGGGTGACGAGGAAATGCTGGCGCTCATTGTCCTCGCTCGCCTTGTCGAGGTCTGCGTTGAGGAACTTGCCGGGGACATAGGCGACCTTCGCGATGCGCCCCGCGATCGGCGAGCGGTTGATGTGGACGTCGAACACCGACATGAAGATCGACACGCGGGTGAAGCTGGCGCCGGTCATCGAGCTAGCGAGCTCGGGCGGCGCCGCCACCTTGGTAATCATCGTGATCAGCCCGTCGGCGGGGGCAACGACCAGCGCCGGATCCTGCGGCGTCGTGCGAATCGGATCGCGGAAGAAAGTGGCGACCCAGATCGTCACCAGCACCAGCAGCCAGCCAAGGAACGAGCTGAAGCTATAGACAATCAGCGTCGCAACGGCGGCGATGAGGGTGAACTTGCGGCCTTCGGGATGGACCGAGGGGAAGCGCCATTTGACTGCGGTCAGTTGGCTGTCGGGGTTCTGGATTTCGGACATGCCACTCCTCTACCCGTCGCAATGGTCACCGACAACAGCAGGCGAATCCGGACGAGCTGGCCAGCGTTGCCTAACCTTGCTCAGCGTCTTAATGCCCGCGGCACGGAATTGATTTCAGGACGATATTCATGGCCAAGATCAAGGTAAAGACCCCCCTCGTCGAGCTTGATGGCGACGAAATGACCCGCATTATCTGGCAGTGGATTCGCGAGCGGCTGATCCTGCCCTACCTCGATGTCGACCTGGTCTATTTCGACCTCGGCATGGAGCATCGCGACGCAACCGACGACAAGGTCACGGTCGAGAGCGCTGAGGCAATCCAGAAGTACGGGGTCGGCGTAAAGTGCGCGACCATCACGCCGGATGAGGCGCGGGTCGAGGAATTCGGCCTCAAGAAGATGTGGAAGTCGCCCAACGGCACGATCCGCAACATCCTTGGCGGGGTGGTGTTCCGCGAACCGATCGTGATCAGCAATATCCCGCGGTTAATCCCCGGCTGGACCGACCCGATCGTCATTGGCCGCCACGCCTTCGCCGACCAATATAAGGCGACGGATTTCCTTATCCCGGGGCCGGGCAAGCTGACCATGAAATGGGTCGGCCAAGACGGGCAGGAGATCGAACATGAAGTGTTCGACTATCCGTCGGTTGGGGTCGCGATGGGAATGTACAACCTTGACGATTCGATCCGCGACTTCGCCCGGTCAAGCCTCAACTACGGGCTCAATCTCGGTTGGCCGGTTTACCTCAGCACCAAGAATACCATCCTTAAAGCCTATGACGGGCGCTTCAAGGATATCTTTCAAGAGGTGTTCGACGCCGAGTTCAAGGAGAGCTTTGCCAAGGCCGGGATCGAGTATCAGCACCGCCTGATCGATGACATGGTCGCTTCCGCGCTCAAGTGGAGCGGCAAGTTCGTGTGGGCGTGCAAGAATTACGATGGCGACGTGCAGTCGGACCAAGTCGCGCAAGGCTTCGGCAGCCTTGGGCTGATGACCTCGGTTCTGATGACCCCCGACGGCCGGACGATCGAGGCCGAGGCGGCGCACGGCACGGTGACGCGGCACTATCGGATGCACCAGGCTGGCAAGGCGACCTCGACCAACCCGATCGCGTCGATCTTCGCCTGGACCGGGGGGCTCAAGTACCGCGGCAAGTTCGACGAGACACCCGAGGTGATCACATTCGCCGAGACCCTCGAGCGAGTGTGCATCGAGACCGTTGAACAGGGCAAGATGACCAAGGACCTCGCGATCCTCATCGGCCCTGACCAGGCGTGGATGACGACCGAGCAATTCTTCGAGGCGATCCGGGCCGACCTCGAAACCGAAATGGCCCAAGCGGCGTAAAAGCGACCTGGAAAGTCACGCTTAGGTCAGCCCTGAATGGCATTCCCCTGCTTATGATTGTTCTGCAGGAGCGACCGGAAGCAACTGAATAGGCTCATATTCCCTAGCGGCAGCTGTAGGAAAGCAAAATCGTGCGACTCGTTGGTCAGGCGGTGCCGAATGTGACGTGCTCGCGGCGGATGCCGAGCCGATCAGGCAGCCCGGGATGCGGCGAAGAAGCGGGAAGCGGTCGAGCAAGCGGAGGGCCAGCGGCGCGGGTAATCGCCGCCCCGCCGAGCACGCGTCCGATGATTGCGTCCTGGGCGAGTTTTTTGAGCCGATTGGACCAGGCGAGACGGCAAGAGGCGGCGGGCTTGGACATTGTCGAGCAGGTCGTCGACCGGTTCGCCTCTCGCCATGGGGCCGGCCAAGGCATTGGCGGCGGCAACCGCGTCCTGGATGGCGAGATTGATGCCGACGCCGCCGATCGGGGACATGGCGTGGGCAGCCACGCCGACGGCGAGCGGTTCCGGGCAGTGCCAGCAATTCAGCCGACCGAGCGCGACGGTAGCAAGGGGAGGTCATCGGGGGAATTCAGTGCGTTCGGTAGAAAAGTCAGGTCCGGAAAGGCATCGGCGACCTCGCCAGCAATCCACTCGATGCCCCGGGATTTGACCGCCTCGGAGCCACCCTTGGGAACGAGGAAGGCGACCTGCCAATAGCTGGCGCGGTCGATCAGCACGACCATTCGCCCAGTCTCGATCGAGCCGCGCAGAACATCGCTCGAGTTTCCGGCCTTGCCGATGCGAAACCAGAAGACGTCCATCGGGGCGCGGAGCACTTCAAGCGGGAGAAAGCGACGGGCGAGCGATGAGCGGCCGTTGGCGGCGATGACGAGGTCGGCGATGATCGCCCGACCGTCGGCGAGCGTAACCCGCTCGTACGCCCGTCCGTTTGCGTGAAGCTGATGACCGTCGCATTCCGTTCGACTGAACCGCCCCGGGTTTGCCGGAGGCTCCAATTCCTGAGAAGGTGGAGCCGTT
>JANXUU010000108.1 GCA_025356055.1 Sphingomonas sp. | reverse complement strand
GACGCGGATATATTGTGCGCGCAGCGGCACCTCGAGCCCCATCAGCTTCTCGATCGCCAGCACGAAGCTATGCTCCATGCACATCGGCGAGCAGTAATCGAGCCGGTCGAAGTAAGGCAGCGCCTGCGCGTAGGTCTTGTACTCGATCAGCTTCTCGGTGCCGCGGTGGAGCAGCCCGATGTGCGGATCGACCCGCTCGACGATCTCGCCGTCCAGTTCCATGATCAAGCGCAGGACGCCGTGAGCGGCGGGATGCTGCGGCCCGAAATTGATTGTGTAGTTCTGCACGACCTCGTCGCCAGGGGTGTGCTTGTCGCCCGCCTGCGGGAGGCCAGTCGTCGGCACGGTCGCGATCTCAAGCGTCTGGGTCATTTCTTCGGCTCCGTCGGGGCGGAATCGCTCTTCTTCACCGCTTCAGCATTGGCGCCGGCGCCCGCGCCGGTATCGGACGTCTTTTCGGTGACCTTTGGCGTTCCGGGTGGCGGCATCGCGGCCACCGCGTTCGTCGCCGTCGGAGCGGGCGCGGGCGTTGGGCCGGCCCCCTGCCCTTCGGCTTTTTCGTCGCCCGGCAACCGGTATTCCGGTCCTTCCCACGGCGTCAGGAAGTCGAAGGTGCGGAAATCCTGGGCCAGCTTGACCGGCTCATAGACGACCCGCTTCTCGGACTCCGAATAGCGCAGCTCGACATACCCCGTCAGCGGGAAATCCTTGCGCTGGGGGTGACCCTCGAAGCCATAATCGGTGAGGATACGCCGCAAGTCGGAATTGCCCGCAAAGGTTACCCCATACATGTCGAACACCTCGCGCTCGAGCCAGCCCGCGACCGGCCAAAGCCCGGTTACGCTCGGCACCGGGGTGGTCTCGTCGGTTGTGACGTGAAGCCGCAAGCGATGGTTCCGCGTCAGCGAGAGCAGGCAATAGACGACCTCGAAACGCTCGGCCCGTTCGGGAAAATCGACCCCGGCAATCTCCATCAACTGCTGATAGCCATGCTCGTCACGCAAGCTGGTCAGCACCGCGACCAGATCATCGCGCGCGACATCGAACGCCGTCTCGATCCCCTCGCGCGGGGTGATCGCAAGCGTGCCCCAATCGGTCGGGGCCTCGGCATAACGGGGTGCGTGGCTCGCCATGGCTAGCGCTCGATCGTCCCTTCGCGACGGATCTTCCGCTGCAACTGCATGATCCCGTATAGCAATGCCTCGGCGGTCGGCGGGCAGCCTGGCACATAGATATCTACGGGCACGATCCGGTCGCACCCGCGCACCACCGAATAACTATAGTGATAATAGCCGCCGCCGTTGGCGCAGCTGCCCATCGAGATGACATATTTCGGCTCGGGCATCTGGTCGTAAACGGTGCGCAGCGCGGGGGCCATCTTGTTGCACAGCGTGCCCGCAACGATCATCACGTCCGACTGGCGCGGGGAAGCGCGCGGGGCGACGCCAAATCTTTCAAGGTCATAGCGCGGCATATTCACATGGATCATCTCGACCGCGCAGCACGCCAGCCCGAAGGTCATCCACCACAGCGATCCGGTCCGCGCCCACGTCGTCAGATCGTCGATCGACGCGGTGATAAAGCCCTTTTGATCGAGGTCGGCGCGCATTTGAAGGAAGCGCGCCTCCTCGTCGCTGCCCGCGACCAGCCCGGCGTTGCGCGCCAGCTGTTCCTCGGTTGGGTTGCGATTCTCGGCCGGGGCCAACATCACTCCCATTCGAGGGCGCCCTTCTTCCACGCATAGGCAAGGCCCAGCGCGAGTTCAGCCAGAAAACCCATCATTGCAATCCATCCGGTCCAGCCAGTGAATTTTAGGCTCACCGCCCACGGAAACAAGAACGCTGCCTCCAGGTCGAACACGATGAACAGGATTGCGACGAGGTAGAAGCGCACGTCGAACTGCGCGCGGCTGTCCTCGAACGCGGGGAAACCGCACTCATATTCGGCGAGCTTGGCCGCGCTCGGCTTGTTGGTCCCCGCCAGCCGGCTGACCAGCATCGGCAGGAACACAAACGTTCCCGACAGGGCAAGCGCGATCCCCAGGAACAGGAGGATCGGCAGGTATCCAAAGGCAACGCTAGCCAAGATGGTAACTCCGGGGGACGAATCTTGGTGGCGCTCTAGGACAGCCGCGAAATGGTCGCAACCGCTACCGCAACGCCCCGGCCAGCAGCTTGTGGAGCTTGTTGTGCAGATCGCTGTTCGCGGCGAGGTATTCGCGGCGCTCAAACATCCGGTTCTGCCCGCGATAATCGCTGACATAGCCGCCCGCTTCCTTGACCAGCAGCACGCCGGCGGCCGAGTCCCAGGTATCAAGGTCGTCTTCCCAAAAACCGTCCATTCGCCCAGCCGCGACCCACGCGAAATCGAGCGCGGCCGAGCCGAAACGGCGGATACCGGCGACTTCGGGCGCGATTGCACCGAAAATCCGCGACCATTGCGCGACGTTGCCTCGACCGAAGTGCGGAATGCCCGTGCCGATCATCGCTTCGTCGAGATTGCGCCGCGACGAGACGCGGAGGCGACGATCCTGGAGCCAGGCGCCGCGCCCCTTCTCCGCCCAGAAACTCTCGTCGGTGACGGGCTGATAGACCAGGCCCTGGGTAATCTCGGGGGTCCCGTCGGGCCGCTTTTCCTCGACCGCGATCGAGATCGAGAAATGCGGCACCCCGTGAAGGAAGTTGGTCGTGCCATCCAATGGATCGACGATCCACCGCGGCTTGTTGGGGTCGCCTTCGACCACCCCGCCTTCCTCGAGCAGCATTCCCCAGTCCGGGCGCGCATTGCGCAACTCCTCGACGATCGTCTGCTCGGACCTTTTGTCGGCGATCGAGACGAAGTCACCTGGGCCCTTCTGGCTGACCTGAAGCTGCTCGACCTCGCCGAAATCGCGCCGAAGCCGCGGCGCCGCCTTGCGCGCGGCGCGCTGCATGACGGTGATCAGACCCGAATGCGAAACCATTTTTCAAATCTCCTCCCCTCCCTGCAAGGGAGGGGGCGGGGGGTGGGTGCGCGCGATTAGCGCGCCTGAAGACCCTTAACGTTGGCGGCACCGCGCTCGCTGACGCGCGCGACCCACCCCTTACCCCTCCCTTGCAGGAAGGGGGATTCAGTCGGCGCGCCTGACATAGGTCTGTTCATAAACGTCGACTACAATCCTGGTCCCCGCGCCGATGTGCGGCGGGACCATCACGCGCACGCCATTGTCGAGGATCGCGGGCTTGAAGCTCGACGACGCTGTCTGCCCTTTCACCACCGCGTCGGCCTCGACGATCATCGCCTCGATCGTATCGGGCAGCTGGACCGAGATCGGGCGCTCGTCATACAGTTCGAGCGTTACCTTCATCCCGTCCTGCAGGAACGCCGCGGCGTCACCCAGCAAGTCGCGCGGCAGGCTGATCTGCTCGTAATTGACCTCGTCCATGAAGGTCAGTTGGTCACCGTCGGCGAATAGGAACTGGAAATCCTTGGTGTCGAGCCGCACTCGCTCGACCGACTCCGCCGAGCGGAAGCGGACATTATTCTTGCGGCCGTCGATGAGGTTCTTCAGTTCGACCTGCATATAGGCCCCGCCCTTGCCCGGCTGGGTGTGCTGGATCTTGACCGCGCGCCAGATGCCGGTTTCATATTCAATGATATTGCCGGGACGAATGTCCACGCCGCTGATCTTCATGTGATCCGCCTATAGCCGTTGGGTGAAAAGAGCCGGGCCGACGAACGACCGGCCAGTCTGGCGCGTCCGTTAGCGAGTTGTGTGGGTGCCAGCAAGCAGCGGGTAGG
>JANXUU010000128.1 GCA_025356055.1 Sphingomonas sp. | reverse complement strand
TTGGCGCGGGTGGTTACACCCCGTTTGACGCGTGCCATGTTCCGCTAGCTCCTAGTTGAGGCCGTAAGGGGCCCAGAGCTTCACCCGGGCCGTATCGGCCTTGGCGAGCACTTCGGTACCGCGGTTCTGGCGAATATATTTCGAATTGTGGCTGATCAGCCGGTGACGCTTTCCAGCGACTCCATGCTTGAGCAGTCCAGAGGCCGTGAGCTTGAAGCGCTTCTTCACGCCGCTCTTGGTCTTGAGCTTGGGCATTTTCGTCTCCTTGTTACCCGCGCTGAGCCAAGTCTTCTTTCGAAAACACGCTCAGGGGGCGACGTTATCGAATCGCCACGGCAGCCCTAACTGGCCGGACCATTCGTCTTTCCAACAATCTGGAAGTTCGTCGCCTATAAGAAAGCATCGCCGATTTGGCAAGCTCAGTCGAACAGGCTCGACACGCTGCTCTCATCCGCGATTCGCTTGATCGCCTCGGCAATCAGCGGGGCGATGGTCAGGCGGCGGATCTTGCCCGGCGCGTCGGCTTCGCCCGACCAGATCGTGTCGGTCACGACCAGCTCGGTCAACTCACTCGCCGCGACTCGCGCCGCCGCCGCGCCTGACAGCACGCCGTGGCTGCAATAGGCGAACACCTCTTCGGCGCCCTGTTGCTTCAATGCGGCAGCGGCATTGCACAGCGTCCCTGCCGAATCGACGATGTCGTCGATCAGCACGCAGCAATGCCCTTCCACGTCGCCGATGATGTTCATCACTTCCGATTCGCCCGCTCGCTCGCGCCGCTTGTCGACGATGGCCAGCGGGGCGTTGTCGAGCCGTTTGGCCAGGCTTCTGGCGCGCACCACGCCGCCGACGTCGGGCGAGACGACCATCAGCTTGCGTCCGCGAAACCGCGCTTGGATGTCCGCCGCCATGACCGGCGCGGCCCACAGATTATCGGTCGGAATATCGAAGAAGCCCTGGATCTGCCCGGCGTGCAAATCCATCGACAAGACTCGGTTGGCGCCCGCTGTGGTGATGATGTTGGCGACCAGCTTGGCCGAGATTGGGGTGCGCGGGCCGGGTTTGCGGTCCTGCCGGGCATAGCCGAAATAGGGCACGACGGCGGTGATCCGCTTGGCCGAGGCGCGGCGCAGCGCGTCGATGCAAATCAGCAATTCCATCAGATTGTCGTTGGTCGGAAAGCTGGTCGACTGGATCACGAACACGTCCTCGCCACGGACATTCTCGTTGATTTCGACGAACACTTCCTCGTCGGCGAAGCGGCGCACGCTCGCGCTGGTCAGCGACATTTCGAGATAGTCGGCGATCGCACGCGCCAGCGGCAGGTTCGAATTTCCGGCGAGCAGTTTCATGGCAGTCCCCTTGATCGCGCTCCCCAATAGCGCGCGGGGCGCATTAGTGAAGCGCTTGCGCGGCACGGCCAACCAATACCCAAGCTTGCCGCCAAACATCGCCGCGACTAACCGGGCGGGGTGACCGACAAACCCGCAGACCACTTGGCCATCGCCCTTGTCCAGATGAACCAGCGCGTCGGCGACCTCGCCGGAAATGCGGCCAAGATCCTCGAATGGCGCGCCAAGGCAATCGGCGCCGACCTCGTCATGGTCCCCGAGCTCCAGCTGACCGGCTATCCGCTTGAAGACCTCGTGCTCAAACCCGAATTCGTCCGCCGCAGCCTCGACGCCGCCGAGCGCCTCGCCGACGCCACTTCCGACGGCGGCCCCGCGTTGCTGTTCGGTGCGCTCCACGTCGAGGACGGGCTGGTCTACAACGCGATGATCCTCGCCGAGGGCGGCCGAATCGTCGCGCACACCCTCAAGCACGAGCTTCCCAACTACGGCACCTTCGACGAAAAGCGTGTGTTCGCCGCCGGCCCGCTGCCCGTCCCGATCGAGTTCCGCGGCGTCAGGATAGGCGTCCCCATCTGCGAGGACATTTGGCGCAAGCCGGTCTGTGCCGCGCTCGCACACGCCGGAGCCGAGCTCCTCCTCGTTCCCAACGGCAGCCCCTTCGAGATCGACAAGGACGACGTCCGCCTGCGTCTCGCGCGCGACCGGGTGACCGAGACCGGGCTTCCGCTCGCCTACCTCAACCGCGTCGGCGGGCAGGACGAACTGGCGTTCGACGGCTCGTCGTTCGTGATGGATCGTACCGGCGACATTCTCGTCCAGATGCCCGACTGGGAGGAGGAGCTGGTCCTCACCGACTGGCTCCGCACCGCGACCGGCTGGACGTGTACCACGCGCGCCACCCACTCGCTCGACCCCTACCCCGGCGACATCTACTGCGCGATGACCGTCGCCTTGCACGATTATGTCGCCGACAATGGCTTCCCCGGGGTCATCCTCGGCCTCTCGGGCGGGATCGACAGCGCCTTGTCGGCGGCGGTCGCGGTCGATTCGCTTGGCCCCGACAAGGTGTGGTGCGTGATGATGCCCTCGCGCTTCACCAGCGCTGAAAGCCTTGAGGATGCCGAGGGCTGCGCGAAGCTGCTCGGCGTGCGTCATGACGTCATTTCGATCGCCCCCGGGGTCGAGGCACTCGACCAGATGCTTGCTCCCGCGTTCATCGGAACCACTCCCGGCCTCGCCGAGGAGAATATCCAGTCGCGGCTACGGATGGTCACGCTGATGGCGCTTTCGAACCGCTTCGGCCCGATGGTCCTGACCACCGGCAACAAGAGCGAGATGTCGGTCGGTTATGCTACGCTCTACGGCGACATGGCGGGGGGCTATTCGGTGCTCAAGGACGCCTACAAGACGACCGTTTTCGCCCTCTCGCGCTGGCGCAATGCGCATCGGCCCGAAGGCGCGCTTGGCCCCGATGGCCCGGTCATGCCGCAGCGCGTGATTGACAAGCCCCCCACCGCCGAACTTCGCGACAACCAGAAGGACGAGGACAGCCTCCCGCCTTACTCGCTCCTCGACCGCATCCTCGAAGGCCTCGTCGAGAAAGAGCTTTCGGTCACCGAAACCGCAGCGCTCACCGGCGCTGACGAAGCCCTCGTTTCCGACATCGAACGCAAACTCCTCCGCGCCGAATACAAGCGCAGGCAAGCCCCGCCCGGGGTGAAGCTCGGCGCCCGCAACTTCGGCCGCGACCGTCGCTACCCCATCACCAACGCCTTCCATACCGGCAAGCCATGAGCCAGGACATCGCGACCGCCACGACCCGCTTCGCCCCGTCGCCCACCGGGCGGCTCCACGTCGGCAATATCCGCACCGCGCTCCACAATGCGCTGTTCGCAATGCGCCACGGCGGGCGCTTCGTGCTGCGCATCGACGATACCGATGCCGAGCGCTCGACCGCCGCGTTCGACCAGCAAATCCGCGACGATCTCGCCTGGCTGGGCCTGTTCCCCGACGCGCAGGTTCGCCAGTCTGAACGATTTGCGCTCTATGATCGTCAGTTCGAACGGCTTCGCGATGCAGGCCGGGTCTACGCCTGTTTCGAAACCCCCGAAGAGCTTGATCTTCGCCGCAAGGTCCTCCTCGGTCGCGGCCTGCCGCCGGTCTATGAGCGCAAGACGACCGACGTGCCCGCCCCCGAGGGCCTTGCCCCCCACTGGCGGTTCAAGCTCGACCACTCCGCCCCCATCACCTGGACCGACCTCGTTCGCGGCGAGCAGCGCTTCGACCCCGCTCTCATCAGCGACCCCGTCGTCCGCCGCGCCGACGGCAGCTGGCTCTATCTGCTCCCCAGCGTGATCGACGACATCGACATGGGCATCACGCACATCGTCCGCGGCGAGGACCATGTCTCGAACAGCGCCACGCAGGTCCAGATGTTTGAAGCGCTCGGTGCCGATGTCCCGCACTTCGCCCACGAAGCCCTCCTCGTCGCCGCCGAAGGAAAGCTTTCGAAGCGCTTCGGCGCGATCGGGGTCGGCGAGATGGTCGAGGTAGGGCTCGAGCCGATGGCCCTGCTCTCGCTCCTCGCCCGCCTCGGCACGTCGCAGCCGGTCGAACCGCTCGCGACGCTCGCCGAACTCGCCGACGGCTTCGACTTCGCCCACTTCGGCCGAGCCCCCGCTCACTTCGACCTCGCCGAAGTCGAGCAGTTGAACGCGCGGCTGATCCACCAGCTCGATTTCGTCCACGTCCACGACCGTCTTCCCGAAGGGGCGACCGAGCCCGACTGGCTCCTGCTGCGCGGCAACCTCACCCATGTTTGCGAGTTCGCCGACTGGGCAGATGTGCTCGACGGCGACCTCCGGAAGCTCCCCACCCCCGAAGAAGACCGCGCCTTCCTCGCCGAAGCCGCCGCCACGGCGAGCACGCTCGACTGGTCGGCCGACCCCTGGGTTACACTTACCACTGCGCTCAAGGCCAGCAGCGGCCGAAAGGGTCGTACGCTCTTCCACCCTCTCCGCGTCGCCCTGACCGGTCGCGACTCGGGACCTGAAATGGCCCTGCTCTTGCAGCGTATCGGCCGCGACCGGGCCCTTGCCCGCCTGCGCGCCGCCGCTGCCTAGAACCCTTGTTCTCCCAGCCGTCCTCTTTTCCCCTTGCCGTATAAATGAGATGATGTATCATTTCTCCCTCAAGCCAAGGAGGTTGCGATGCTCGCTTATGCCACCCACTCCGCCCACCGCCGCGATGGCGCCCGCCCCAAGCTGCTCGTCCCGATCGTCGCCGGCCATCTCGCTCTCATCGCGATCGTCATGACCGCGCGGATGGAGGTTCCCGCCTCCGTCCTTCCGCCGCCACTCGTCGTCGACAGCTACCGCGCCTCCCCTCCTCCGCCGCCCGATCCGGAGCCGACGAAGCCCCACGTCAAGATCCCGCCCGCCGCCGCGCAAACCACGGTCACCCCGGTCGTCGACATCGCGTCGGTACCGCGGTTCACCGACCTGCTGCCGTCCCGCCCGCTCGGCAATGTCGAAGACGGGACCGGCACCGCCCCGATCGCGCAGCCGTACATCGTTCCCAATCCGCCACATCAGATCATTCGCACCGGCCCCAGGCTCGCCACCGCCGAAAACATGCTCCGTCCGCCCTATCCCACGGCAAAGCGCGAGGCCGGCGAGGAAGCCGCGCTGACGCTGAAGCTGACGATCGACGAACATGGCCGCGTTATCGCAATCGAGCCAGTGGGCAAGGCCGATCCTGCCTTCCTCGCCAGCGCCCGCGCGCACCTTCTGCGCGCGTGGCGGTTCGAACCCGCGACCGAGGATGGCAAGCCCGTCGCCTCGATCAAGACGATCACGCTTCGCTTCGAGCTCGGCGAGGGTTGATCGCGCTCCAATGCGGCGGGGCTGGCCCCACGCCCCGCCGCACCCTATCTTGAGCGCCATGTCAGTGATGCCTCCCCCGGTCGGCCCGATCGCCGCGCTCCGCGACCTCGCCGCAGTGTTCCGCCATGGAAAGCGCGAAAAGATCATCGGCGCCGCGTTCGCGATCCTCGCGACGATCATCATCATCATCCTGTTCCTCGTCGATCCGCAGATCAACACGGCGCCCCCACCGTCGATTATCTATGTCGAGCAATATGGCCCGGGACGCACGGACGCCGACATCAAGCGCGATCAGGCCAAGGACCAGGCCGCGAAAAATGCTGCGAAGGAAGCGCGCAAAATGGAATTCCAGAAGCTTGAGAAAAAGCTCGGAATGTGACGGAGCTCGCAGGCGACGATCAATGGATGGCCAGGGCGATCGCG
Source organism: Sphingomonas sp. (assembly GCA_025356055.1). GTDB lineage: Bacteria > Pseudomonadota > Alphaproteobacteria > Sphingomonadales > Sphingomonadaceae > Sphingomicrobium. The sequence goes on along the minus strand of JANXUU010000128.1, from coordinate 66,261 downwards.
CTCGGCACGAAGGCGCGCGGCCGGACCGCCCCCAATCCCAACGTCGGCTGCGTGATCGTCAGCGGCCACATTTTGGTTGGCGAGGGCGCTACCGCCACCGGCGGGCGCCCCCACGCCGAGTCCGTCGCGCTGTCTCAGGCCGGCGCTGCGGCGCGCGGCGCAACGCTCTACACCAGCCTCGAACCCTGTGCACACCGAAGCGAGCGCGGCCCGACCTGTTCCGCGCTCATTGCCGAATACGGCATCGCCCGCGTCGTCGTCGCGATCGAGGATCCCGACTCGCGAACCAAAGGCCAGGGCATCGCCGCGCTCCGCAATGCCGCCATCGACGTCGTCAGCGGCACCCTCGCCGCCGAAGCCGCCGCGAGCATGGCCGGCTACCTTACCCGCCTCGCGCGCGGCCGTCCGCGCATCACCCTGAAGCTCGCTCTCTCGATCGACGGCAAGATCGCTCTACCGTCAGGCGAATCGAAATGGATCACCGGCGAGGACGCGCGTGCCCACGTCCATCTGGAACGCGCACAGTCCGACATGATTCTCGTCGGTCGCGGCACCTGGCTCGCCGACCGGCCCCGCCTCGACGTTCGCCTCCCCGGGCTGGAGGATCACAGCCCCCGCCGAGCCCTCCTCACCCGCGGCGATCCGGTTGTAGGTTGGGAAATCCTTTCGTCCCCGCAAGACGTCTTCCGCCTTCATGACGTCAACGACCTCCTCGTTGAAGGCGGCTCGGCGACGGCCACTTCCTTCCTTGCCGCCGACCTCGTCGACCGGATCCTCATTTACCGCGCGCCGATCCTCGTCGGTGCGGGGCGAAACAGCGTCGGCTACATCGGCCTCGACGCGATTGCCGACGCCCACGGCCGCTGGGCCGCCGCCGGGGGTGCATCGCTTGGCATCGATCGGCTCGAAGTCTACGAGCGCGTCCGCGAGCAGGAGTAGGACATGTTTACCGGGATCGTCACCGCCATCGGCACCGTCCGTTCCTCAGAACAGCGCGGCGACCTGCGCCTCGTGATTGCTTGTAACTACGACATGGGCGGGGTTGATCTCGGCGCTTCGATCGCCTGCTCGGGGACGTGCCTGACGGTGGTCGACAAGGGTCCCGATTGGTTCGCAGTCGATGTGTCGTCCGAAACCGTCTCGCGCACCGCCGTGGGCCTGTGGCAGCATGGTTCCCACCTGAACCTCGAACGCGCGCTTCGCCTCGGCGACGAACTTGGCGGCCATCTCGTCACCGGCCACATCGACGCCGTTGCCACGGTTGCCGAGACCATTGCCGATGGCGCGTCGATCAAAGTCGCGGTCGATGTCACCGCCGACCTCGGCCCGATGATCGCGCCCAAGGGGTCGATCACTCTCGATGGCGCCTCGCTGACGGTCAATGCAGTCGAAGACCGTGACGATTGCACGCGCTTCTGGCTAAACCTCATTCCGCACACCGGCCAGCAAACCACGCTTGGCGAGATCGCACCGGGGCGCGAACTCAACCTTGAGATCGATGTCCTTGCAAGATATTTGAAGCGCATGACCAACAAAATGTGATCTTTGGCCGCTTGCAATCACACTGTAGTGTGATATTAGGCATGTATGTCATCATCTCTCATCGAACGAATCACCTCGATCATCCACACCGGTGAAGTCAGCCGCGCTGGCCTTGCCCGCGCCGCCGGGCTCCACCCCAACTCGCTTCGCAAGCTCGGCTCGCCCGACTGGAACCCCACGGCCGACACCCTTGGCCGTCTCGAAAAATTGCTGCTGCGCGGGACCACCGATGTCCTCGTCGGCCCCGAGTCAATCATCGACGAGGCGCGCAATGGCCGCATGTTCATCCTCGTTGACGATGACGATCGCGAAAATGAGGGGGATCTGATCATTCCCGCGCAGATGGCGACGCCTGACGCGATCAATTTCATGGCCCGGCACGGCCGGGGGCTGATCTGCCTCGCGCTGGGCAAGGAGCGCGTCGACCAGCTCGGGCTCCAGCCGATGGCCCCCAAGAACGGCACGCGCCACGAAACCGCCTTCACCATTTCAATCGAGGCTCGCGAGGGCGTAACCACCGGCATCTCCGCCGCCGATCGCGCGCGGACCATCGCCGTCGCGATCGACGCCAGCCGCGGGACGGAGGACCTCGTCTCGCCTGGCCACGTTTTCCCGCTCGTCGCGCGCCCCGGCGGGGTGCTCGTCCGCGCCGGTCACACCGAAGCCGCGGTCGACGTTGCGCGCCTCGCCGGGCTGAACCCTTCCGGCGTGATCTGCGAAATCATGCGCGAAGACGGCACGATGGCGCGGCTCGACGATCTGATGGAGTTTGCCGCCACCCACGGCCTCAAGATCGGCACCATCCGCGACCTCATCGCTTACCGCCTGAAGAAGGACCACATGGTCGAACGCGTCGCCGAGACGCACTTTACCAGTGCGCGCGGTGCCGCGTGGACGGTGAACGTCTTTCGCGACAAGGCCGACGGCGCCGAGCAGATCGCGCTCGTCCACGGCGCGCTCGACACCTCGGCCCCGACGCTCGTGCGGATGCACGCGATCGACCTGTTTGCCGACCTCTTCGCCGAAGCGGGTGAGCGCAGCGGGCTTTTGCAGGGCGCGATGCGGATGATCGAGGAGGAGGGCCGCGGCGTCCTCGTCACCCTCCACGCCGCCGCTCCCGGTCGCCTCGCGCGTGCGATCGACCAGCGTGCGGGCAAGGGCGCGGGCGATGGCGACGAGATGCGCAGCTACGGCATCGGCGCACAGATCCTCGCCGCGCTCGGCATCCACGACATGATCCTGCTGACCAACACCCGCCACGCCCCCGTCGGCTTGTCGGGCTACGGTCTCGCGATTGTCGAGGAACGCTCGATCACCTCGAAAGACGGTTGATGGCCCATTTCCTGATCGCCGAAGCGCGCTTTTACGCCCACCTGAACGACATGCTCCTCACCGGCGCGCGCGCGACGATTGAGGCTGCGGGCCATAGCCATGAGACCCTCACCGTCCCGGGCGCGCTGGAACTTCCCGGAACGCTCGCCATCGCGTCGGAGAATGACCGCTTCGACGCATTCGTCGCGCTTGGCGTCGTCATTCGCGGCGAAACCTACCACTTCGAGATCGTGGCCGGCGAAAGCGCGCGCGGCATTCTGGCGCTGACGATGGACGGGCTCGCCATCGGCAACGGCATCCTGACGGTCGAGAACGAAGCCCAGGCGATCATCCGCGCCGACCCCAAACAGGGCGACAAGGGCGGTGACGCGGCAACGGCGGCACTCGTCCTCCTGGGGCTGAAAGAGCGTTTCGCCTGAATGGCTTAAGACTCTTCGATACCGGCCCGCACGCCCGCCCGATTACGCCAGCGCGAGCCACACCTCGTTGCGCCGAAGCGGCCCCGGGATCATTGGCGAATTGTAGAACGCATATTCGGGTTCGGCCTCGCTCCGCTCCCCCTCACGCGCCAGCCAGCCGCGCAACCGGTCCTCTTGCTCGGCACGATCGCGATCATCCGGTCGCCCGGCAAAACTGACGACAGCCACGCGCCGCGGCGCAAGCGTCACCAATTCGACCTCATCAGACGGCTCGGGCAGGTCACTCTGCGATCGTCCGCCGGGCATCACGAACCGCGTTCGCCAGCCGCCCTCGATCTTGTCGTCGAACAGCGGCGGATCGCTCGCCATCGGGTCGCCCGCGTCCTGCATCACCGGCACCGTCATCGCCAGCGCCTCGCCTGGCCGCGACTTGGCAAAGATATAGTCGGCCAGCCGCCGGAACCCCTCGCCCAGCGACTGCTGGCGCGGCCCATGGACGACCGTCTCGGCGATGGTCATCTCGGGATATTCGCGAACCTGGAAATCGCCATCGGTACGCAACGTGCGATAGTCAGGTTCCTCGGTCGCCCGTTCCTGAAAATAATAAAATGCTCCGCCTAGCAGCGCCGCTCCGGCCGCTGCGCCAATTCCGATCCACGCCTTGCGCATCGCATCTCTCCCATAAGCAGGATCAACCGGTCAGGCGGCGCGCTGTTCCACGAACTCGGGATAGTCGGTGTAGCCCTCGCCGCCCGACGAGTAGAAGGTCTTGGGGTCTGCCGGAGCCAGCGGCGCACTGACGCGAATACGCTCGACCAGGTCGGGGTTCGAAATGTAAGGACGGCCGAACGCGATCGCGTCCGCGACACCCTCCTCGATCCGCGCCTCGGCGGTGCGACCGACATAATCACTGTTGAGGATGATCCTGCCCGAATAAAGCGGCCGCATCGCCGGACTCACCGGTTCTGCCGACGGGCTGCCGAAGGTCGAACCGGGCCCGGGCTCGCGAAGCTCGATCCACGGCACTCGGCGCGTCTCCAGTTCACCGGCGAGCGCCACGAACAGCGCCTGCGGATCGGGATCGTCCACCCCTTGCGAAAGTGAATTGGGCGAGAAGCGAATTCCTGTTCGTTCGATCCCCACTTCACCCGCAATGGCGTCGATCACCTCGAGCGCGAACCGCATCCGGTTGGCGATGGAGCCGCCATAGTCATCCTCGCGATGATTGGCCGACGCGCGCAGGAACTGGTCGATCAGATAACCATTGGCGCCGTGAATCTGCACCCCGTCGAAGCCGGCGAGCATCGCGTTGCGCGCCGCCCGGACATAATCCCGCTTGATCCGCGATATGTCGTCGCTCGTTGCCGCTCGCGCTTCGACATAGGGCTGGTTGCCGTCATAGGTGTGGGCATGATGCGGCGCGGTCGTCGCCGACGACGACACCGGCTGCCCGCCACCAAGGCTTGGATGAACAAGCCGCCCCATATGCCACAATTGCGCGACGATCCGCCCGCCCGCTTCGTGCACCGCGGCGACGACCGGCTTCCATCCTTCGACCTGAGGGTCGGTCCACAACCCCGGCGCAAACGGCCAGCCGAGTCCCTCGCGCGAAATCCCTGTCGCTTCGGAAATGATCAACCCGGCCGAAGCGCGCTGACGATAATAGTCGACGGCGAGCGCGCCATGCACGCCCTCGCGATCCGCGCGGCCGCGAGTCAGCGGCGCCATGACGATGCGGTTGGGCAGCATCAGCGCGCCAAGCGTCATGGGGTCAAACAGGGTGGTGATGGTCGGTCTCCTTGCTCGCAGCGCTCGCCACAGTTGTGCCGGGAGCGCTTTTCGTCGAGGGCCGAAGTAGGAGGAACTGGTGGGGAAACAAGACGGGCCGCATCGTCTCGCCTTCGCGGCGCTGATCGTGGGCAATGCCGCGCTGGCGTTCGGTTCGTGGATGGTGCGCCTCGCCGACACCGGGCCGGTCGCGGCGGCCTTTTGGCGGCTGGCGCTGGCGGTGCCGATGCTGGCGCTTCTCTCGAGGATCGTCGGACAGCCACTCCGCTGGCCGGGGAAGCGCCTGGGAATCGCGATCTGCGTCGCCGCGATCTTCTTCGCCGCCGATCTCGCCGCATGGCATGTAAGCATCGGGCTGACCAAACTCGCCAATGCGACGCTATTCGGCAACATTTCCAGCTTTGCCTTCGCCGCCTGGGGACTGTGGCTCGTGCGTCGCTGGCCCAGCCCGCTGCAGGCCGCCGCGCTGCTTCTTGCCGCGTGCGGCTCCGCGCTGCTGATGGGTCAAAGCGCTGAACTCAGTTCCGCTCATCTTCGTGGCGACCTCCTCGCCATGCTCGCGGGTATTTTGTACGGGTTCTACCTCATTCTCGTCGAACGCTCGCGCGGCGCGGTCCAGCCCTTGCCTCTGCTGGTACTTGCCAGCATCGTCGGCGCATTGTTTCTGCTTCCCCTGGCGCTGGCGATGGGCGAGCGCGTGATTCCCGGCAATTGGGGCCCGCTCGTCGCGCTCGCGATCGGATCGCAAGTCATCGGTCAGGGGCTGCTCGTGTTCGCGATCGGCGAGGTCAGCCCGCTCGTCGTCGGTCTCGCACTGCTCACCCAGCCGGTCATTTCCGGGGGGATCGGCTGGATCGTCTATCGCGAGCGACTTCACTTGCTCGACGGGCTTGGCGCCGGGGCAATCGGGCTTGCGTTGATCCTCGTGCGCTTGCGCCCCGCGCCGGCAAGCGCCACCTAGAGAGAATGGAAGACACTCCGCTCGCCGCCATCCGACGTCAACTTGCCCTCGCGGTCGGCGAAAACGCCGTGTTCGACGGTTGGAAAGAAGCCGCAGTCGACAGCGCCGCCGCCGCGCTCGACATCGACCCGGCGGTTGCGCGTTTGGCCTTTCCCAAGGACCAAGTCGGGATGATCTCCGCTTATGTCGAGGCGGTCGATGCGGCGCTGGCCGAAGCTTTCCCGGCGGAAATCGTCGCGGCGATGCGCATTTCACAACGCATTCGCGCGTTGCTGCTGAAGCGCTATGAAATCATGACGCCTGCTCGCGAAGCGCTCCGGCGCGCACTTTCGATTCTGGCGTTGCCCCAGAATATCTCTGTTGCGGTACGGCTGGGGTGGCGGAGCAGCGATGCCATGTGGCGTCTGGCCGGCGACACCGCGACTGATCTCAACCATTACAGCAAGCGTGCGATCCTGAGCTCGATCGATGCCGCGACACTGCTCGTGTGGATCGACGACGATAGCGAGGGCCAGGCCGACACCGCCGACTTTCTCGACCGCCGCCTTTCAGGAGTGGCGCGCTTCGAAAAGGCCAAGGCGAAATGGACCGGTTCGGCCGACCGGCGTCCCAGTTTCGCGCGCTTTGTAGGCCGCCTCCGTTACCCTCCGGCGTAGCGCATACTCAACGCTGGCTTTCCTGACACGCTAATGATAATAAGTCGCAATGGCGATGACCTCTTCCCTCGACGACCTCTCGATCGGCGTTTGCGCGACCATCGAAAAGATAGATTGGTCGCAGCTTGCAGAGAGCGACGCGAACCGGCTGCGCCACTTCGGCTTTGACGAGGGTGTTTCGGTTGTCCCGCTTCATTCGGGACCGTTTGGGCGCGACCCGCTTGCCGTCCGCGTCGGGCGAATGACCGTTGCCATCCGCCGCGCCCACGCCCGCGCGGTGCGCGTGATCCCGATCGCCGCCTGAGCCAATGAAACCTGTCCCGCTGATCGCAGTCGTGGGCAACCCCAACGCCGGCAAGAGCGCGTTGTTCAACAGCCTGACCGGCGCCCGGCAAAAGGTCGGCAATTACCCGGGAGTCACCGTCGAGCGGAAGGTCGGCAAGATGCTCCTTCCCGACGGCGCCCCGGCCGAGCTGGTCGATCTCCCCGGTGCCTACGGGCTCGACCCGACCAGCCCCGACGAGGCGGTCACGCGCGACGTTCTTCTCGGCAAACAGGTCGGCGAGCGTCTCCCAGACGCGCTACTGATCGTGCTCGACGCGTCGAACCTCGACAATCACCTTCGCTTCGCGCTCCAACTGATCGACCTCGGTCTGCCGACCGTGGTTGCGCTCAACATGATCGATCTGGCGAAGCGCGACGGGCTCGAGCTCGACGCCAGGAAGCTGGGCGACGAACTCGGTGTCCCGGTCGTCGAGACCGTGGCTGTCCGCAAGCGTGGCCTCGACGACCTCCGCACCGCCCTTGCAACCTTGCTCGTCGCTCCGCGCCAAATCCGCGCCGGCGCCGGTCCCGTCCACGACGGCCTCACCCTCCAGCGCCGCGCCCGCGCGATTGCGACCGGCGCCATCATCCGAGAAGCGCCGGTGCGCAAGCTCAACCACAGCCTCGACGCCGTGCTGCTTCACCCGCTGGCCGGCCCGCTGATCCTCGCCGCGATCCTGTTCATCATGTTCCAGAGTGTGTTCAGCATCAGCGCGATCCCGGCCGATGCGATTGCCGCCGGGGTAGCCGACCTTGGTGCCTGGATCGCGCCGTTTCTCCCGCCCGGTCTCCTCCGATCGCTGATCGTCGACGGGGTCATCGCCGGGGTCGGCGCGGTGCTTGTCTTTCTGCCGCAGATCCTGATCCTGTTCTTCTTCATCCTGCTGCTCGAAGCCTCGGGCTATATGGTCCGCGCCGCGTTCCTGATGGACCGCCTCATGAGCCGGGCAGGCCTGTCCGGTCGCGCCTTCATTCCGCTGCTGTCGAGCTTTGCCTGCGCCGTGCCGGGGATCATGGCCACCCGGACGATTGACGATCCCAAGGACCGGCTGACGACAATCCTCGTCGCGCCGCTGATGACCTGTTCGGCGCGCCTGCCGGTCTATGCGTTGATCATCGCCGCGTTTATTCCGCGCCGTGACGTCGCCCCCGGCATTGGTCTGCAGGGACTGGTGTTGTTCGGCCTGTACGTTGCCGGCGTTGTCGGCGCGCTGCTCGCCGCGCTGGTCCTGCGCCGCACCGTCGTGAAGGGCGGGGGCGGCGGGTTCATGATGGAATTGCCCAAATATCAATGGCCACGCCCGGCCGACATTGCCATCGGCCTGTGGCAGCGCGTCGAAATCTTCCTCAAGCGCGCCGGCACGATCATCCTCACCACGACCGTGATTCTGTGGGCATTGTCCTCCTATCCCCAGGCCCGCCCCGGCGAAAAGCAGAGCGAAGTCTCGATCGCCGGTCACATTGCATCAGGTATCGAGGTCGTCGTCGCGCCGATCGGTTTCAACCATGACATCGCGCTTGCGCTGCTGCCGGCAATGGCCGCGCGCGAAGTCGCCGTCGCCGCCATTGCCACGGTCTACGCGATCGATAATTCGGACGACGCCAAGTCGGTGCAGACCCTCTCGCAACAGATGCGCAGCCGCTGGTCGATCGCCACCGCATTGGCCTTCCTCGCCTGGTTCGTGTTCGCGCCGCAGTGCATTTCAACCATCGCCGTAACCCGGCGCGAGACCAATGGCTGGAAGTGGCCGCTTTTCATGGTGACTTACCTGTTCGTGCTGGCCTATCTCGCTGCAGGACTTACTTACTGGCTCGCGGTGTTCGCCGGGCTGGGCTGAGGAGAGAAAAATGGCTGGCAGCGTGAACAAGGTGATCCTCGTCGGAAACCTCGGCAAGGACCCCGAATCGCGATCCTTCGCCAATGGCGGCAAGGTCGTCAGCTTCTCGATCGCGACTTCGGAAAACTGGAAGGACAAGAGCTCGGGCGACCGCAAGGAAAAGACCGAGTGGCACAATGTCTCGATCTTCTCCGAAGGCCTCGCGAGGGTCGCCGAGCAATATCTGAAAAAGGGATCGAAGGTTTACCTCGAGGGCCAGCTCGAAACGCGCAAGTGGCAGGATCAATCGGGCAACGACCGCTACACGACCGACGTCGTGCTGAGGAATTTCAATAGCTCGATGGTGCTGCTCGACGGCCGCGAAAGCGGTGGCGCTAGCGGCGGCGGGTCGCGCGGCGGCGGTGGCTATAGCGATGAATTCGGCGGTGGAGGCGGCGGTGCGAAGCCCCAGTCGCGGCCCCAGCCAGCGGCGTTCGACACCGACCTCGACGACGACGTGCCTTTTTGATTCGAGTCCGGTTCCTGACTTCGTTACAAGGAACGTCCTGCTGCGATTAACTTTTCCGGAGTGGTGCCGATCGCCTCGGTGACCGCAACGAGATCGGGCTCGTGGCTTTCTAGAAATCCGATCACCGCGACCAGCAGGCCGGGATCGCCGATCCTGTCGCGCAGTTGTTCGGGATCGATCCCGGTCAGCGCCAGGAACCGCTCCGCCCGCCGCGGCTCGGCCAGCATCGCTGCGAGCGCTTGAAGCACCACCGCGGTAGGATCGGCATTTGTCGAGCGTTCGCGCATCGCCTATCGGTGCTTTCAGTTAGAGATCGGAACCGCGTTGGCCAGGATTTTGGTAGTCGAGGACAATGCGCTGAACATCAAGCTGTTCTGCGACCTGCTCGCCGCGCATGGTCATGAAACAGAAGCGGTGACCGACAGTCGCGATGCGATAGATGCCGCGCGCGCCTTCCGTCCCGACCTCGTCATCACCGATATCCAGCTGCCGCATGTCAGCGGGCTCGAGCTGATGGGGCTGCTGCGAAATGATCCGGATCTAAAGGCCGTGCCGATCATGGCGGTCACCGCTTACTCGGCGCAGGGCGACGACGAGCGAATCCGCGCGGCGGGGGCGCAGGCCTATGTCTCGAAGCCGATCTCGGTCGCGAAGTTCGCGGCAACGGTCGATGAACTGCTGGCTGCGAGCGCGTGCGAGCCTGAACGCAAAGCGGGCGCCGCCGCGGATGCGGAGACGCCCATTGAGGCCGGTCAGGATATTGCACCAGGAGGAGGCATCGATCCCGAACCGAGTTTCGGGTGACCCGCGCCTAGCGCCGCGTTACTTGATCTTGGCTTCCTTGAAGTCGACATGCTTGCGCACGACCGGGTCGTATTTGCGGAACGACATCTTCTCGGTCGTGTTGCGCGGATTCTTTTTGGTGACGTAGTAAAAGCCGGTGTCGGCAGTGCTGACGAGCTTGATCTTGACGGTTGCCGACTTGGCCATCGAACATTTCCCAACGGGTGAAACGAAGAAGAGCGGCCGCGAAGGGCCGCCCGAATGGCATTCCCTTGGCCAAGGGAGCCGATTCTGTCAAGCACGAGCGGGGTTTGCGGTCGCTCCTGCAAGGAGATTTGACTCATCATTAACCGAATCGGGCGACAAGCGAGCGGTCAACGGAGAATCAATCATGGCTTCCGAGTCGCTCCATACCGTCCGCGTCCGCATCGGCGAGCGGATCGCCGAGATCGAGGCGCGCGTGCGCACGCTCAAGCCGGTCGACATCCGTGCAAAGATGGATGCGATCCGCGTGATGGCCGCGGATCATGGCCTGTGCGCGCTCGAAGGGCTCGCCGATTATGGCGCACACCATGCCATGCTTCCGGGCCATCGCCAGGCGACCCGCTGCGCGCTCGAGCACATGGAGACCGCGCTGCACAGCGAATGCCCGGCCGACCGCCAGACGATCCTCGCCGCGATGGCGCAGCGGCTCCACTAGAGTTCGGCCGCTTCCGACCAGGCGATGTCGCTCTTGTCATCCGTTCCGGTGATGCCGTGGATGGGCGCAAAGCAAGTCTCGGCAATGTCTTGCGACCGGCGGCCTGAACGTCCGGCTGCCGCTGGACCTGCCTCCGGCTACGCGCCGATGCTCGACAACAGGTCTTCCAGCTGGTCGAGTTGCTGCGGCAGCCCCGCCGCCGCTCCCGTTATTGCCTCTTGCAGCGCCTCCGTTGACGGATAGCTCTCATGATAGGTCACGAGTGTCTTCCCGTCCCGATCTTCGAAGGTGACGGTGGTCACCGCGCCCGCTTCACCTTCGTCGTTGGTCCAGACGATGCGCTGGTCGGGCACCACGTCGAGATACTTTCCGTAAAAAGCCATTGTCTCCTCGCCGGCGCCGAACTCAAGGCGGTATTTCCCGCCCGTCCGGACGTCCATGTCGCACGACACGAGCGACACCGGCCCGCCCCTGGGGACCCACCACTGCCGGAAAAGATCGGGCTCGCTCCAAGCCTTGAACACCACCCGCGGTGACGCGTCGAACGTGCGCGTGACAACCAGTTCGCGGTCCGACCTGCGCTCAATTGTCGTGCGGTTCTGCGCGACGCCATCACGGCGAGTTTGCTGGTTCATCACTTTCCTCCTGCTTGAGCTCGAGTATGACTTTGTCCATCGCGTCGAACCGCGCTTGAAAATGCCTGCGGTGCGCCTCGATCCATTCGGCCTCGGCAACGAGCCCGCCTGTGCCCAGTTTGCACGTTCGTACTCGCCCGACCTTGTGCGTGATGACCAGCCCGGCCTTCTCCAATACGCTGACGTGCTTCTTCATGCCGGTCAGGGTCATCTGGAACCGCGCGGCAAGGCTGGTGATCGACGCGTCCGCACGTTCCAGCTGTTCAAGAACGCCGCGACGTGTCGCGTCCGACAAGGCCGCAAACGAAAGATCCAAGGCAGGATGCACAAACTGAACCATGCGGTTCAGTATTGGCCAGGTTTCTGGCAAACGCAAGTGGGTGGTGCAAGGCTGAAAAATCCTGCGTGGCTGGCGCAATGCCAACCTTGTGCGCTGAATATAACCTGCCGCTTCCGACCTATCGGCAGCAATCCACGAAAAACCTGTCCTACAGCCACCGCGATGTGCTTGGATCGTCAGATGACCCTGTGTGCCATCCTCAACCTCCCCTTGACGAAGTTCTCAAAGGTCACATCCTTGGTCGCACGCTCGCGCCCCGTTTTTGCGCGCTCACCAGCGATAGGGCACAAAGATCACACCTCCGCGAAAACCGCGCCGCACTGTCAACCGTGTCCAATACACTTACATCGCCACCCCGACGTCACCGTGAACATTGTGAACATTCGGCTTGCCTCCCCTCCCTGCAAGGGAGGGGTCGGGGGTGGGTTTCTTCTCCGTCCCACGTCGGAATACCAGGCAGAAGCTCGCTTTGCTCGCACCCACCCCTCGGTCCCCTCCATTGCAGGGAGGGGACAAATGGCCGCATCCTTCGCTAGCCCCAAGCATTGATCCGGCGATGCGCGCCTTCAGCCAGCTTCTCGACGATCTCGTCTACACCCGCTCGCGCAACACCAAGCTGCGGCTGATCGGCGATTATCTGAAGCGCACGCCCGATCCCGACCGCGGGCTCGCCTTGGCCGCGCTGACCGGCACGCTGGATATCCCGTCGGTCAAACCGGCCGTGGTCCGTGCGCTGGCCGAGGAGCGGATCGACCCCGTCTTGCTCCGGTTGAGCCGGGACTATGTTGGCGACATGGCCGAGACCGTCTCGCTCCTGTGGCCCGCGAGGATGAGCGAGGGGAGCAAGGACGCCGAACCCGCGGACCTCGATGACGGCACTATCACGGTCAGCGCGGCGGTCGAACAGCTCAAGGCCGCATCGCGCTCGGACGCGCCGCGCGTCCTCGCCGCGATGCTTGACCATCTCGACGCCTCGGGCCGCTTCGCGTTGCTCAAGCTGGCCACCGGGGCGCTGCGCGTCGGCATCTCCGCCCGCCTCGCCAAGCAGGCGCTCGCCAACGCCTTCGGGCTCGACGTCGAGGCGGTCGAGGAAGTGTGGCACGGGCTGCGGCCGCCCTTCACCGAACTGTTCGAGTGGGGCGAGGGCCGCGCAGACCAGCCGACCGCAAAGGACATCCCGGTCTTTCGGCCGTTCATGCTCGCCCACCCGCTCGATGAAACGAAGGTCGACCTGTCCGATTATGTGGCAGAGTGGAAATGGGACGGGATCCGCATCCAGCTGGTCCACGCCGGCGGCGACACGCGGCTCTATTCACGCACCGGCGACGATATTTCAGGCAGCTTTCCGGATATTGCCGCCGCCTTCGCGACGCGCGCGGTGCTCGATGGCGAACTGCTCGTTCGCGGTGCCGGGCAAGGGGCCGACGAGCATGGCGGCGCGGCGGCCAGCTTCAATGCGCTCCAGCAGCGCCTCGGCCGCAAGAATGTGTCGGCCAAGGTCCAGGGCGACTACCCCGCGTTCGTCCGGCTGTATGACATCCTGTTCGATGGCGAGGAGGATCTGCGCACGCTCCCATGGTCGGACCGGCGGGCGCGCCTCGAAACGGTCGTCGCCACCCTCGATCCCGAACGGTTCGACCTGTCGGCGATCATCGACGCCCCCTCGTTCGATGCGTTGGGCGAACGGCGCGCGGAGGCGCGGAATTCCGCAATCGAGGGGATGATGCTCAAGCGGCGCGACTCGCCCTATGTCGCCGGGCGCCGCGTCGGATTGTGGTACAAGTGGAAGCGCGACCCGCTGACCGCCGATTGCGTCATGATGTATGCCCGGCGCGGGTCGGGCAAACGATCGAGTTTCTATTCGGATTTTACGTTCGGCTGCTGGACCGGCGATCCCGGTTCCGGGGCGGAACTGCTCCCCGTGGGCAAGGCCTATTTCGGCTTCACCGACGAGGAATTGAAAATGCTCGACAAGTTCGTGCGCGGTCACACGCTCAATCGGTTCGGACCGGTGCGCGAGGTCGAGAAATCGCTGGTCCTCGAAATCGCGTTCGACTCCCTCCACAAATCGACCCGCCACAAGTCCGGCCTCGCCATGCGCTTTCCGCGAATCGCCCGCATCCGCACGGACAAACCGGCACATGAGGCTGATCGCATCGAAACGCTGCTCGCAATGGTCACTTGAAGCGCGCCGCCGACCCGCTAGGGCAATGGTCATCAAGGGGAGACTGTTGTTGCGCAACCTGTTCATAATCGCCGCCATGTTTGGCGCGGGCACCGCCAATGCCGAAACCTATGCCATTCAGGCCGGGCGTCTGATCGTCGATGCCGCCAAGCCCGCGCTCGGTCCCTCGACCGTGATCGTCACCGACGGCCGCATCACCGCGATCCAGCCGGGCGCGACCGCCCCCGCCGGAGCGATCGTCGTCGACCAGCGCAGCCGCACGGTGATGCCCGGGATGACCGACGTTCATGTCCATCTGACGATGAAGTCGGGCGAACCCTGGTATCAGGAGCTCACACCCAAATATTCAGCTGCCTATTCGGTCACCGTCGGTCTTACCAACGCACTGTCGATGGCGCGCGCTGGCTTCACGACCGTGCGCGATCTCGGCGGCGAGGCGAGTGCCAGTCTCGCGATGCGGGACGCCGTGCGCGAGGGGTCATTCCCGGGGCCACGCATCCTCGTCTCGGGGCCGGCGCTGTCGATCATCGGCGGACACGGCGACAGTGCGGTCGGCTTCAATCCCGAACTCGCCCAGGCGATCAAGGCGCAGGGCCAGCTGGGCGTGTGTACCGGCGTCGACGAGTGCACCCGCACGGTCCACCGCATTGCCGCGATGGGGGTCGATGTGATCAAGTTCCACGCCACCGGCGGTGTGCTCGATCCCGGCGCGATGGGACTGGACCAACATTTCACCGACGCCGAGATGAAGGCGATTGTCGATACGGCGCACTCGCTCCATCTCAAGACCGCAGCCCATGCGCATGGCGCCAAAGGCATCCTCGCAGCAGTGCGTGCCGGAGTCGATTCGATCGAACACGGCACGTTTATCGACGACGAAGGCGTGCGCGAAATGAAAGCGCGCGGGACCTATTATTCGGCGACGCTGATGGCCTTCAGCGGTCTGCAAATGTACATGGGCAAGGGCCTGTATACGGCGAACAGCGAGATCAAGGCGCGCCAGACGCTTGCGGTGTGGGGCAAGGGTCTCAACAAGGCCTATCGCGCCGGGGTCAAGATCGCACTTGGCACCGACGCTGCTGTTTTCCCCCACGCCCGGGCGAATGAAGAGGTCGGGTTGATGGTGTCAAAGGGCGGGATGACTCCGCGCGACGCGCTGATCGCGGCGACCAAGGGCGGTCCCGACCTGCTCGACCTGTCGAGCGAGACGGGGACGCTGGAGGCGGGCAAGTCGGCCGATCTGATCGCCGTCGATGGCGACCCGCTGACCGACCCGGCGGCGGTCACGCATGTCGGTTACGTCATGGTGATGGGCAAGCCGATTGCTCTGAAAGCCAATTAGGAGACGAACGACTTTGCGAGGACGACGAACTCGAGGTCATCGCGTCGCGGCTCTCCGAAGCGGGGGTCGCTGGACGGGAAGGGCCTGCGCTCGCCGGTCCGGGCATAGCCGCGCCGTTCGTACCAGGCGACCAGCTCGTCGCGCTGGGCAATGACGGTCATCTCGATGCGGGTGGCGCCAAGATCGGTCGCGGCATGATCCTCGGCGGCGGCAAGCATCATCCGCCCGAGCCCGGTGGCCTGGCGGCGCGGATCGACGGTCAGCAATCCAAGATAGGCGAGGCCGTCGCCGCGATCGATCAGCGAGACGCACGCCGCGATCTGGTCGTGGTCACGAAAGACCAGCAAGTGCTGCGCGGGATCGTCGAGGGCGGCGCCGAGTTCGGCAAGGTCGGTGCGCTGGCCGTCGAGCAGGTCGGCTTCGTGGCTCCAGCCGGCACGGGCGCTGTCGCCGCGATAGGCCGACTCGATGAGCGCGTGGAGGTCGGGAAGCTCATCGCGTCCGGCCGGCGCAAGTTTCATCGGGTCACCCTTTCGCAAAAAGCCCGCCCGGATCGCTCCGGACGGGCCTTTGATTGCCTGGACGCGAACGCTTACTGCGCCGGCGACAGATTCACCGCGGCATATTTGCCGCGACGATCGACCTCGATTTCGAACTCGAGCCGGTCGCCCTCGTTGATCGTCGGCATGCCGGCACGCTCGACCGCCGAGATGTGAACGAACGCATCGGGCTGTCCGTCATCGCGGCTGATGAAGCCGAAGCCCTTCATCGCGTTGAAGAACTTGACCGTTCCGCTGGCCTTCTCCCCGGTCAGCTGACGCTGCGGTCCGCCGCGGTCGCCGCCTTGGCCACCACCCGGAGCACCGCCAAAGCCACCGCCGCCGTCGCGCGGAGCCGGCGGAGCGCCGGTGCGAACGACTTCCATCGGCTCACCATCGATGCGCAGGTTGGTCGCCGAGATGCGCCCGCCGCGATCGACGAGCGTGAACTCGAGCGGCTGGCCGTCGGCGAGGTCGGTCAGACCCGCCTGCTCGACCGCGCTGATGTGCACAAACACATCCTCGCCGCCGTCATCGCGAACGACGAAGCCGAAGCCCTTCTGCGGATTGAAGAATTTGACGACGCCCTTGCCTTCGCCAACGACCTGGGGAGGCATGCCGCCACCCGCGCCGCCGCCGCCGCCGCTGCGAAAACCGCCGCCGCCGACGGGTGCGCCGCCACTGCGAAAGCCGCCGCCGCCGCCGGGCTGCCCGCCAAAGCCGCCGCCGCCGCCGCCGCGGTAACCGCCGCCGCCGCCGCCGCCGGCAAAGCCGCCCCCGCCGCCGCCGCCACGATCTCCGTAGCCGCCGCTTCCGCCGCCGCCGAAGCTGCTGCCGCCTTCATCACCACCAAAACTGTCGCGCTTGTCGCGGCCGCGTCCGCCGCGATCCCCTTTACGCCCTCGATCGAAACCCATTCAAACTCTCTTCACGTGCCCCGACAGGACGAAAAACCGCCGCGCGGGGCCCAGGCGCGATCGGTATGCAACACGAAAATCTCGCGCGCACGACGAATCGCATATCGCAAAATTGGCTCTGCTCCTAGTGATTCGCGTTTGAGCTACTGGAACTTGCCGCAGATAAGCGCCTATTGCCCTCAAAACCTGGCAAGCAAGCAAAGGAATCAACGGCGTTGGCGATCCATTTCCATGAAGAAGACTTGCCTGATGGCGTAACCTTTGCCGACGGCCCGATCGCTGTCGATACCGAGGCGATGGGGCTCCTCCCCGGGCGCGATCGGCTGTGCCTCGTGCAACTGAGCGATGGCGGCCCCGACGAGCATCTCATTCGCTTCGGCCCCGACAGCGACTATGCCGCGCCTAACCTCAAATCGCTGCTCGCTGATACCGCGCGGCTGAAGCTCTATCACTTCGGCCGATTTGATGTGGCGATCATGCGTGCCTATCTCGGGATCATGGCCGGACCCGTCTATTGCACACGTACCGCTTCGCGACTGGTGCGCACCTATACCGACCGGCATGGGCTGAAGGAACTGGTCAAGGAATTGCTCGGCACCGACATCTCGAAACAACAGCAGACGAGTGACTGGGGCGGACCCGAACTTAGTGACGCGCAGCGTGACTATGCCGCGTCGGACGTGCGCTATCTCCACCGCCTCAAAGAAAAGCTCGACGAGCGGCTAATTCGCGAGCAGCGAGTCGAATTGGCGCAGGCCTGCTTCGACTTTCTGCCGCACCGCGCGCTGCTCGACCTTGCCGGCTGGGCCGAGCAAGATATTTTCGCGCATGCCGGATAGTACGCCGTCCGATCGTGGAGCGGCGCCTCGCTGGGCACAGCCGGGGAGTTCGCACGATCGCATCGTTCGGATGCTCAAGCTCGGGTTGCCTGCGCTTGGCGTGGCGCTATTGTTGCTGCTGGCGATTGCCCCATTCAGCAAGCAGACTGAAGTCAGCTTCCTGCTGGACAAGAACAAAGCCGACAAGGCCCAGGAGCGGATGCGGGTCGAGGCCGCGCGGTATACCGGCGCCGACGACAAAGGCCAGCCGTTCGAGATCGTTGCCAACCAGGCGGTGCAGCAGTCGAGCGCGGTGCGCGTGGTCGACATCAATGGAATGAGCGCCAGGGTCGGGCTCGATCGTGGTCCAGTATCGATCGGCGCCGAGCATGGGCGCTACGATCTCGATGCGCAGAAGGTCGCGATCCCCGGGGCGGTGCGGGTGCATGATCAAAATGGCTATCATCTTGAGACAAGCAACGTCAGCGTCGATTTGAAATCAAAACAGCTTAACAGCGGCGGTCCGGCCAGCGGGACGATGAAGCTCGGAGAGTTCAGCGCCGGGCACATGTCGGCCGATCTCGGCAGCCGGACGGTGACGCTCTCGGGCGGCGCACGCTTGAAAATCGTCCAAGGGGCGATCAAGAGCAAATGATGAAGCGCACTCTTCCCCTCATCTCCGGCCTTGCCATCCTGCTCGGATGCGTCGGCCTGGCCAGCGCCGAGCCGACGTCGGCGCTCAAGGGCCATGACAGCAATGCCCCGGTCGATGTCTCGGCCGATCGTATGGAAGTGCAGGACCGCGCCGATCGCGCGGTCATGGCCGGCAATGTTCACGTCAAGCAACAGGAGCTGACCCTCGACACGGCCCGGCTCACGATCGCCTACACGAACGGTAGCGGGGGGCTTAAGATGCAGCGTCTGGACGCGGCGGGCGGCGTGGTCGTCAAAAGCCCGACCGAAACCGCGCGCGGGGCGTTCGGCGTCTATGACCTCGACCGCAAGCTGATCACGCTGGTCGGCGGAGTCGAACTGCAACGCGAACAATCGCGGATCAGCGGATCGCGCCTGGTCATCGACCTGACCACCGGCCGCGCCGTGGTCGACGGCGGCGCACCGGGCCTCGATGGATCGGGCGGGCGGGTCACCGGCCACTTCACCGTTCCGCAGCGCAAGGGCTGATGAACGGCGCCTTGCTTCTCGACCGCTCGGCGAGTGCCGAGATGGCGACGCCGGTGCGCGGGCTCGAGGTTCACTCGATCGCCAAGTCGTATGACAAGCGCGCGGTGCTCCACGACGTCAGCCTGTCGGTGTCGCGCGGCGAGGTCGTTGGGCTGCTCGGCCCCAATGGCGCCGGCAAGACGACCTGCTTCTATTCGGTGATGGGGCTGGTCAAGCCCGACGCCGGGCGGATCGTACTTGACGGGCAGGACATTACGCGCCTGCCGATGTATCGCCGGGCGGTGCTGGGCCTGGGCTATCTGCCGCAGGAAACCTCGATCTTTCGCGGGCTGACGGTCGAGCAGAATATCCTGGCAGTACTCGAACTGTCTGAACGCGACCGGGACGCGCGGATGGTCCGGCTCGAGAAGCTGCTCGGCGAATTCGGACTGACCGGACTTCGCGACAGTGCTGCGATGGCGCTGTCGGGGGGCGAGCGGCGGCGCTGCGAAATTGCGCGCGCTCTGGCAGCCAACCCCTCGATCATGCTGCTCGACGAGCCGTTCGCGGGGATCGACCCGATCTCGATTTCGGACATCCGCGACCTCGTAATCGAACTCAAGCAGCGCGATATCGGGGTACTCATCACCGACCATAATGTCCGTGAAACGCTCGATATCGTCGACCGCGCCTGCATCATCTATGGTGGTGAAGTGCTGTTCCAGGGCAGCCCCGAGGCACTTGTCGCCAATGCCGATGTACGAAGGCTCTACCTTGGCGAAAGCTTTGCGCTGTAAGGATTAAGGCGATGGGACTGGGTCCGCGCCTCGATATCCGCCAGTCGCAATCGCTGGTGATGAGCCAGCAGCTGCAGGCGGCGATCAAGCTGCTCGCGCTGTCGAACCTCGACCTTGAAGCCGTGGTCGCGGAAGAGTTGGCCAAAAATCCTCTGCTCGAATCTAGCGGCGGAGCGGGCGAAAGCGTTGTCATCACCATCGACCGCGAGACCGGTGACACCGCGGCGGACCCAAGCGGCACGGACGAACTGCTCGCCAAGGGCGACGATAGCGGCCTCGACATGGATTGGCGCGAGGCGGCGCTCGACAATGACAGCGTGTTCGATGTCGGTGGCGGATCGGACGAAGGGTTCGATTTCGATCGGCTGGCAGCGCGGGAAAGCGGACTATGCGAGCATTTGATCGAGCAGCTGCACGGGGCAAGCAACCTCGCTGAAGCGATCGTCAATGAACTTGAGGAAACCGGCTATCTGACCACGCCGCTTGAGGCGGTCCAGGCGGCGACCGGGACGACCCGGAGTGAAGTCGCGGAGGCACTGACGCTGGTCCAATCGCTCGACCCGCCCGGGGTCGGCGCGCGCAATCTGGCGGAATGCCTAGCGCTTCAGGCAAGGGCTGCGGATCGCTACGATCCGGCGATGGCGCGGCTGATCGACAATCTCGACCTCCTCGCGAGGGGAGCGATGAAGGATCTCAAGCGGATTTGCGGGGTCGATGACGAGGACCTTGCCGACATGGTGCAGGAGCTTCGCGCTTATGACCCAAAGCCGGGATGCCGGTTTGCCGATCGCGAACCCGACACTGCCCAGCCGGACTTGTTTGTCAGGAGGGTGGGTGCGGGGTGGAGCGTTGAGCTCAACGGCGCGACCTTGCCGAAACTGCTCGTCAACCGTCGTTATCATCTCGAATTGAAGGCCGGGGCCACCGACAAGGCCTCGAAGGCGTGGCTCGGGGACTGCGTCGCCAGTGCGCATTGGCTAGTGAAGGCACTTGACCAGCGCGCGCGGACGATCGTCAAGGTCGCGTCGGAAATCGTCAAGCGGCAAGAAGGGTTTTTCCTCAACGGCGTGGCGGCGATGAAGCCGCTGACCCTTCGTGATGTGGCCGAAGCAATCGAAATGCACGAATCGACCGTCAGCCGGGTGACGTCGAACAAATATCTGCTGTGCGACCGCGGGCTGATCGAATTGAAATATTTCTTCGGTTCGGGGGTCGGCAGCGATGATGGCGAGGGCGCCGCGGCCGAGGCGGTCAAGGCAGCGATCGGCAAGCTGATCCACGCCGAGACCGATATCCTCAGCGACGACACGCTAGTCGATTTGCTCAAGAGCAGGGGCTTCGACCTCGCGCGGCGGACGGTGGCAAAATATCGCGAGGCCATGGGGATCGGCTCGTCGATCCAACGCCGACGCCAGCGCAAGATCACGGCGCGCTAGACGCTCAGCTTTGCCCACACCGGCAGATGGTCGCTGGCCTTTGACGCGGCGACGCTGTGGTGCACGCCGCACGCGGCGATGGTCAGGCTTTTCTCGACGATGATGCGGTCGAGCGCCGCGACCGGACGGCGCGCGTGAAAGCTGAACCCGGTGTCAGCCACGCGGTACCCGGGCGCAAATTCGCGAAGCACTCCGCCGCCTTTGCTCCATTCATTGGTGTCGCCCATAATCACCGTCGGCATCGGCCGGTGGCGCCGCGCGATATGATCGAGAATGCGCATCACTTGCCGCCGGCGCCACAGCCCAGACAGATCGAGATGCATCCCTACAACCCGAAGCTCCCGCCCACGCACAACAAGCTCGGCCAGTACCGCGCCGCGCGGCTCGAGCGTCGGCAGGTCGAGCGCTTCATAACCGGTGACCTCCACCTCGCGTTTCACGAGAATCGCATTGCCGTGCCAGCCGAGGTTTTTTGTTCCAAGCCCGAGCCGCGCCTCGATCGCCTCCCCGAACGGGATCGCGTGGGCGAAGCGCGAGTGGCTGACGCCAAATTCGACCGGCTTGTAGAGCCCATGGCTGTCGATCAGCGCATGCGGCACCGCCGACGCGCGGGTCCCGAAGCGTTTGTCCGCCTCCTGCAATGCGACGATGTCGGCATCGATCTCCTGCAGCACAGCGAGCACGCGATCAGGCCGCCGCCGCCGATCGATCCCGATCGCCTTGCGCATATTGTAGGAGGCGACGGTGATGGTGGAAGAGGTCAAGCCATGCCAACCTTTCCCACTCGCACGGGTTCCTTAAACGTCGAGATTGGCTACGCTCAGCGCATTGTCCTGGATGAATTCGCGGCGCGGTTCGACGACGTCGCCCATCAGGCGAGTAAAAATCTCGTCAGCGATGTCGGCTTGCTGGACTTCGACCCGCAACAATGTGCGGTTCGCGGGGTCGAGGGTCGTTTCCCACAATTGCTCGGCATTCATTTCGCCCAGCCCCTTGTAGCGCTGGATCGAGAGGCCCTTGCGGCCTCCGGCGAGGACGGCGTCGAGCAGTTCGGACGGGCGAGTAACCGGGATGGCCTTCTTCGTGTCGGCGGCGATTTCCTCGACGGTGTCTTCCTCGCCCTCGACGGGTTCGGGAGCAGCCTCGACCGGGGCGGTCGACTTGCGGACGGTGCGCAAGATCGCGGGCTTTGAATAAAGCGCCCGTTGTTCGGAGGCCAGCGCGTGCAATTTGCGGGCTTCGGCGGAAGCAAGGAAGGCAGGTTCGACGATGGTGACGTCGGTGACGCCGCGCCACAATCGGCGAAGGAGGTAGCCGCCCTCGGCCGCGATTTCGCCCGACCAAACGGCCTCGAGATCGCCCGCGCCTTGCCACTTGGCGACGGTCTCGATCATCGCGAGGCGCGCGCCACGGTCGAGCTCGGGGTCGAGCGCGCCAGACAATGCAAGTGCCTCGATCAGCGAAGGGTCATACTTCTTGGGGGCATAGCGCATCAGCGTGCGCATGCGGCGGCTATGGTCGACCAAGGTGCGCAAGTCGGCGCCCGAGCGCTGGCCCTCGGCGGTGTCGAGCACGAGCCCCTCGAGCCCGGCGTTGACGAGATATTCGTCGAGCGCGGGGTCGTCCTTGACGTAAACTTCCGACCGGCCGCGCGCGACCTTGTAGAGCGGCGGCTGGGCAATGTAGAGGTGCCCCCCCGCGATCAGCTCGGGCATCTGGCGGTAGAAGAAGGTCAGCAGAAGCGTGCGGATGTGCGCGCCGTCGACGTCCGCGTCGGTCATGATGACGATCTTGTGGTAGCGAAGCTTCTCGAGGTTGAACTCCTCGCGCCCGATCGAAGTGCCGAGCGCCTGGATCATCGTCCCGATTTCCTTCGAGCCGAGCATCCGGTCGAAGCGAGCGCGTTCGACGTTGAGAATCTTGCCCTTCAACGGGAGGATCGCCTGGATATTGCGGTCGCGGCCCTGCTTCGCGGAGCCACCCGCCGAGTCGCCCTCGACCAGGAACAGCTCGCACTTGGCGGGATCGCGTTCCTGGCAATCGGCGAGCTTGCCGGGCAGCGAGGCAATGTCCATCACGCCCTTGCGGCGGGTCAGTTCGCGGGCCTTCTTGGCGGCTTCGCGCGCGGCGGCGGCGTCGATCGTCTTCTGGATGATCGAGCGCGCGTTGGCGGGATTTTCCTCGAGCCATTCGGCCATCTTGTCGCTCATCAGGCTTTCGAGCGGTTGGCGAACTTCGGAAGAAACCAGCTTGTCCTTGGTCTGGCTGCTGAACTTGGGATCGGGCAGTTTGACGGAGACGATCGCGGTGAGGCCCTCGCGCATGTCGTCGCCGGTCAGCGTGACCTTTTCCTTTTTCAGCATCCCCGATTTCTCGGCATAATTGTTGAGCGTGCGGGTGAGCGCGGCGCGGAATGCGGCCATGTGCGTGCCGCCGTCGCGCTGCGGGATGTTGTTGGTGAACGGCAGGACGTTCTCGTAATAGCTGTCGTTCCATTCGAGTGCCACGTCGATGCCGATGCCATCGCGAACCGCCGAGATCGTGATCGGTTCGGGGAACAGCGGTGACTTGGCGCGGTCGAGATATTTGACAAAAGCGCCAATCCCGCCCTCGTAATAGAGCTCGATCTCCTTGCGCTCCTCATGGCGCGCATCGGCCAGCACGACGCGGACGCCCGAGTTCAAGAAGGCCAGTTCGCGGAAGCGGTGCTCGAGCTTGTCAAAGTCGAACTCGATGATCTTGAAAGTGGCGGGCGACGGCAGGAAGGTAACCTTGGTCCCCTTCTTGGGCGTTCCAGCAGCAGAGGCGGGCGCGGGGCCGACCACCTTGAGTGGGGCAACCGCGTCCCCAAAGGCGAAGCGCATGAAATGCTCCTGCCCGTCGCGCCAGATGGTCAGGTCGAGGAATTCGCTAAGCGCGTTGACGACCGACACGCCGACGCCGTGAAGGCCGCCCGAAACCTTGTAGGCGTTGTCGTCCGACGTGTTCTCGAACTTACCGCCGGCGTGGAGCTGGGTCATGATGACCTCGGCCGCCGAAACACCTTCCTCGGTGTGAATCCCGGTCGGGATGCCGCGGCCATTATCTTCGACCGTGACCGATCCGTCGGGGTTGAGCTGGATCAGGATCCGGTCGCAATGTCCCGCCAGCGCCTCGTCGATGGCGTTGTCCGAGACCTCGAACACCATGTGGTGGAGGCCCGACCCGTCGTCGGTGTCGCCGATGTACATTCCGGGCCGCTTGCGCACCGCGTCGAGGCCCTTGAGCACCTTGATTGAGTCCGCGCCATATTCATTCTGATTGGGATCTTCTGCCATTGCGACGGTATAGGGATTCCCTCCGAGAAGTCACGCGCGCACACCGGCACACGCGTGTGCGAGAGGGGGCATTGCCACGGCCCGCAGCAGTGCTAATTTTGGTAGCTTGAACAGAGGTTGGATATGCCGCGCTCGACCCTGATGCTTGCCTCGTCGCATTGCCGCTTGGGAGGCGCTGGACTTCAATGCGCACGGGGTGCTTCGGATGACGCACCGATCACGGCTGGTCGGATCGGCGGATCCGCCTCGAAAGCGAGGTAATCCGCTGGCTCGCGACCCTGCCGCGGGTTGCTCAGTAGGCGGAGCGCTGGCCGCCCGAGGGACGACCGCTCCCACCACTGCCACCGCGCCCGCGCTGGCCGCCGTTGCCACCCGGACGACCACCGCCACCGGCGGGACGCTGACCCTGCGGCGAATGGCCGTCGCGCTCGGGGCGGCCGCCCTGACCATTGCCGGGATTGGCGGCGCCGAACGCTGCTCGCTGGCCGCCCCCCGGCGTAGCGGCGCGAACGGGATTGGCGATCGGGCGGGCATGCGCCGTCACCGGACGAGCGGCATGCGCCGGGCGACGTTGGGCGCCACCCGGAGCCCGTTCCTCGCGCTGCGGCATGTCGCGGCGCGGGTCGTTGTTGCCAATCACGTCGCGGCGCGGATCGGCGTCGCGCGCACGGCCGCGGTTGAGCTTCTGATTATGGCGATGACCTTCGTCACGGCGCCCGCGCTCGGGCTCGGGCGTCGGGCGAAGCGCCCGCATCCGAGAGGCTTCGGCCGCGAAGTCGGACGGCAGCGGCGTCGCCTCGATCTTCTGACGAGTGAGCTTCTCGATCAGCTTGAGGTGCGCGCGTTCGTCCCCCGAGCACATCGACAGGGCAATCCCCTCGGCGCCGTTGCGAGCGGTCCGGCCGATGCGGTGGACATATTGCTCGGGGACGTTGGGCAGATCGTAATTGATGACGTGGCTGACCCCGGTGACGTCGATCCCGCGCGCGGCGATGTCGGTCGCGATCAGGACCTTGACCCGGCCCGACTTGAAGTCGGCAAGCGCCCGTTCGCGCTGTGGCTGGCTCTTGTTGCCATGGATCGCCACTGCCGGAACGCCCGACGCGTTGAGCAGGCGAACGATCTTGTCGCAACCATGCTTGGTCCGGCTGAACACCAGCGCCCGCTCAATCGGCTCGCGCTTCAGCGTCAGGGTCAGCAGAAAGCCCTTCTCCGACTGATCGACGAAGGTCACGCTCTGGACGATGCGCTGCACGGTGGTCGCCGCCGGCGTCACCGCGACCTCGACCGGGTTCTTGATGAACTTGCCGGCAAGATCGCGGATCGAGGCGGGCATGGTCGCCGAAAAGAACAGCGTCTGCCGCTCCGCCGGAAGGCGCTGGCAGATCCACTTGAGGGCGTGGATAAAGCCCAGATCGAGCATCTGGTCGGCTTCGTCGAGGACCAGGATTTCGGTCGCATCGAGGTTGACCGCGCGCTGTTCGATGAGGTCGACCAAGCGCCCCGGCGTGCAGACGAGGATGTCGGCGCCGCGCGCCATGTCCTGCTTGTTCTTGTAGATCGACGTGCCGCCAAACACCGTGGCAACGTGGAGGCGCGATCCGCGGGCATAGAAGATCGCGTTCTCGGCAATCTGCGACGCGAGCTCCCGGGTCGGCGCGATGACCAGCATGCGGCAACGGCCAGGGGCGGCCTTCTTGCCGCTTGCGACGAGGCGGTCGATCGAGGGGAGCATGAAGGCAGCGGTCTTGCCGGTGCCGGTCTGGGCGATGCCGAGGAGGTCGCGGCCGCTCAGCACGGTCGGGATGGCCTGTGCCTGGATCGGCGTCGGCGTGAAGTAATTCTTCGACGCGAGCGCATCGAGGACGGGCTGCGAGAGCCCGAGGGACTGGAATGTCGTAATGGGAAATACCTTGAGTGGCCGCGCACACCGCGCCGGATTGGCACGGAGGGGGCGACGGGAATGTGGGGCGCCCCGCGTGATAGGAGAGCTTGAAGCGATTAATCGCTCGGGACACCGCCGGGGGCCACTTATCCTCGGTTTGAGGAGGGTCCGATCACGCTGCATGTGTCCCGTGATGGCGGTCCACTAAAGGCGAGCGGTGCAAAAGTCCAGTTATTTGTGCGGCGCAGCAACGGCGGGCGTCAAATGGGGATGATCTCGCCGTCGAAGATGGTGAACCGGGAGGCCGTCCCGATTGCCTCGAACAGCGCCGGTTCGGTGCCCGTCATCCACACTTGGCTGCGCCCCTCGAGCCGCCCGAACAGCGCCGCGCGCCGCGCCGGATCGAGGTGGGCGGCGACCTCGTCGAGCAGCAGGATCGGCGCCGTCCCGCGCCGCTCCGTGACCAGTTCGGCATGGGCCAGGACGAGGCCAAGGAGGAGTGCTTTCTGCTCGCCGGTGGAAGCGCGTGCTGCCGGCTGTCCCTTGGTGACATGCAGCACCGACAGATCCTGTCGATGCGGTCCCTCGGTCGCCCGCCCGGCGGCGGCGTCCCGGCCGCGATTGGCGCGCAGCCGAATAGCCAGGTCTCCCGCAGGTCCTCCCTCCAGCGACAGGGCAGCGCGCGGGAAGTCGGTTGCGGGCGCGGAGGCAATCGCCTCGCCAAGCGCCTCGACGGTTCGCGCGCGGGCCTCGGCGAGCGCGGCGCCATGGTCGGCCATGCCCGCCTCGAGCGCCGCGAGCCACGCCGGATCTGCGCTGTCCGGCTCGGCAAGCAGCTTGTTGCGGGCGCGCATCGCCGCTTCATAGCGCGCGGCGTGGCTGGCGTGGCCTGGCTCGAGCGCCAGCACCAGCCGGTCGAGGAACCGCCGCCGGTCCCCCGCGCTGGCCGCAAACAGCCGGTCCATCGCCGGGGTCAGCCAGAGCACCGACAGCCATTCGCCAAGCGCGTTGACCGACGCGGCCGCGCCGTTGATCCGCACCTGCCGCCGCTCCGGTGCCGCCGCCAGCGTGCCGGTTGAAAGATTGGTCTCTCCCGCAATTCGGGCGGCGATCCCGAAGCCGCCGGGCCCGTCGCCACGCGCCATTTCGCCAAGCGGTGACGCGCGCAGGCCCCGGCCCGGAGCGAGCAACGACACCGCCTCGAGAATGTTGGTCTTGCCCACGCCGTTGTCGCCGGTCAGGACGACGAAGCCTGCCCCCGGCGCAATCGTCGCTTCGCCGTAGGAACGAAAATCGGTCAGGGTCAGGCGAACGATCGGCACGCTTCGTCCTAGCGCAGCGCCCAGATGGCACAAGCGGGGCGCGAATTGCCGGGACCCGATGCGTCATGCTGCTGGTTGAACCGGGTGAGAGCGCCTAGGCCTGCTCGCGAAAAGGGCTGATCGATGAACATATTCTCTTTCTGGAATGACATGCTGAAGGCCGGACAAATGGTCGGCGAGACGCTCGATGCGTCGCAGTCGGTGATCGCCAGCCGCTCGGAGACGATCGCCGAGGCAACGCGCAACCCGCTCAAGGCGGACACGCGCGAACTCAACATGATGGTCGCTGAAAAGGGCAACGCCTTCGCCAAATCGGGGGCGATCCTGGCGGGCGACTGGACCAAGCTGCAGAGCGAGATGTTCGCGCAGGCGCAGGCGCTCGGCTCGCTGTGGATGAGTGGCCGGCCCCCCAGCATGGGCGCGGCCCAGGCAATCGCGGCACGGTCGCAGCGGATCGGCACTCGGGCGCTGTCCACCGGGGTCCGCGCGCTAAGACCGATCCACGCGACCGCGACCGCCAACAAGAAAAGGTTGGGGAAGGGCTGACAATCAGGCTGGTGGGAGATCGAGCCCGAGGGTGGCCGCGAGTTCGGCTCGAACCGCAGCGAAGGCTTGATCGGAAAGCCGGCCCAGCCTGGTCGCACTGCTGATTTCGATCGCGCTGATCTTTGCGACCCGAACCTTCGACGGAATAATCAGGCCGAGGGCGAGCGAATCGTCGATGAGAATGTCGCCAGGCCATGCCTCGCGCGCGGCGTTGGTAATCATCAGCACCCACGCCAGCGAGGCGTTGGCCCCGACGCCGCGAACGCTGACGACGAGCGCGGGACGCGTGACCATGACCGCTCGCTCAACATACGGGAAGGAGACGCGGACGATGTCGCCGGGGTCAAAGATCGTCGTAGACGCTGTCGAGCGGATCGGACCATTCGCCGAAGGACGCAAAGTCGGCCGGCTCGGCGCGAACGAGCGACACGGTCACCCGGTCCCCTTCGATCACCCACGCCAGCGCGTCGCCCGCGCCGAGCCGAAGCGCAGTGCGCACGGCGCGCGGGACAGTGGTCTGGGCCTTGCTGGTGATGCGGCTCTGGATCATTCGCGAAAGGTAAGGCTTTTCCTTACCTTTCGCAAGATCACACGCGCATTGGCATGATGACGTAGAGCGCGTCGCTCTTGTCGTTTTCGCGCAACAGGGTGGGGGCGGCAGCGTCGGCGAGGTGCACTTCGACGGTGTCGCCCTCGATCTGGGCCAGAATGTCGAGCAGGTAGCGGGCGTTGAAGCCGATCTCGATGCCATCGCTGGTGTAGTCGGCGGCGAGTTCCTCGGTGGCGAGGCCGTTCTCGGGGCTGGTCACCGAGAGCGTGACGCGGTCGCGGTCAAGCGCGATCTTGACGGCGCGGGTCTTCTCGCTGGCGATGGTCGAGACGCGGTCGACCCCCGCGGCGAAGCTCCTGGGGTCGAGCTTGAGGAGCTTGTCGTTGCCGGTTGGGATAACGCGGGTGTAATCGGGAAAGGTGCCGTCGATCAGCTTCGAGGTGAGGACGGCGTTGCCGAGGTTGAAGCGGATCTTGGTCGGCGACAGCGAAACTTCGAGCGTGCCCTCGACCTCGTCGAGCAGCTTGCGGATCTCGGCGACGCACTTCTTGGGGATGATGACGTCGGGCATGCCGTCGGCGCCGTCGGGCTTGGCGACGGTCACGCGCGCAAGGCGGTGGCCGTCGGTCGCGGCGGCCTTGAGTCGGTCGTCGGCGATGTGGAGGAAGATGCCCATCAGGTAATAGCGCGTCTCTTCGCTCGAGATGGCGAAGCGGGTCTTGTCGATGATCTGGCGCAGCGTTGCGGCGGGGAGTTCGAAGCGCGTCGGCAACTCACCCTCGGCGATGACCGGGAAATCGTCGCGCGGCAGGGTCGACAGGTTGAAGCGCGCACGCCCGGCGACGACCTGCATCTTGCCATCGGCGGCCGACAGCTCGACCTGGCTCCCCTCGGGAAGCTTGCGGACGATGTCAAAGAAGGTGTGCGCCGAGACGGTGGTCGCGCCGGCCTGGCTGACCTGCGCCGGGACGTGCTCATCGACCTGGAGGTCGAGGTCGGTCGCCATCAGGCGTATGCTGCCCCCTTCTTCGGCCTCGATGAGGACGTTGGACAGGATCGGGATGGTGTTGCGGCGCTCGACGACCGACTGGACGTGGCCGAGGCTCTTCAACAAGGTTGCTCGCTCGATCGTCGCCTTCATGATGTTCTTCGCCCCGTAACTGCGCGTTGGTCGGGGTCACTATAGCGGCGGCGATGGCCCGTGCCAGTAGGGACAATGCGCTTTTGTGGCCGGGTTGCGACAGGGTGACGTTGTGGCGACGTTTTCGGTCGGGAGTTCTGGATGTTGGAATTGTCGCGAGTGTGCGGCGAGTCGATAGGCGAGCCCGTGCTCTGCAAGGTCAGCGATCATTCAATGACGATGTACAAATGTAGGAGTCTCCGCTGAAACCACGCGCATTGTTTCGATTCCTACTTCCCTTGCGAAGACGCCGGCGTCTTGCATCGCAGGATCGAAAGCGGGCAGGCAGCACTGGTTGATATGTTCGGTGTTGGATCGTTCACTCGCTCCATCTCGCAAGCCGTTGGTGTCTTTTGGATGCTGGTCCACGCGCTCAGCGTAGGGCGGCAATCGCCTTAACGGTTCGGGGGGCCTGGACGTCGAGCGCGACGAGTTCGGGGGCGAAGGCGGCATCGGTGGCGGCGGACTCGATTGCCGCGGCGACACGGCCCAGCGCGGTGGCGCCCATGTTACTGGCCGCGCCCTTGAGGCTATGCGCCTCGGCGCGGGCGGCAGCGAAGTCACCGTGCGCAAGACACAGGCGAATGCGCGCGGGGGAGCGATCGAGCTCGGTGAGGAGCAGGCCGAGCAGGTCGTGAACCTGAGCGCCGCTGAGCGAGGCGCGAAGTTCATGATACCGGGTGACGTCGAGCGGTTCGACAGAAAGATCAGCGGGATCTGGCGCACGTGAAGTAGGAGCGCGGACGGCGGCGTTTGCGTCGAGGCGCTCGGCGAGCAGGCGGCGATCGATCGGCTTGGTCAGGAAATCGGTCAGGCCGGCACCGTCGTAGAAGCGGCGGCGTTCGGACGAGGCGTCGGCGGTGAGCGCGATGATCGGGACGGTGCCGTGGGGCGCGGGAAGGTTGCGGATCGCGCGCGTCGTGGCGAGCCCATCCATCTCGGGCATTTGCATGTCCATGAGGATGGCGTCGAACGCGCGAGCGGTGGCGAGATCGAGCGCAAGTCGGCCGTTTTCGACACAAGTGACGCGGTGGCCCAGCCGGCCGAGGATCGCGCCAATGATCATTTGGTTGACCGGATTATCCTCGGCGACGAGCAGATCGAGCGCGCGGGAGTCAGGATTGCAGTTGGCGGGAATGTCGAAATGCTCGGCGTCGCTGCCGACGGGGAGGGGCACTTCCAACCAGAAGGTCGAGCCGCAGCCCGGGTGCGAGTGAACCCCCGCTTCGCCGCCCATCGCGTCGATCAGGCGACGGCTGATTGCAAGGCCGAGCCCGGTACCACCAAAGCGGCGCGAGGTCGCGGCTTCGGCCTGGACGAAAGGATCGAACAGCGAGCCGAGCTTGTCGGCGGCGATGCCGATGCCGGTGTCGCGCACCTCGATCCGCCAGTGCTGTCTGGCGGGGTTGTGGGCTTGGTCGCGGGCGGGATCGGGAGCGGCGTCGTCGGCGCGAGTTTCGGCCGGTAGGGCGGAGAGGAGCAGCGTGACACGGCCTGCGACGGTGAACTTGATCGCATTGCTGAGAAGGTTGCTGACGACCTGCTGCAGGCGGACGGCATCGCCGCGCACTCGAGTAGTCGCCCCGCGGTCGATTTCGACCCCGAGCAGAAGGCCCTTTTGCGAGGCGGCTCCCTCGAACAGGGCGATGGTTGCCTGCATCAATTCCTCGATATCGAAATCTCCATCCTCGAATTCGACGAGGCCCGATTCGATGCGGCTGAAGTCGAGAACGTCGTCGAGCACGGTCATCAACAGATCCGCGGATTGCTTGAGCGTCACAAGGTAGCGCTCGCGCTCCCCCGCCGGCGGATTATCGCGCAACAGGTCGATCATGCCGAGCACGCCGGTCATCGGGGTGCGGATTTCGTGGCTCATGGTCGAGAGGAAATCGCCTTTGGCGTGCGCCGCGGCCTGCGCCTCGTTGCGCGAACGGATCAACTCGGCCTGAGCGATCTCGTTCTCGGTAACGTCCTGGATCACCCCGAACAGCCCGGTCAGCGCACCAGCGTCATCATATTCGGCGAGCGCAACGAGGCGGACATGGCGCATCTCGTCGGCCAGAAGGAGTCGCGCGCCCTGCTGGGCGGGTTCGCGCCGGCGGCTGGCGGTGAGCAGGGTGCGGAGGAGCGCACGGCGGTCGGCGGGATGGACGAGCGCGAGGATGGCGGTTGGGCCGAACGTCTGATCGCCTGCGAAATCGGTGATCATATTGACTTGTGGGGAGCAATCGAGGGTTTGCGTTGCGATATCGAACCGCCAGTGGCCGACCTCAGCAACCCCTTCGGCAAGGGTCAGCAGGCGATTCGTTTCGGCCAGCTTGGCCGCAGCACTGGCGGCGATCGTTTCGCTCTGGCGGCGCGCGCTGATGTCGCGCAGCGAGACGATGATCTCGATTGGATTACCGGTGGCGCGGTCGATGGTGGTGCGAGCGCTCGCCTCGAGCCAGATAAAGTCGCCGTTGAGGCGGCGATGGCGGAACTGGGCGTTGGCCTCGCCGCGGTCGCTATTGACGCCGGGGAACAGCGCGTTGAAGGCATCGAGATCGGCGGGGTGGACGAACTGCGCCAGCGGGCGTTCGACAATGTCCCCGGGGTCCAAGCCGAACAGTCGTCTCGCGGCGCTCGAGACATAGCGCGCGGTGCCGTCGAGGGTTAGCCGGACGATGACGTCGGAGCTGTTCTCGGCGAGCAGCCGATAGAGCTCTTCGCTTTCCTGCAGTGCGTCTTCGACCTTCTGGCGGTTGCTGACGTCGAACAATTTGACGACATAGCCGAGCAGGCGCCCTGCGGAGAGTTCGGGATAGAAGCTGAGCTCGGCCCAGCGGACCGTGCCGTCGGGGGCGAGGTAGCGGACGTCGCCGCCGGCGGGCTGTTGCAGCGTGCGCGCGCAGTCCCACATGCTGCGGGCGGCGGTCCGGTCGTCAAGCTGAATAATGTCAAGCCAGGAATCGCTGGCGAAGCTGGCGGGACGGCTATCGGTAAGCTCGAGCCAGCGGTCGTTGGCGAACGCCACGTCGCCGCCGAGCTCAAGGTTAAGAATGCCAGCGGGGGTCGCCCGGGCAATCCGTTGGAACAGGCGCTCGCTATGGTCGGCCGCGACGCCGAGCCGGTCGCGCTCCCCGATGATCGCGGCGACGGGCAGGACGAGCATGACGAGCGTCGCAAGAAAAGCCTGGAGAATATAGATGCGCTCGACCGGGTCGAACGCCGAGGTTGCGATCGGTCCAATTCCCTGCGCGGTGAAAAAGATCGAGGAGACGGCGATTGCGGCGACGGTGAGCACGGCCGGGAGCAGACGGAGGCGGAACGCGCCGAGCAAAGCGATCGGCGTCAACACGAACAGTAACGGTTTCCCGCCTTGCGAGAACACAATCGCGGTCAGCGCGGCGGCGACGAGCGGGGAGAGCACGACTTCGCGGCGGATGTGACCATCCGGCCGGCCGCGGCGGATCGCGAGGAGGATCGGGGCGACGATCATCAGACCTAGCGCATCGGCACCATACCAGCTGGCGAAGCTGGTGACGACGGGAGCACCGTCCCGCCACGCGAGCCAGGCGGCGCTGATCAGCGACCCGGGCAGCGGACCGATTAGCGCGGCAGTGATGAAACGCCCGATCGCGGCGCTTTCGAACACGCCGTCGGGAGCGAGCCGACGCGCGGTCAAGGCGACGACCAGCGCGATCTCGAGACTGTTTAGGACCGAGAGGAGCAGCGCTGCGACGAGCGTGTCGCCGGCCATAAGATTGGCTGCGACATTCCCCGCAAACCCCGCGCCGAAGAGCAGGACCCGGTCGTCGCACTGGCGGCGCAGGAGAAGCGCGACGGCAATCCCGTTGGCGAGCCACACCGCCGCGATCCGATCACTGTAGTGGGTCATAACGATCCCGAGCCAGGCGACGACCCCAATTGCGATTGCGAACAGCAAGGCGCGAAGGATGGCGACTGAGTCGGGCCGCGCCGGCCTGAGCGGGAGCAGAACCGGGCGCAACGCACTTGACAGCCGCGCGCCCAGCGAGGAGCGGGCAGCCGACACTTCATGAACCATGGTCATCGTCCCTGTCGCCGAGCGCCGCAAGCCTACGACAGCATCGCGGCGCGCGCGCGCGGAGTCAGGTCCAATGTGGGGGGACGTTCAGCCCTGTTCGACGGGGATAATGTCGCGGCGAAGCGACCTCGCGGCAAGCAGCGCCAGAAGTGCGGCGAGGACGTAGAAGCCGAGACAGTAAACCGTGGCGTAGCGCAGGGCCTCGGTTCCGTAGCTGGCCTTCATCAGATCGGCCATGCGGCCCATCAGCAGGGGACCGATGCCGAGCCCAATGAGGTTGTTGATGAGCAGAAAGCTGGCCGAGGCGGTGGCGCGCATCGGTGACGGGACGAGTTTCTGAACCGCCGTGGTCACAGGTCCCAGCCACAAAATGTTGAGCGCGTTGGGAATGAGCAGCACCGGCCATGCCACCCACGGCGAGTGGGCCAGCAGCCCGACGGCGAACGTCGGCGCGGTGACCAGCCACGCGATCGCCGGAAGCCAAGCGTACCAGCGCGCGTCGGCAGTCGCGAAACGATCAGCCAGCCAGCCACCAGCAAGCACCCCAGCGACCCCGCCGACGAGAAGCAGCGACCCGAAGAATTGACCAGTGTGGACCAGGTCGAACCCAAAATTGCTCATGACGACCGACGGTGTCCACAAGGCGAGGCCATAGCCGCACAGCGAACTGAACGAGGAGGCGAACGCGAGTAGCCAGAAGCTCGGCTTGCGAGCGATGATTGGGAAGACCCGGCGGAGCGGGACGCGGCGCGCAGAGTCGGTTGGCGCGCGCGGCAGGTCGCGGACGCCGCGGCGAAACAGCGGTACAATTACGATCCCGGCGATACCAACGACAAGAAAAGCGGTGCGCCATTCAACCGCCGCGGCGATGTAGGCGCCGAGCAGAGTGCCTGCGGCCAGACCAATCGGAATACCGAGCGAGTAGATCGCCAGCGCGCGGGCGCGCGCGCCCTCAGGAAAATAATCGGCAATCAGCGCATAGGATGGGGCCACGCCTCCGGCTTCTCCGACCCCGACCCCGAGGCGGAACAGGAATAGCTGGCCGAATCCCGTGGCGATGCCGCAAAGCGCAGTGAAAACGCTCCAGATGGTCAAGGCAACGGCGATCACCCCGCTTCGACTGGTGCGGTCTGCCAGCAGGGCAAAAGGCACCGCTAGCAGCGAGTAAAGCAACGCGAAGGCGAGCCCGCCGATCGCGCCGAACTGGGTGTTGGTGAGATGAAGGTCGTCCTTGATCGGCTTAGCGAGGATGCCGAGGATTTGCCGATCGAGGAAGTTGAAGGTGTAGACGAGGAGCAGCAGCGCCAGGACGCGGGTTTGAACACCACGTACCGGTGCGCTGCTCCTCGCCCCGTCGGTCAGAACTTGTATCCGACCGAGAAGAACAGCTGGCGCGGGCTGCCATAATAAGCCGTCAAGATGCCCTCCTTGCCGAGCGCCGGGCTGATCCCGGGAGCGCCGGTCGGAAGGATGAAGTTGCCGGTAAAAGGGTTCTGAAGCAAGAAATTATAACCCGACGAGATATAGCGCTTGTCGGTCAGGTTGCGGGCGTGAACGCCGAACATCCAGTGATGGTCTGGACCGGTATACACGAGGTTGGCGTCGAGCAGCGCGTACCCTTTCTGGTCGAGCCCGGGAATGCGCAATTCGAACTGCTGGCTCGAGCTGCGGTAGGACAACGTCGCGCTGGCGTTCAATTCCTCGCCGTTGCCAAACGGATGGGTCAGGCTGAGCGTCCCGCTGGCGGTCCATTTGGGGGTGTTCTGAATCTTGCGGAAGGCGGCAACGTCGACCGTAACGCCGGGCTTAGGGATCGGGAGGCCGGTGGTCGGGCTGAACACCACGTCGGTCAGGAACCTGCGGAACTTGGCATCGAGGTAGCCGACCGACCAGCCAAGGTTTAGCCGTGTGCCCCCAGGGTTGCCGACAATTCGCGCGTCACCTTCCCACTCGACACCGCGGATGCGGGCCTTGGCTGCGTTGGACGTCGCCCCGGCGAATGTCGCGACGCCGTTGACGACGACCCCGACCGAAGCGGGGATCTGGACGTCCTTGTAATCGGAACTGAAGATGGCGAGCGCGGTGTAGACGCGCCGATCGAACAGCGACGCCTTGTAGCCGACTTCCAGCGTGGTGACCTTCTCGGGCTTGAAGGCGAAGGTGTTGTAGATTTCGTCATAGCTGCGAACGCCGTCGCCGTTGGTGTCCTTGGCGGCGGCCGAGACTCCGCGCGGATCGAACCCGCCACCTTTGAAGCCCTGCGCATAGCTTGCATATAATGTGTTGTCGGCGTCGGGCTTGAAGCTGATCGAGACGCGCGGTGTGAAGGCGCGGTCCTTGCGCTTGCCTTGGAAATTCGACGACGGGGCGCCGGCAGGAAGCCCGAGCCCGCCAAACACCGGCGATCCGCCGCCGACATAATTCTGCCGGAACACGGTCGAGTTGCGCCGGTCATCGGTGTAGCGACCGCCGAGCGACAGCGCGAACTGGGGCGAGAAATTATAGGTGAAGTCGCCGAACGCCGCGTAGGTCTTAGTCCCGACGTTGCCCTGCGTGAAGGCGGTGAAGCCATTGAACGTGGTGAACAGGCGGACGTCGAACGCGGTGTAGGCGGTGGCATCGAGATAGTAAGCGCCGACCAACCCCTGAAGCGGGCCGCGGTTGAGCTGGAGCTGGAATTCCTGGCTGAACTGCTTGTTGCGATAGAAGCCGGGGACGTCGACGTCGGCCGCGGGGAGCGCGTCGAAGTCGATCGGAGTCGCGCTATCGTCCTTGCGATAGCCGGTGATCGACTTGAGCAGCAGGCCGTCGCCCAACGCGACCTGGCCATTGACGGCGATACCCTTCGAGACGACCTTCTGGTGCGGGCTGACGAGGCCGCCCTGGCTGGTATAGACGTTCGACAGGATGGGCGCGCCCGACTTGAGGCCGACGATCAGACGGTGGCCGCCGCGCGGCGCGCTGTCGTCCCGGGTGTAATCGGCGTTCACACGGAGAAGCGCGGAGTCGTCTCGTCCGATTTCGGCCGACACGCGGCCCGCCTTCACGTCCTTGTTGTAATTGTCGAGACCGGTGGTGACGTTCTGGCCGAACCCGCCGCGGTGGAGGCGGGCGACCGACGCGCCAAGGCGAAATGCGTCGCCGAGCGGGTAGGACGCGGTCGCCGTGGCGTCGAGCTGACCAAAGTCGCCGACATTCCCCTTCAGGCTCAGCTCTGGTTTGTTCGACAGGCGACGCGTGACGTATTTGATCGCCCCGCCGATGGTGTTGCGGCCATAGAGCGTGCCCTGTGGGCCGCGCAGGACCTCGATCCGCTCGACGTCGTAAATGTCGAGGACCGCGCCTTGTGGACGGTTGAGATAGACATCGTCGAGATAGAGCCCGACGCCCTGCTCGAAGCCGCCGACCGGGTCCTGCTGGCCGACGCCGCGGATGAAGGCGCTCAAGGTCGAGTTGGACCCGCGAGCGACCTCGATCGTGACGTTGGGGGTCGTCTGGGCGACGTCGGTGATGTCGATCGCGCCCGATTTCTCGAGCTGCGCGCCGGTGAAGGCGGTGACCGCAATGGGGACGTCCTTCAGCGATTCGGCCCGGCGGCGGGCGGTGACGATGATCGCGCCGGTGTCGGCGTCGGCGGGGGAAGTCGCGGTCGCAGTGCCCGAGGTGGCGTTGGCGGTGGTCGAGGCGTTAGATGGCGGCGCATCCTGCGCGGTGGCGGGTGCGGCGATGGTGGCGGCGCCGGCCAGCAACAGGGCGCGCGCAAACGATACTGAAAACATGTTATCCTCCCCTTTGGTGGCGCGATCCGGTGTCCGGTTGCATCGCCTTGTCGCGTGGCTTAGTGAAAGTTGAACCGAGTTTCAACTTATAATGCGCGGTGGGGGGATATGATGGAAATAGCGGTCGAAAGTCCTGCGAGCGAGGGCAAAGCACCGCGCACTGCGCGCGGTGAGCGGACGCTTCGGCGGATACTCGATGCGGCGCTGCGCGAATTCGGCGAGCGCGGTTTTGCAGACAGTTCGGTGTCCTCGATCACCCAGCGGGCGGAAGTCGCGCTGGGGACGTTCTACACCTATTTCGACAGCAAGGAGGCACTGTTCGCGGCGCTGGTCCGCGACATGTCCGAGCGAGTGCGGGTCGCGGTGGCACCGGCGATCCCCGGGGCGCGCGACGCGCTCGACGCAGAGCAGCGCGCGCTCGCGGCCTATCTCGACTTCGTCAAGGAACATCGCGAGGTCTACCGCATCATCGACGAAGCCGAGTTCGTTGATCCCGCCGGGTTTCGCACCCATTATGAAACGACGGCGGAGAGGATCGTCGACCGGTTGCGAGCTGGCGCTGCGAAAGGCGAAATGCGCGGCGATCTCGCCGGCGGCGACGCGCTCGAGCGCGAGGTCGCGGCGTGGGCGCTGATGGGGATGAACGTATTCCTGGGCTTGCGCTTCGGAGTGTGGGGAACGGCGGACAGCACGGCCGTAGCGGCGGCGGCGAACCGGCTGCTGCGCGAGGGGTTGTCGGCCTAGCGAAGCGTCGCGGCGAGGCTCGCGAGGGCGCAAATGTCGGCTTCGTCGTGACAGAGGCCGAGGCCAATGCGCAGGACGTCGCCGCGGACGTCGGTAATGCAGCCTTCGCGACCGAGTTGTTCGCACCATGCGGCGGCGCGGGGTGCGCGAAAGGCGAGGAAGCGGGCGTGGGGATTACCGTCGAGCGGGTTTAATAGATCGGTGTCGGCGAGCGGGGTTCCCGCAATGGCGTCGAGCAGCTGCGCCTGGAGCGCGGCGACCTTAGCCGAAATTTTTGTGGTCGTGAGGTCTTCGGTCGCCAGCATCCGTTGAACCGCGTTGAGACGGTATAGCCCGGAGGCATCGAAGGTCGCGCCCATGAAGCGCATCGCGTCGCGGGCGTAGCCGACATGGCCGGGGGGCAAGTCGAGCTCGTCGAACTCGGCGTACCAGCCGGTGATCGGCGGGCGTGGGCCGAACCCGGCGGGGCAATGCATGAAGCCTACGCCTTCACCCGCCATGGCATATTTATAGCCGCCGCCCAGGAAGAAGGCGGTCGCGCCGAACGAGGCGGGGAATGGGCGTTCGAGCGCCATGAAGCTGTGATAGCCGTCGATCACGACCCACGGGCCGTCGGGGCGGCCGAGCGCGGCGACTGGGGCAATGTCGACCAGCGTGCCGGTGCCGAACATGAGCTGCGAGACGAAGATCAGATCGTGGTTCGCGGCGTGGGCGATGATTTGATCGGGAAGGTCTGGAGCAACCGGCAGGCGGGTGACGATCGCCTCGCCGCTTTCTTCCCAGCGGGCGAGCTGGCGGCGGGCGCTGTGGAATTCGCCGTCGGTGGTAAGGATATGCAACGGCCCGTTGTCCCGGCGCGGACAGGCGGCGGCGAGCCGGACGATGAGGTCGTGGGTATTGGTCGCAAAGACGATCGCCGGAGGGTCGTCAGTGCCGAGCTCGGCGGCGATGTGCACCTGCGCTTCGGGCCAGACTTCGCCCATGATCCGGTTCCACTTGCGGTCAGCGAGGCGGGCGGCGTCCGTCCAGCATTCGACCTGGCCGGCAAACGATGCATCGGGCCACAGATGATGGCTGTGCGCCGCCATGTGAAGGCGGCCGGGTGCGGCGGCGAGGCTTTTCGAGAACAGGTGTCTCATAGAAAGGTGCGCAGGTCCCACAGCGCGGGGAAGGCGCGCTTGGCCAGCGTCGAGGCGAGATAGGAGGCGCCTGCCGAGCCACCCGTGCCGGGCTTGCCGCCGATGATCCGGCTGATCGTCAGCAAATGCTTGTGACGCCACGCGGCGAGCGCATCGTCAATGTCGACCAGCTTCTCGGCCAGCTGGTAAAGGTCGAACCAGCGATCGGGATCGCGATAGACGGCGAGCCATGCGGCGG
Source organism: Sphingomonas sp. (assembly GCA_025356055.1). Lineage (GTDB taxonomy): Bacteria > Pseudomonadota > Alphaproteobacteria > Sphingomonadales > Sphingomonadaceae > Sphingomicrobium. The sequence continues at coordinate 26,495 of JANXUU010000128.1, read as the reverse complement.
CGATGGCGGATTCGTCGGAGGTGCCGAACCCGGCGCGGGCCAGTGCGGCGTTGGCCTCGTCCCACAAGCTGGGATCGGCGAGTGCCGCCTCGAGCTTGATCCGGCCCTCGCTGCCGCCCTCATGGTTGGCGAGCATGGTCGCATCCTTGAGACCGAGGCGAAACTCAAACTCGCGGAACTGCGCCGACTGGAACCCGGATGAGGTACCCAGCACATGGCGGAAAGCGGAATAATCAACCGGGGTGAGCGTCGCCAGAACGTCCCATGACAGGGTCATCACTGACTGGATCCGGCTGACTCTGGAGAGCGCCTTGTAGGCCTCGGCAAAACGGTCATCGCCGACGAGGCCGACCGCAAGGCGCACCTCGTGGAGCATCTGTTTGAGCCAAAGTTCCTTTGTCTGGTGGATCACGATGAACAGCATCTCGTCGTGCAGATCCGATCGCGGATGTTGCGCAGACAAGAGAGTGTCGAGGCTCAGATAATCGGCATAGGTAATGCCAGCAGGGGTCGCAGTCATAGAGGCGAGCCTATAGGTAAGGGCAGCGTTGCGCGACCCTTACTGCCCGCCCGGCTGGCCGCCGGCATTGCCCGATCCGCCAAGCCCACCCGATCCGACCATGCCGATGTTGCCGAAAATCTCGTCGAAGAAGCTGCGCTTGCGGCCAAGCGTCGGGGTGGTCTTGCGCAAGGGGCGGACCGAGGCGATTTGCTCCTTGCCGCTGCGATCGACCGCGGCGACGTTGCCTGCGCTATCGAACCGCACGTGAAGCAGGTCCTGTTTTGTCGCATGGGGATTGCGGAAGGCAAACGCAGAGGTGTCGCGCGACAGATAGTACCAGTCGCTATCGGAAAATTGTCCGGCGAAGCTCGGGCGGCCGAGCGTCTTCTGGACTGAATCCTTGTTGTCGACTCCCGGCTGGATCGCGGCGGCGAGCGCCTTATCGAGGACAAAGCCGCGATGCTCCTTGATTCCGGCGCACCCCGCGAGGAGGGTCGCGGCGGCAGCGACAGCGGCGGCGCCAGTAATCAGGGAACGGGTCATTTAATCTCCTTGGCAACGCTTGTCTCGCGCTGCAGGGCGCGTGATGCTTGTTTCGAGCCGCACGGCGCTCAATATGCGAGAGCGCGCCAGTGACGCAAGGCGCAAAGGATTATCCCATGCTTTCCCTCTTCAAAGCGCTGCGCTCCGCACCGTCGCTTTCGGCCCCCGCCTATGACGCTGCGGTGAACACGGCGCGGGCCAGGCAGTGGTACATCGCGGGCGCAGTGCCCGACACGATGGACGGGAGGTTCGCGCTGCTGGCGACGGTGGTCGCGCTGGTTTCGCTGAGGCTCGAGGCCGAGGGCGACGCCGGGCGCTCGCCGTCGGTGGCGCTGACCGAGGCGTTCATCGACGACATGGATGCGCAGATGCGGCAGGAAGGATTCGACGCGACGCTGGGCAAGAAAGTGCGGCATCTGGTTGGCAGCCTGGCGAGCCGGGTCGACCGCTGGCGGCGGCTGTTCGGCGGCGGGGGGAGTTGGAACGAAGTGGTGCGGCGGACCGTCTATCGCGACGAGCCGACCGAGGATGCCGCGGTCGCTTGGACGGTGATTGGGTTGAAGGACCTGCGTGATCGGCTGGCGGGATTGTCGCTGACCGAAGTGGTCGCGGGCAAATGGGCATGAGCGACTTTGCGCACCGTCTGCCGATCGACCAGATCCGCGATGGCGCGCGGATGGACCTGACCGCCGACGAGGGGGAGCGGGCGGCGGTGGCCGTACGGCTGGGCCTGCTCGGGCTCGACCGGTTCGAAGCGCATGTCACGCTGCGCCGCGAGGGGCGGACGGTCGACTGTGCGGGAAGAATCAAGGCGCAGCTTCAGCAGTCGTGCATCGCCAGCGGCGAGCCGGTGCCGGCGGCGATTGACGAGGCGTTCGCGATCCGGTTCGTGCCGCCGCCGGTGGTCGATGGCGCCGAGCCGGAGATCGAGCTGGGCGCGGCCGATCTCGATACAGTGATCCATGACGGGCAGGCGATCGACCTAGGCGAGGCGGTCGCCGATTCGCTGGCGCTGGCGCTCGACCCCTATCCGCGCGGACCCAAGGCCGATGAGGCGCTGAAGGCGGCGGGGGTGTTGAGTGAGGCAGAGGCGGGACCGTTCGCGGCGCTGGCGAAATTGAAGGGCGGTTCGGGTGGCGAGTAAGACGAGTGCGCGGCCGCTGCTGATCACCGACTGCGACGAGGTGCTGCTCCACATGGTGTCGCATTTCGAGGCGTGGCTGGGTGAGGCGCACGGCATCGATTTCGATTTCGAGGGCGGCAAGTTCGCAGACGCGCTGACCGTGCGGGCGAGTGGGGAGACGCTCGGCGAGCAGCGGGTGTGGCCGCTGCTCCATCAGTTTTTCCGCGAGGAAATGAGCCGGCAAACGCCCGTTCCCGGCGCGATCGAGGCGCTCGGGCGGATCGGTGAGGTAGCCGACATCGTCGTGCTGACCAACCTCGGCGACGAGGCCCATGGCTGGCGGGTCGAGCAACTGGCGAGCCACGGGATCCGGCATGAGGTGGTGACCAATCAGGGCGGCAAGGGGGTGCCCGCGCGAGCGATCATGGAGCGGCATTCGCCCAGCGTGACGGCGTTCGTAGACGACCTTCCGGTGCATCACGGATCGGTGGCGAAGCATGCGCCCGAAGTATGGCGGGTACACATGGTGGCGGAACCGCGGCTCGCGCCGAACGTCGCGCCAGCAGAGAAGGCGCACGTCCGGATCGACGATTGGAACGCGGCGAGTGCCTGGATATTGGACAAGTTCGAGAAGGGACAAGCAGCGTGAAAACGGCATTCATTACGGGCGTGACGGCGGGAATCGGCGAGGCGTGTGCGCGGCTGTTCGTGGGCGACGGGTGGCGGGTGATCGGGACGGGTCGGCGGACCGAGCGGCTGCAAAAACTGCATGATGAACTGGGCGCAAACTTCACCCCGATCGAGCTCGATATGCGCGACCGGGCGCGAGTGGTCGAAACGGCGCAGGACTTGCCCGCGATCGATTTGCTGATCAACAATGCGGGCTATGCGACCGCAGCGGTGCCGCTGCACGAAGCCGAGCTCGACCCGATCATCGGGATGATCGAGACCAATGTGATCGGGCTGGTGGCACTGACGCGAACCTTGCTGCCCAACCTGATCGGGACAAAGGGCGCGATCATCGACCTGTCGTCGGTGGCGGCGACCTATCCCTATCGCGGCGGGTGCAACTATGCCGGGACCAAGGCCTATGTGCACCAGTTCACGCTGGGTCTGCGGTGCGATCTGCAAGGGACCGGGGTGCGGGTGACCTCGATCGAGCCGGGAATGGTCGAGACCGAGTTCACCGTCGTGCGCAATGGCGGTGACCAGGCGGCGAGCGATGCGTTTTATGGCGGGGTCGATCCGATGACGGCTCAGGATATCGCGAACACGATCCACTGGGTCGCGACGCTGCCGCCGCATTTGAACATCAATGTGTTGGAGCTGATGCCCGTCAACCAGAGCTGGGGCGGGTTTGCGATCCACCGGCGCGAGTGACCGCCATCCGATTGTCGACACGAACGGATTGGGGTTGATTGTTGAACGGAGTGGGTGTTGAGGCGCTTTGCATGAACATCGATCAACGCCTCGCCGAACTCGGCATCGCCCTTCCCGCCGCCGCCGCCCCCGTCGCCGCCTATGTGCCGGCGGTCGAGGTCGGCGGGATGCTTCACGTGTCGGGACAGATTTCGTTCGCGGAGGACGGCAGCCTGATCAAGGGGCGGCTTGGAGAGGATGTCGAACTCGATGCCGGGATAGCGGCGGCGCGTCGGTGCGGAATCATGCTGCTGGCGCAATTGAAGGCGGCGCTTGGCTCGCTCGACCGGGTCGAGCGGATCGTCAAACTTGGCGTGTTCGTCAATTCGACCGCCGATTTCACCGACCAGCCCAAGGTCGCCAACGGCGCGAGCGAGCTGATGGTCGAAGTGTTCGGTGAGGCGGGGAAACATGCTCGCTCGGCGGTCGGGGTGGCCTCGCTTCCGCTTGGGGTCGCGGTCGAAGTGGATGCGGTCGTCGCGGTCAGGGCCTGAATCGCCACACAGCGCGCCGCTCGGCGTCGGGCCGAATGGGTTCGCGCATCGCGGGCGACACTCAAATGGCGTTCCGGAAAACAGCAGGGCGGCGTTCCACGCGGCGATCGAGCTTGGCGCCGGGATCGAATGCGATGTCCGCCTGTCGCGCGACGATGTGCCGATGGTGTTCCACGATGACGATCTCAAGCGAATGTGCGGCGAGGGCGGATCGGTCGAAACCCTGAGTGCGGCGTCGCTGTCGGGGAAGCGGTTGCTCGGGACGCGCGAGACTGTGCCGCGACTGGCCGATCTGCTGATGATCGCTGGCGGACGCGTGCCGCTGCTGATCGAACTCAAGACCGCGGGAAACGCGGCGCGGCTGGCGGCGGCGGTGTGCCGAACACTGGGCGCTCGTCCGGGGCCGGTCGGGGTGATGAGTTTCGATCCGCGAGTGGCGATGTGGCTGGCGCGAAACCGGTCCGATGTGCGACGCGGGCTGGTGACCGGGGGAGACGAAAGCGCGATCGAGCGTTGGGGCAAGGCGATGCTGGCACGCCCCCACTTTCTCGCGCTTGACCAGGCGCTGCTCGGGCGGGTTTTGACGCGGCTACCGGTGTACAGCTGGACGATCCGCACTTCTGCCGAGCGTGCCTCCGCCGCGCCTTTCGCCGACGCCCTCATCTGGGAAGCCGATGGCGGACCGTGATTCCGAAGTGATTGCTCGGCTGGCGCCGTCGGTCGGGTCGGTCGCGGAGTGGGACTCGCTGGGCGGGCGCGATCCGTTTACGAGCCGCGCGTTCCTGGGGCTGCTCGAGGAGAGCGAAAGCGTCGGCGGGCATAGCGGGTGGAGCCCAGCGCCGATCCTGGTCGATGGCGCCGACGGCATGCTGGCGGCGGCGGCTCCGGCCTATCTGAAATCGCACAGCCAAGGCGAATATGTTTTCGATCATGGCTGGGCCGAAGCGTGGCAGCGGGCAGGCGGAGACTATTATCCCAAGCTCCAGATTGCGGTGCCGTTCACCCCGGTCCCGGGGCGGCGGCTGCTTGGCGACCGACCCCAGTCGTTGATCGCGGCGGCCGAGGCGATCGTGGTGCAGAATGGGCTGAGTTCGGCCCATGCGACATTCATCGCCGAGGAGGAGATCGGTGAGTTCGAAGCGCGAAAGTGGCTGGTCCGCGAGGGGATCCAGTATCACTGGTTCAATCGGAGCTATGGCTCGTTCGACGATTTCCTGGGGGCGCTGGCGAGTCGCAAACGCAAAGTGATCCGCAAGGAGCGGGTGGGGGCGAGAGAGGGGCTCGAGTTCGTCGCGCTGCGGGGCACCGAGATCGGGCTTGCCGAGTGGACGGCGATGTGGCGCTTTTATCAGGACACGGGGAGCCGGAAATGGGGGCAGCCGTACCTGACCCAGCCGTTCTTCGCGGGGTTGGGCGAGGCGCTTGGAGACGCCGTCCTGCTGCTGCTCGCGCTGCGCAATGGCAAGCCGATCGCGGGGGCGTTGAACCTGATCGGATCGGACACGCTGTATGGCCGCTATTGGGGGTGCGACGAGGAGGTGCCGTTTCTCCACTTCGAGCTGAGCTATTATCAAGCGATCGAGTGGGCGATCGCCAATGGATTGGGGTCGGTCCAGGCGGGGGCGCAGGGCGAACACAAGCTGGCACGGGGATATGAGCCGGTCGTGACACGCTCGGCGCATTATCTGCCGAACGCCGATTTCAGGCGAGCGGTGCGGTCTTTCGTCGAGGGCGAGCGCGCGGCGGTGCGGCACGAACTGGACGCGTTGCGTGCGATGTTGCCCTATCGACGAGCGGGTTCGGAGTAGACCGCAATTTCACGCGCTCCGGCTGCTGCGCGGGCGCGGTACATGCCCGGCGTGGTGAAGCCCCAGGCCGCTTCGCCCGATGGAGCGACGGCGATCAGGCCGCCGGTGCCGCCGAGCGAAACGACATCGGCAAGGACTGCGTCGAGGGCTTGCTGGAGCGTTTCGTCCGAGAGCCGCATTCTTGCCGCCAGCTCGTGCCCGGCGACGGCGCGGATGAAGGCCTCGCCGAGCCCGGTGGCGGACACTGCGGCGCTGCGGTCGTCGGCATAGGTGCCCGCGCCGATCAGCGGGGAATCGCCGATCCGGCCCCAGCGCTTGGCGGTGAGGCCCCCGGTCGAGGTCGCGGCGGCGACATGGCCGTCCACGTCGCAGGCGACCGCGCCGATCGTGCCATACTTCATCACTGTGTCGACCTTCCCCCCCGAGGCCATGACCGCTTCGAGCTGGGCGCGGCGTTCGGGGATCATGAACCAGTCGTTGGTGACTTGCTCGAGGCCCTGGGCTTCGGCGAAGCGGTCGGCCTGGTCGTAGGTCAGAAGGACGTGCGGGCTGTGCTCCATCGCCGCGCGCGCGGCGGAGACCGGGGCGCGGGTAGTGCGCAGGCCGGCGACGGCACCGGCGCGGCGATTACGGCCGTCCATGATTGCGGCGTCAAGCTCGGCATGGCCCTGAGCGGTCAGCACGCTCCCGCGACCGGCGTTGAATGCCGTGTCCTCCTCGAGAACCCGGGCGGCGGCTTCGACCGCGTCGAGCGAGGAGCCGCCGGCCGCGAGGATTGCTCCTCCGGCATCGAGCGCTGCGGCAAGCCCGGCGCGCGCGCGCTCTTCCTGCTCGGGAGGTAGCTTGTCGGGCTGCATCGCGCCGCAGCCGCCGTGAATGACTAGGGTCCAGTTCATTGCCCCCCCCTAGCGTCAAACGTCATCCCGGCGAAGGCCGGGATCAGACCCTCAAACAAAAAATTGCTTGTTGGCTGTCGCGCTGGGTCCCGGCCTGCGCCGGGATAACGAGAGCGGATTGACTCGGTCCGCCAGATGATATTAATATGATATCAATTAACAGGGAGACTTTCGATGGCCGATTCGACTCAAGCCAAGCTGAACGCCAGCTGCGAGCGGCCAGCGGCAACGATGAGCGGTTATGCCATGCTCGGCGTGCTTGTGCTGCTGGTGCTGCTCCAGGTCTTTGGCGTGTTCAGCCTTGCCAACGAACATTTCGGCACGCTGCCGATCGCAAGCGTAATCGTCGGCCCGCTCGGGCTGCTGCTGATTGCGCCAGGATTCTACATGCTCCAGCCGAACCAGGCGGCGGCGCTGACCCTGTTTGGCGCCTACAAGGGGACCGACCGGGCGACGGGGCTGCGCTGGAGCTGGCCGTGGTTGATGAAGAAAAAGGTTTCAGTCCGCTCGAACAACGTCATTTCCGACAAGATCAAGGTCAACGACCTGCGCGGCAACCCGATCGAGATGGCGGCGCAGATCGTGTGGCGCGTGACCGACACCGCGCAGGCGCTGTTCGATGTCGACGACTACAGGGCATTCGTGATGGTCCAGGTCGAGGCGGCAGTGCGGACGATCGGGTCGTGCTATCCCTATGACGATTTCGAGCATCAGGAAGTGACGCTGCGCGGCAATCACGACCAGGTCGGGATCGAGCTTCGCGCCGAGCTGATCGCCAGGCTGGCGGTCGCCGGGATCACGGTCGACGAGTGCGGCTTCACGCATCTGGCCTATGCGCAGGAGATTGCCGGGGCGATGCTTCGCCGACAGCAGGCGCAAGCGGTGGTCGCGGCGCGCAAGACGATGGTCGAGGGCGCAGTCGGAATGGTCGAGATGGCGCTCGAGATGCTCAGTGCCAAGAATGTCGTCGAGCTTGACGACGAGCGCCGCGCGGCGATGGTGTCGAACCTGATGGTCGTGCTGTGCGGCGAACGTGATACGCAGCCGATCATCAACGCCGGCTCGTTGTATCAGTAAGTGACTGAGCGGAAGGCCTTTCCGCTAAGGGTCGATCCTGCTTTATGGGCGGCGGTCGAGCGGCTGGCGGCGTGCGATCTGCGCAGCGCCAATGCCGAGGTCGAGTGCCTGTTGCGCGAGGCGTTGCGCGCGCGGGGAGTGAAACTGGGTGATCCGCAACCGGTCCGGCGCGGACGCCCGCCGAAGGAGGATGCAAGATGAGTTTATTGATGGCGGTCATGATCGCGGGCGCGCCAATGCCCGCCGTGAAGTCCGAACCAATTGCCGCGGGCGCGCTGGCGGGGACGCTGGTACGGCCTGCCGGCAAGGCGAAGGCGACGGTGCTGATCATCCCGGGGTCCGGGCCGACCGATCGCGATGGCAATAATGTGCTCGGGGTCAAGGCCGCGCCTTACCGAATGCTGGCGGATGCCCTGGCACCCAAGGGCGTCGCCACGGTGCGGATCGACAAGCGCGGGATGTTCGGCAGCAAGGCGGCGGGCGACCCCAATGGCGTGACGATCGGCACCTATGTCGCGGACACGGCGGCGTGGGTCGCGGCGGCACGGCTGGCAACCGGCGCGAAGTGCGTGTGGCTGGCGGGGCATAGCGAGGGCGGGCTGGTCGCGTTGGCTTCGGCGCATCAACCGGGGGTGTGCGGGCTGGTGCTGATCGCGACGCCGGGGCGACCGCTCGACGTCGTTATCCGCGATCAGGTGGGTGCCAATCCGGCGAATGCACCGATCGCGGGGGAAGTGAATGGCGCGCTTACTGCGCTCAAGGCAGGCAAGCATGTCGACGTGAAAGGATTGAACCCCGCGCTGGCGACGGGGCTGCTCAATCCCAAGGTGCAGGATTTCCTGATCGACACGTTCCGCTACGATCCGGCGACACTGGCGAAGGGCGCGAGCGTGCCGGTGCTGATCGTCCAGGGTGAGAACGACATTCAGGTGGCACGCGCCGACGCCGACCTGCTCAAGGCGGCACAACCCAAGGCACGGTTGGTGATCGTGCCCGGGATGAACCACGTCCTCAAGCTCGCGCCACCAGGGCGGGTAACAAATGCGGCAACCTACCGCGACCCGTCGCTTCCGCTGGCGCCGGGGCTGGTAGAGTCGATCGTGTCGTTCGTCACGAATGCGGGCAAGTGAGCGAGGGCCCCGAATGGTTTGCGCCCAAGCGTTATGGGTGGGGAGCAGGACCGCCGACCAGCTGGCAGGGATGGATCGTGACGATCACGTTTGTCGCGCTTGGGATCGGCGCAGGACTGTTCTTCGCCGAGCGGCCGATTGTGGTCGTCGCAATTTTCGTCCCGGCGACGATCGTATTGCTCGTCGTTACAGCCAAAACAACGCGCGGCGGGTGGCGGTGGCGCTGGGGGAGCGACGACTAACGAAGCGCGGCGTCGAGCAGTTTCGCCAGGCGCAGGCCACCGGCGACGACCTGGCGGCGGGCGGCGGGGATGAGTTTCTGCACGAGCGCCTCGTCGATCACCGGGCGCCCGCTTTTCATGTCTGCGCACGGATCGGCGAAGAGCGAACCGTAGACAGTTTCGCGCGAGACTTTCCAGCTGTCGCGGCTCCAGTCGGTGACGTCGCCAGCGATCATGGCGCGGCGTTCCGACCGGGGCGTGGCGCGGAGCAGGCCTAGCGGGCCGCCGGGCGGGGTCGAAATGGCGCGTTCGGTGAGGTAGCCGTCCCAGATGCTGTGCAGGTTCGTACGCCCGGCGATCAGGCCATAGCTCGCCTTGATCTTGTTGGCGCCCTGGTCGTGATGCTCGCCCGCGTGGAGCGGCTGCGACAGGTCGCCGACGAGATGGGTCAGGAAGGCGAGGGCTTGGACGCGGTCGGCAAGCGGAAGCGCGCTGTTGGCGAGGCGCGCCTGCTGGCGCACGATCTGGGTGCTCAGGCAATTGCCGTCGGCGCAGGGGGCGGCAAGGTCGAACGGCCGACACACGTCGACGTCCTGGAAGTGCCAGTTATAGGCATAGCCGAAGCGTGGCTTGCCGGTCGCGGGGTCCTTTAGCGATTTGATGCAGTCCGCCCAGGTCGAAGCGCTGGCGATGTCGGTGACCGCGCACTCGGGGGTGCCGAGCAGGTCTCCGTGGCGGAGCAGTGCGTTAAGTTTCGTGCGCGTCGCCGGGCGGACGCTGGCGAAAGCGATTTTCGCGACCGTCTGGTGACCATATTCCCAATAGGCAGCGGCGGGATTGGCCGCGAAGAGAGCGGCGGCGACAAGCGCGGCGCGGATGATATGATTGAGCATTGCCGCTCCTTACCAAGGCTTTGTCACGACGGGAATTTCCCTTGTCACGCCGAACGCCTATATGAGGCCCATGTCCTCGCTTCGTCCGTGGCGCCACATCGAGCGCCGAAAATCCCGCCAGATCATGGTCGGCACCGTCGCCGTCGGGGGCGATGCGCCGGTCACGGTTCAGACGATGACCAATACCCCGACCTCGGACGCCGCTGCGACGATCGCGCAGATCCGCCGGTGCGAGGAGGCCGGGGTCGATATTATTCGCGTATCGTGTCCCGACAAGGAAAGCACTGCCGCGCTTCGGGAGATTGTTCTTGCGGCCAACGTGCCGATCGTCGCCGACATCCATTTTCACTACAAGCGCGCGCTTGAAGCGGCGGATGCCGGTGCGGCGTGCCTGCGGATCAACCCGGGCAATATCGGGTCCGCCGACCGGGTCGCCGAGGTCGTCGCCGCCGCCCGCGCCAATGGCTGCGCGATCCGCATCGGGGTCAATGCCGGCAGCCTGGAGAAGGATCTGCTCGAAAAATATGGCGAGCCCTGCCCCGAAGCGCTGGTCGAAAGCGCATTGGACCATATCCGCATCCTCGAGGACCATGGCTTCCAGAATTACAAGGTGGCGGTGAAAGCGTCGGACCTGTTCCTGGCGGTCGCCGCTTACCAGCAGCTCGCCGACCAGGTCGATTGCCCGCTTCATCTCGGGATCACCGAGGCGGGCGGGCTGATCGGGGGGACGGTCAAGTCGGCAATCGGGATGGGGTCGCTCTTGTGGGCCGGGATCGGCGACACGATCCGCGTCTCGCTCTCGGCCGAGCCCGAGGAAGAGGTCCGTGTCGGCTATGAGCTGCTCAAGGCGCTCGGCATCCGCAACCGCGGGGTGCGCGTGGTGTCCTGCCCGTCGTGCGCGCGACAAGGGTTCGACGTGATTCGCACGGTCGAGGCGCTCGAGCTTCGGCTCCAGCATATCCGCACGCCGATGTCGCTGTCGGTGCTCGGCTGCGTCGTCAACGGCCCCGGGGAGGCGCGCGAGACCGACATTGGGCTGACCGGCGGCGGCAACGGCAAGCACATGGTCTATCTGTCGGGGGTCACCGACCATCACGTCCAGGACGAAGGGATGATCGATCACATTGTCCGCCTGGTCGAAGCCAAGGCGGCCGAGATCGAGGCGGGCGGGGTCGCAGCTCCGGGAACGCCCGAAGTGGCCGCCGCGGAGTAAACGCTAACGCTTTGGCAAGCATCGCCCCCTTAACGAGAAGCGATGGAGCGGTTTGCTTTCGTCGTGCTGGCAATTGCGGTGGTCGTCGGGCTGGCGATGCCGGGCGGCAAGGCGACCCAAGTGCAGCTCAATCAGCAGATCCTGATCGATTCGGGGCCTTCCTCTTCTCAGGGCAGCTCGAGCGATACTGCAGCAGAGAAGACCAGCATTTCTCCTTCCTTCGGCGGCGAGACCACACTCGAGCGCGGCCCGGGCGGGCATTTCTACACCGACGCCAGCGTCAACGGTTCGTCGATCCCGTTCGTCGTCGACACCGGCGCTACGACCGTGGCGCTGACGATCGACTCGGCGCGGGCCGCGGGGCTTTATGTCGATCCGTCGAGCTTTACCGTGGTCGGGTCGGGGGCGTCGGGCGCAACCCGCGGCAAGCGCGTGATGCTGAACCGGATTGAAGTTGCCGGGCGGACGGTCGAGAATGTCGACGGGGTGGTGCTCGAGGGGCTTGAGGTCAATCTGCTCGGCCAGTCGGTGCTGACCCGGCTCGGCGGTGTGGAGATGCACGGCGACAAGATGGTGCTGCGCTAGCGCCGGTTCGCAAAACGGCTAAGGCGCGGGCGTGACTCCGCCCCGCCCTTCCCCGCTGCCAGCTTACGCCACGGCGATCGCCGGGATCGGGCTGTTCTCGATCATGGACATGGTGATCAAGGTATTGGTCATCGCGGACGGCGCATTTTCGACGATGTTCTATCGCTCGATGGTCGGCCTGGGGTTGGCGGCCCTGCTGGCGCTCGTGGTCCGGCCGGGGCGGCCGAGTCGCGCGGCGATGCGGTTGCACATCATGCGCGGGATGATCACCGCGCTCATGTCGGTCCTGTTCTTCTGGGGCCTTGCGCGCGTGCCGATGGCGCAGGCGGTCGCGCTCAGCTTTATCGCACCGCTGCTCGCGCTGGTCCTCGCCGCGCTGATCCTGCACGAGCCGCTTGGGCGCAAGGCGATCGGCGCATCGCTGCTCGCCGCGCTCGGGGTGATCGTCATTTTCGTCGGTCAGGCGCGGGCCCAGATGGGGCGCGAGGCGCTTGTCGGCAGCGGCGCGATCATCGTTTCCGCCATTCTATATGCGTGGAATATCGTCATCATGCGCCAGCAGGCGCTGGCGGCGAAACCGGTCGAAATCGCGCTGTTCCAAAATCTGGTCTTTTTCCTGACGATGCTCGTCGTGGTGCCCGTCGTCGGGGTGCCGGCGGCGCCGTCCGGCCACTGGGTCGAACTGTTCATCGCGGCATCCCTCGCGCTGGGGTCTAACCTACTGCTCGCCTGGGCGTACGCACGGGCCGGTGCGGGCTATCTGTCGAGCACCGAATATTCGAGCTTCCTGTGGGCCATGGCGCTCGGCTGGCTGCGGTTCGGCGAGGCGGTGTCTCCGTTCACGCTGGCTGGCGCGGGGTTGATCCTCGCCGGATGCTTCATCGCCGCGAGGGCGGTCGAGCATCCGACGCTGGAAGGCTCGGCCTAGCTTTTCCCCGCGAGCAAATTTACCGTCAGCGCAAACACCCCGACATTGTAGATGAACGCGACGATGCTGTGCGCGGTGGCGACGCGGCGGATGTGCGGCGAGGTGATGTCGGTGTCGGCGGTCGACAGCGCCGCGCCCAACGTGAAGGCGAAATAGACGAAGTCGGAGAAGATCGGCGTCTTGTCGCCCCCGGGGAATTCGAGCCCGGCGTGGTCCTCCCCGCCGTCGTCGCTGGTGTAATAGAGATGCGAGTAATGCAGCGCGTAGACGGTGTTGCCGAAGAACCAGCTGGTCAGCAGGGTGACGATGGTGATGGCGATGTCGACCGGAGTAGTGTGGGTTTTGCTGGACATCTGGCTGCCGACCGCGACGAGGATTACGACCGCGAGCGCGAACGCGAGCAGGAGCAGCACGGTGCGATTGGCGTCATTTGCGACCGCAACCTCGCGCATGTGGATATGGTTCGAGGTGCGGTAGAGACGGACGCAGCTGAGAATGAACACCAACGCCGACAGGTCGAAGCCGACCATCACCGACAGCCACCACGGCGTGAGGATCGTCGCGACCGTGACGCTTGCGCCAAGCATCGCGAAGAAGATGATGAAGCGCGTCGGCGCAATGCGGTTGCCGAGGGTCTTGCGCGTCGCCATGGCGGACAGAATAGCGCACCGGGACCTCACGTCCAGCGCGAAGAGGGCATGATGGCGTGGATACTGCTGATTGTCGGTGGGCTGTTCGAGATTGGCTTCACGACCTCGCTGCGCTTTGTCGACGGGTTTCGCAGCGTGACGTGGACGGCGGCCTTCCTGGTTTCGGTGAGCCTGTCGATGAGCCTGCTCGAGCGGGCGGCACGGACGATTCCGATGGGGACGGCCTATGCGGTGTGGGGCGGAATCGGCGCGGTCGGCACGGTCGCGGTGGGGATGCTGTTCTTCGATGAGCCGACGACGACGGTGCGGATACTGCTGATCCTCGCCATCGTCGCCTGCATCGCGGCGTTGCGGGTGACCGCTTAGCGCTGGCGGCCGAGCAGCGGGGCGACTTCGGGGGTCGCCTCGATCGAGCGCGGGAAGCGCGGGCTGACCAGCGCGTGGCTCGCCTGCTCATAGGCGAAGCCGAGCGAGAGGATTCGCGCGTCGCTCCATTTTGCCCCCATGAAGCTGAGGCCAACGGGAAGCCCGCGCACCGTCCCCATCGGCACCGTCAGGTGCGGATAGCCCGCGACCGCGGCAAGGCTGCCCGCGCCGCCGCCGCTGAATGAATCTCCGTTGACGGCGTCGATCTTCCACGACGGACCAGTGGTCGGACCGACCAGCGCGTCGAGCTTGCTCGCGGCGAGAAGCTTGTCGATGCCGTTGACTCCGGCGGCGGCAAGGCTGGTGGCGCGCGCCGTCTTGTATGCGGGGTCGGCGAGGCCCTTGGTCTTTTGTGCATCGATGAATGTTTCCTGCCCGAACAGCCCCATTTCCTGCGCGGCGTGCGCCTGGTTGAAGGCGATGACCTGCGCCAGCGTTCGGGTCGTGACCGAGGGCGGAGTGGTCGCGAGATAGGCGTTTAACCCGACCTTCAACTCAGCGTTGAGTACCTTGCCTTCGTTCGCTCCGATCGCCTTGTCGTCGAACTTCTTGATCTCGACCAGCGTCGCGCCTTGGGCTTTCAGGACGTTCAGCGCCGCTTCGAAGGCGGGATCAAGCTGATAGGTCGAGGCAAAGCGCAGGACGCCAAGCCGCGCGCCGCGGAGCGAATTCGGGCTGAGGGCGGCGGCGAAATTGACGCGATGGGCGTCGGCCTGGCGGGTCGCCGAATCGGCGGGATCGCTGCCGGCGATCACGCTCAACAATTCGGCAGCCTGGTGGACGGTGCGAGTGATCGGGCCGGCGGTGTCCTGGCTGGCGCTGATCGGGACGATGTGGGTGCGGCTGACCATGCCGACGGTCGGCTTGAATCCGACCACGCCGTTGAGCGATGCCGGGCAGGTGATCGAACCGTCGGTCTCGGTGCCGATGGCATAATCGACCTCGCTTGCTGCAACCGCCGCGCCGGACCCGCTCGACGACCCGCACGGGTTGCGATCGAGCGCGTGGGGGTTGCGCGTCTGTCCGCCGACCGCGCTCCAGCCCGAGATCGAGTGGTTCGAGCGGATGTTGGCCCATTCGCTGAGGTTGGTCTTGCCGAGGACGATCGCGCCGGCCTGGCGCAGGCGGGCGACCAGCGGGGCGTCGCGGCCCGTGACGTTGTCGATCAGCGCAAGGCTGCCCGCGGTCGTCGGGAGGGGGCCGGCGACTTCGACATTGTCCTTGATGAGGATCGGCACTCCGACGAGCGGACCGCGCAGGCCGCTGGCGTCGACGCGACGCGCCTGGGCGATCGCGGTGGGGTCGAGGGCGATAATAGCGTTGATCGAGGGGTCGATCCGCTGGACGCGGGCGATCGCGGCGCGGGTCGCCTCTTCGGCGGGGCCGGCGGCGCAAACCGGGGTGGCGAGCGCGGTGGCTAGCAGGGCGAGGATGAGGCGGTTGTTGATCACGTCGGCACTCCCGTTCGTCGAAAAGTTCGCTCTTGTCATGGCAGCTTCATCTTCGCTTCGCCAGTCGCGGACCAAATCCTTTTCATGACTGTTTGGACTTCTCATGAACTCTCGCATTGCCTTGCTTGCCTCGACGAGTTTCTTCCTGCTCCCCACAGCCGTGCTCGCGCAAGATGCGTCGACCTCGCCTCAGGCTGTCGCGACCGCGACGCCACCGGCACCGACGACGCCCTCGGACCAGGCGGACACGCCCGAGGCCGGCGAGGATGGCGGCGACATCGTCGTTACCGGGCAGAAGCCGCGCGGGTCGGTGGTTGGTGACATTCCGCCTGAAAATACGCTTTCGTCGCGGGACATTCGTGCCACGGGGGCGACGAGCGTCACCGAACTGCTCACTGCGATCGCCCCGCAGACGGGAAGCGCGCGCGGACGCGGGGGTGACGGCGGGCCGGTGATCCTGATCAACGGACAGCGGATTTCGGGCTTCCAGGAAATCCACGATCTGCCGCCCGAGGCGATCGAGCGGGTCGAGATATTGCCCGAGGAAGTCGCGCTGAAATACGGTTATTCGGCTGACCAGCGGGTGGTCAACATGGTTCTTCGCCAGCGTTTCCGATCGACCGCGGTTCGGGTCGAGAGTGAGCACGCCACCGAGGGCGGCTATGGCACCGGGGAGGGCGACATCTCGCAGTTGATGGTCGGCAAGAACGGCCGCACTCAATTCAACCTTCATGCCGAGGGCAATTCGGCGCTCGGCGAAAACCAGCGGGACATTGCCCTTCAAACGATTCCGGCCCAGCCGGTGCCGCTCGACCCGCGCGATTTCCGCACGCTTGTCGGTTCGCAGCGGCTGGTGCGCGGCGGGGTCGTGCTCAACCGCAACGTACTCGGCGACGTATCGGCAACGGTCAACGGCGAGGCGTCTCATACCGAGGGCCGAAGCCTGTTCGGTGTCCCGACTTTGAGCGTGACGAACGGCGGGGTGACGAGCGTGCAAGGCTTTCCCACGCTCGGTGCGCTGGCGCGCGACCGGTCGACCGACGCGGCGCACCTGGGCATGACGCTCAACGGCCAGAAGCAGCGCTGGCATTGGTCAGCGACCGGCAATGGCGATCTCGGCCAAAGCGTAATCAACAGCGACCGCGGCGCGGATCTCGCCGGGACCACATTGCCGCGCGACGACTCGCGCGCGACTCGCAAGTCCGCCGGAATCGACGGGACGCTCAACGGACCGCTGGCGACGCTTCCTGCCGGGCGCGCCAATGTGACTTTCAAACTTGCCGCCGACACACTGCACCTCGACACGCTGACGAGTCGCGCCGGGGTCAGCAACAGTGCGCAGCTGGGGCGGACTCGCGAAGCGGCGTCGGTCAGCGTCGATATTCCGATTGCGAGGCGAAACGGCGCGCTTGGCGCAATCGGATCGCTGACGCTCAACGCCAATGCCGGGGTCGATCATTTCTCCGACTTCGGGACGCTGACGACGCTTGGCGCGGGGGCCAACTGGTCACCCGTCGCGCGGCTCAACCTGATCACCAGCTACACCCGCGAGGAGGGCGCGCCGTCGATCAACAATCTCGGCGATCCGCTGCTGACGAACCCGGGGACGCGGGTGTTCGACTATACTCAGGGGCGGACCGTGCTTGTCACCGCGACGACCGGGGGCAATCCGCTTCTGCTCGCCGACCGGCGCAACGTGTGGAAGCTTGGTGCCAACTGGCAACCGTGGGAGAAGACCGACCTTAAATTCCGCGCGGACTTCGTGTCGTCACGGCTGACCAACCCGGTGCAGACGTTTCCCGGTCCAAGCGCGGCGATCGAAGCGGCGTTTCCGGGGCGGTTTACTCGCGATGCAACTGGCAAGCTGACCGCAGTCGATTTCCGCCCGGTCAATTACGACAGCGCGCGAAGCGAGGTGGTGCGGATCGGGTTCGATTTCACCAAGCCGCTCAAGTCCGCGATGCCGACGCAGGCGATGATCGCTCAATTCCGCCGGGCGCGCGAGCAGGGCGGCGGGGGCGGCGGCCGGCCCGAGGGCGCGGGACGCGGCGGCGGTGGATTTGGCGGCGGAGGAGGCGGCTCGGGAGGATTCAGCCAGCGCGGGCGGCTGACCTTTTCGCTGACCGACACCATCGCGCTGGTTGACAAGGCAGTGATTCGCCAAGGCCTTCCCGAGCTCGATTTCCTCTCGGGTTCGGCGATGAGCGGGGGCACGGGCGGCGGTCGCGCGCGGCATGCGGTCGAGGCGCAGGCGGGCTATTTCAACAATGGTGTCGGCTTGAGGCTCTCGGCCAATTACCGGACCGCGACGCGGATCACGGGTGGCCCCAACGGCGACCTCATGTTCGAACCGCTGGCGACGTTCGACCTGCGGCTGTTTCTCAACCCGGGGGACAATCTGGCGCTGCTGGCGAAGCACCCGTGGTTGCGGGGCACGTCGATCCGGCTTGAGGCGAAGAATTTGCTCAACGAGCGCCAGCGGGTGCGCGACAATTTCGGGATGGTGCCGCTGGGCTTTCAGCAGGACCTGCTCGACCCGATCGGGCGGACCGTGGGGATCACCCTGCGCAAGCTGTTCATCCCGAGTCGCTTCTTCCGGCAGCCAAGGACGCCCGGTTCTTAGCCCTTAGCCTGCTTCTCGCGCTCGATTGACTCGACGATGACTTTCTTGGCCGCCGCGGCATTGTCCCAGTGGCCGATACGGACCCACTTCTCGGGCTCCAAGTCCTTGTAGTGGGTGAAGAAATGCTCGATCTGCTTGAGCACGATCCCGGGAAGGTCGGTCGCCTCGTTGATGTCGGCATAATATTGGGTCGTCTTGGTCTCGGGCACCGCGAGCAACTTCTCGTCGCCGCCGGCCTCGTCCTCGAGGAACAGCACGCCGACCGGGCGGCAGCGGATCACGCTGCCCGGCATCAGTGCCCAGCGATTCATCACCAGACAGTCGATCGGGTCGCCGTCGCCACCGAGCGTCTGGGGTACGAAGCCGTAGTTGGCGGGATAACGCATCGAAGTGTGGAGGATGCGGTCGACAAAGATTGCGCCCGAAACCTTGTCGAGCTCATATTTCACCGGTTCGCCGCCGATCGGGACTTCGATCAGCACGTTGATGCTTTCGGGCGGGTTGTCGCCGGTCGGGATGAGGTCGATGTTCATGGGGGGCGCTCTAATCGCTGGGACGGCCAGAGCAACCCCTACCTCCACCCCAATTGGTCAACGCGGCGCAAGCAGCTTGTCGAGCGCGCCCTCGCCCATCCCGACCTTGGTGAAGCGCGGGTAGCGGAGCCCATCGTGATAGGGCAGCGAGTAGGTCCGTACCTCGTCGCCGCGCTTGACCGTCAGGACGATGGGAGCGCTCGCGCTCTTGGCCGCGGTGACAGCGTCGGACATCACTTCATCGCTGTAGGCGTGACCGACGACAGCAATGACCTGCGCGCCGTTGACCAGCCCCGCCTGGAATGCCGGGGATCCCCAACGCACGCCAGCGAGCTTGGCCTCCTTGCCAACCTGGAAGCCGAGTGAGTAGCTGAAGTCGGCGACCTTGCGCGATTTAAAGCTGGCCTTGGCGGCCTGCGTCGGGGTCTCGGTGTAGTCGAGGCGATAGCCCGACCGGGTGAAGCCGGCGAGCGGCGCCGCCGGCGCGACGTCATCGATTCGCGCTTTCAGGAACCCAGCCCAGTCATAGGGCTGCACCTGGTTGAGCGTGCGTACGACATCGTCATGGCTGTAGGTCACTTCGCCCCAATCGCCGTCGTTGATGCCAAAGAAGGCGTGCGCAAAATCGTCCATCGAACGCTTGCCGCCGCTTTTCTCGCGGATGATCATATCCGCTTCGGTCCAGATCAGCAGCCCTTCCTGGTAATAATCGATCGCTCGCTGATAGCTGTTCCACGGCTCGGGGTGGCGATTGGAGATGATTTCATCGTTCGTCGTGTCGCCGAGCGGTCGCCAGCCACGCCCCGGCTGATTGTCGAGATTGGCCGCAGCAAGCGCAATCTTGTCGAGTACCTGTTGTTTGGTCGACATTCCCGAGCGCGCCTCGAGCACAGTCCCCCAAAATTGCGTCTGGCCTTCGTACACCCACAACAGGCTGTCCTGCATCGGGGTGCGATAGTCGGGGGTCCACAGGTCTGCGCCGCGACGAAACTTGCCGTCCCAGCTGTGGGTGAATTCGTGCGGCAGGAGGTTGTGGTCGGTGACGCTCGCTTCCCAGTCGATGAAATAGCCCGGGTCGTTCTGGTCTTCCGAACTGCGGTGATGTTCGAGCCCGATCCCGCCCATGCGGTCGGTGATCGCGTGGAGGAAGTCGTAATGGTCGAAGTGGCGCGCGCCGAACAGCTTGACCGCCTGGTCCGCCAGCGCCCGATGCTTGGCGAGGACGGCGGCGGGGACGACCAGTTCCTTGGGCGCGTCTGCGACGGTGTTGAGGGTGATGCCGTGGCCGAGGTCGTCGGCGCGGAAATATTTGCCCGCGAATACCGGCGAGTCGATCAGCGTATCGTAAGCGACCTCGCCGAAGGTGATGCGATTGTCGGACGAGGTTGCGGTCGGGCGGAGCGCGGTCGCCGCCTTCCACCCGGCGGGGATGGTCAGGCTGGCGATGACGGGGATGTTCCGCACGAAGGTGCCCGCCGGATAGAGCGAAACCGCGTCCCACTGGATGTTCGACATTTCGCGCGTAACGACAATCCGCCCCTGGTCTTCGGCGGTGGGCGAGAGAAACTGGAAGCGCGCTTGGACGCTGGTCGCGCCGAGAGGAACGTCGAGATGGAAGGCGAACACGTCGACCTTGTCGCGGACCCAGCGTAGCGGCTGGCCGTTGGCGGTGAAGGTGAAGCCGGCGAGCTTGTCGATCTGGCCGGTTGGGCCGTGGTTGCCGGGAAGCCATTTGGGGGCGAGCAGGACAAGCGGCCCGGGGGTCGCCGGGATCGTCTCTCGCACCTCGATGATCCCGCGGTCGAGATCGGTGGCGGTAACGTCGAGGCGGATCGTACCGGGAAAGGCGACGTCTCGCGCCACCGGGATCGTGTCGACGATCGGCAGCGGCTGGGGCTTGCTGTTGGCGGCGAATGCGCTGGTGGACAGGAGGAGGGTGGAGAGCGCGAGGGCGCGCGAGGTGACACTGGACATTGGGGCTAACTAGCCAGCGCCGCGCACGCCCGCTAGTGGCCTTCGACCAATGGCACAGACCCCCCAACCCGTCCGCGGAACGCAAAGCCTGATCGGCGAGGAGGCCGACCGCTTCGCACAGGTCGTCGCGACCTTCGATCACGTGCGGCGGCTGTATGGCTTCAAGCGGATCGAGATGCCGGTGATCGAGCCGACCGCGGTGTTCGCTCGGACGATGGGCGAGACGACCGACGTCGTGTCGAAGGAGATGTATTCGTTCGACGATCGCTCGGGGGAATCGATCACGTTGCGGCCCGAATTTACCGCGGGAATTTGCCGGGCGTATCTGTCGGAAGGGTGGCAGCGGTTTGCTCCACTCAAGGTCGCGACGCATGGGCCGGCGTTCCGCTATGAGCGGCCGCAGAAGGGGCGGTTTCGCCAGTTTCACCAGCTCGATGCCGAGGTGATTGGGTCGGGCGAACCGGCGGCCGATGTCGAGTTGCTGGCGTTCGGGGCGCAGTTGCTAAGTGAGTTGGGGATTGCGGGAGTGAAGCTCAAGCTCAACACGCTCGGCGACGTTGCCAGCCGGGATGCGTGGCGGGCAAAGTTGGTCGAGCATTTCGCCAGCGTGCGGGGTGAGCTGAGCGAAGACAGCCAGGCGCGGCTCGACAAGAACCCTCTGCGCATTTTGGATAGCAAGGACCCGCGCGACCGCCCGTTCGCCGACAGCGCGCCGCCGATGGTACTGACCGCCGAGGCCGAGGATTTCTTCGGCGCGGTGAAGGCCGGGCTCGACGCCGCGGGGGTCGATTATGAAATCGCGCCGCACCTGGTCCGGGGCCTCGACTATTACCGCCACACCGCGTTCGAGTTTGTCACCGATCAACTGGGCGCGCAGGGAACGGTGATCGCGGGCGGGCGCTATGACGGGCTGATCGAACAACTTGGCGGACCGCACACGCCAGCGGTCGGCTGGGCGGCGGGGATCGAGCGGCTGGCGATGCTGATCGACGCGCCGGAGGGCGATCGGCTTGCGGTCGCGGTTGTAGCGGAGGACAACAACCTAAATGCTGCAGCGATTGCTGCCACGGCAGCATTGCGACGGGCTGGAATCAGCTCGGAGGTCATTGCAACTGGGAGCGAACGCAAGCGCTTTGACAAGGCTCTCAAGTTGAACGCACTTCAGACTTACTCAATTTCATACGTTCATGGTCTGCTCAGTCAAAGTCAGCGCGGTGCGGGAGCTCGGAAAGCCGACTTGGATCGGGTGCGCGAAATCGCGGATCCGGTGGTCAGTAACCTCGCATGATCTCCTCCGAACGGATCGCGCTGATCGAGGCCAAGAAGCATGAGCTCGGCGAGGCGATGTCGGCTGGCAATCTCGCGCCCGACGATTTCGTCCGGCTGTCGAAGGATTATGCCGCGATCGAGCCGGTTGCGGCGGCTGCGCGCGAGGTCCGTCGCCTGCGCGCCGAGCGCACCAGCCTGGCGGCGATGACCAAGGATGCCGACGAGGAATTGCGCGCGATCGCCACCGAGGAATTGGCGGAGATCGAGCACAAGCTGCCGCTCGCCGAGCGCGCGCTGGCGGTGCAGCTGCTCCCCAAGGATTTGGCCGACGAACGCGCCGCCATGCTCGAGGTCCGCGCGGGCACTGGGGGCGACGAGGCGGCGCTGTTCGCCGGCGACCTGCTGCGCATGTACCAGCGCTTCGCCGAAGAACGCGGCTGGCGGTTTGAGCTCATTTCGGCGTCGAGCGCCGACGTCGGCGGCTACAAGGAAGCGGTCGCTTCGATCACCGGCAGTGGCGTCTTCGCGCGGCTCAAATTCGAGAGCGGAGTGCACCGCGTCCAGCGCGTCCCTGCGACCGAGAGTGGCGGGCGGATTCACACCTCGGCGGCGACCGTCGCGGTGCTTCCCGAGGCCGAGGAGGTCGACGTCCAGATCAACGACGCCGACCTGCGCATCGACGTCTATCGCTCGTCGGGGCCGGGCGGCCAGTCGGTCAACACCACCGACAGCGCGGTGCGGATCACTCACTTGCCGACCGGGCTGGTCGTGATCCAGCAGGACGAGAAATCGCAGCACAAGAACAAGGCCAAGGCGCTGAAGGTGCTCAGGACGCGATTGTTCGAGCTGGAGCGCTCGCGGCTAGCGGACGCGCGGGCGGGCGCGCGCAAGTCGATGGTCGGGACGGGCGACCGGTCCGAGCGGATCCGCACCTATAATTTCCCGCAGGGGCGCGTGACCGACCACCGCATCAATTTGACCCTGCACAAGCTCGACGCGATCCTGATGGGGCCGGGCCTGAACGAACTGACCGAAGCGCTGATCGCCGAGGACGAGGCCGACCGGCTGGCCAGCCTCGATGAGGCGTAGTTACCCCCTCCCTGCAGGGGAGGGGCCGTGAGCGCGCTCGCCAAGGCGCTTGCCAGGGCGGCTACGCAGCTTGCCGCCGTCAGCGATTCGCCCCGCCTCGACGCCGAACTCCTTCTCTCCGCCGCGCTTGGGATCGGGCGCGACAAACTGCTGCTCGACCCACCTACCGGGCCGCCGCCCGCAAGCTTCACCGCAATGGTCGAGCGGCGTCTCGCGGGCGAACCCGTCGCCTATATCACCGGTCACCGCGGCTTTTGGAACATCGAGCTAGAGGTGGGTCCCGGAGTGCTCATCCCGCGCCCCGACAGCGAGACGCTGATCGCCGCTGCGGTTGAGCATTTCGCGGGGACTCCCGGCCCGAAGCGGATCCTCGATCTCGGCACCGGTCCCGGGACGCTGTTGCTCGCCGCGCTCGACGAATGGCCACGCGCGACGGGACTCGGGATCGATTTCTCGCCCAACGCGCTAGAATATGCCCGCCGCAATGCCGACCGGCTCGGGCTGGCGGCTCGCGCGAACCTCAGGATCGGTGACTGGGCGGAAGGGATTGACGAGTCGTTCGACCTGGTGCTCGCCAACCCGCCCTATGTCGCGCGCAACGCCGTGCTCGGGCCGGGGGTCGCCGAGCATGAGCCGCACGAGGCGCTGTTCGCTGGCGATGACGGGCTCGACGCCTACCGGACGTTGGCGCCACAGCTTGCGCGGCTGATCGCGCCGGGTGGGCTGGCGGCGATCGAGATCGGTTTCGATCAGGGCGAGAGTGCCGCG
Organism: Sphingomonas sp.; assembly: GCA_025356055.1. Lineage (GTDB taxonomy): Bacteria > Pseudomonadota > Alphaproteobacteria > Sphingomonadales > Sphingomonadaceae > Sphingomicrobium. The sequence continues at coordinate 2,880 of JANXUU010000128.1, read as the reverse complement.
GCGGTGCTCGCGAAAGCGGGTCTTTCCAGCCGCTTGGCGCGAGATTTTGGCGGCCGCCCGCGCGCGTTGCTGGTCTCAAGCACATAAATCGCTTGCATAATTCGGCTCAACCCGATTAGATCGCGCGTAGGGACGGAGCCGCTCCAGACAGACTTGGGGCTCGCGCCTTCCCACCCTCCGACGACAGCGGCCACACAAGTGCTCACGCGCTTGGCCAAGGTCAAAGGCGGTTTCGCGAAGGCGATCCGCTGGTCTCCGGGGGGGCGGATTTCTTGCCGAAGGACAAGATCGGGCGCGTCAAAGCGCCGTGTGACAAGGACCTAACTCTTTGATCAATAATCGTCAGAACGGCGTCGGTCGCCGTCGCGGTCGTGGTGGACAGCAACGTCCCCAAGGAATGTCGGGCAACAATGCCGGGGGCAACGCCCGCGACCAGCGTCAGCGTGGCAATGCGGCGCAATTGCTCGAGAAATACAAGAGTCTGGCGCGTGATGCGCAGCAGGCCGGCGATCGGGTGCAAACCGAATATTGGCTGCAGTTCGCCGATCATTATTTCCGCGTGCTGGGCGAAAGCCGCGCGAAGTTCGACGAGCAGCGCCGCGCGCGTGGCGAGAATGTCGACGACGACGGCTATGACGACGACGGCGAAGGCTATGATGACGAAGGCGGCGACGACGATTCGCCGCAGCAGCAGCAGCCTCAGCAGCAACAGCAGCAGGCCCAGCAGCGCGACCAGCCACGCCGCCAGCAGGAAGGCGATCGCTACGAGCGCCCGGAGCGGCCGCAGCAGCAGGACCGCCAGCAGCAGGACCGCCAGCAGCAGCCGCGCAATGACCGCTATGAGCGTCAGGATCGGCAGCGCTCCGAGCGCCCACAACGCGCCGACAATGATCGTCCGGCTGAGCGGGTCGAGCGCCCTGCCGAACGCACCGAGCGTCCGCAGCGGGCCGACAATGACCGGCCCGTTGAACGTGCCGAGCGCGCCGAGCGTCCGACACCGCGACCGCGCCGCGAGCGTGCCGAGCCACAGGATGAACCGCGGATCGACTTCGCCATCCTCCCGCCCGCGATTGGCGTGGTTGCCGACGCGCCCGAAGCGACAAGCGAAGACGCGGCCCCCGCGCCGCGCCGCCGCGTGCGCCGCGCTCGTCCCGAAGGTGAAACGGACATCGCCCCCGCCGCTTAAGGGCTAAGAAAAATACTGGCCGGTGGGTTCGCTCACCGGCCGTATTTTATGCGAGTGGCTGATCGACCGGCCGCGGCCGCGCGGCCTCATCGATCGCGACGAAGGTGAACAGGCCGTTGGTCACCTTGACCTGGTCCTCGCCGCCGTTGCGGCTGGCGATGACGTCGATGCGGATCGCCATGGAGGTGCGCCCGACGCGCTCGACCTCGGCATAGACCGAGATCAGGTCGCGCAGGTGAATCGGGGCGAGGAATTCCATCCGCTCGATCGCCACCGTGGCGACCGACCCGCGCGCTCTGCGCGACGCGACGATGCCCGCGGCGATGTCCATCTGGCTAAGCACCCAGCCGCCGAAGATATGGCCGTTGGCGTTGATGTCACTCGGCCCGGGGACGACTCGCAGGATCGGGTTGGGGGCAAGCTCGGTCATTCTTCGGGATCCTTCGGGGGGTAGTGCGCCTGTTCGTCATGGCCGCTGGCGTCGCTCAAATAGGCCAGGCTGATCAGCGCTGTGGCGAGGAGGACGGTCAGTCCGACCCCCAGCGCGGTCGCGATCATCATGTTGATATGCCACTCGGGATCGTCGCGCGAGACGAGCCATACCGCGATGGCAGCACAGGCGATCGACAGCAACGCCATCCACCGCATCGTCCGCGCGAATCGACGAAACGCCGTCGCGCTTGGAGTGGGAACGGGATCGGGGCGAGGCATATGCTTCCCTTTGGCGGCGGTCCATGAGACGATCAAGGGGGCGGGGACTCGCGCGGCCGGTCCGCAACAACAGGAGAAGCTTATGTCGATCGCGGCAATCCTTGCGAACAAGGGCGGCGACGTCGCCACGATTGATTCGACTGTGCCACTGTCCGATGCGGTCGCTCAGCTCGCTGAGCGGCGGATCGGTGCCCTCGTCGTGACGACGGGCGGTGAGGTCGCCGGAATCGTGTCCGAACGCGACCTTGTCATGTGTCTAAGCGAGCGGGGGGCGAGCGCGCTCGACCGTCCTGTATCGGAGGCAATGACCGCACCGGCTGTAACGATTGCGCGCGATACGCCGGTGATGACGGCGCTCGCGCTGATGACCCGCCGTCGTTTTCGCCACTTGCCGATCGTCGAGAATGGGGCGCTCGTCGGCCTCGTCTCGATCGGCGACCTGGTGAAGTATCGCATCGATTCGATCGAGAGCGAGGCTGCGGCGATGCGCTCCTATATTCAGGGGGCTTGACGCCGTTTCCTCGCTGCAGACGTAACAAAAATCCTTATTCTTGCGATTCGCAGGGTTGCGCGGGTCACCAACAGGCCTATTAGCCCATCCAGCAACGAGCAGTCGGCTTCGGCCAGTCGCTCGGGAGCGGGACAGATGGCAACGACGGTCTTGCAAGATTTCGCAAGAAAGGCGTTGACGGGGTGAGAAGCCTTCCATATATGCCGCTCCACAGCAGCGGGGACGGGTTCAATGAGCCGGTCGTTGTTTTGCGTCTCTTCTAGTCGGCACACCGATGCCCGGGCTCACAAGGACCGGGGGATAAGACGCGTCGCTCTTTGACATTGTTGGTTTAGATGAAGGGACATGTGGGCGGCGGCCTAGTCTCCTGGAGCCTCCGGGTTCAGGGTGACTAGTCAAATATAAGCCGTTCCTTAATGTGACCTGCCGTTGCGGTTCGCCGTAGCGATTGGAAACAGATGTCCTAATACGC
>JANXUU010000127.1 GCA_025356055.1 Sphingomonas sp. | reverse complement strand
CGAGCTTTGTCCGAAGGGGTGATGTCGAATATGATCCCGCTGCGCATCCCGCAGCCTCGCACACCCCTCGACCAATAGGAATCTATCAGGACTCCTTTGTCTCGATCAATCCACTAGCGGCCTGTCGCCTCAGCGTCGGCTGCGCGAGGATCGACTCTTTCTCAGCCAGACCGGCCAACCCGGGGATGTAGGCGGTTATGAATTGGTAACGCTGCTTGTAAGGCGTCACCGCCGCGCCTCCGTCCATATAAGCAGTGATGCCTCCGCGGTTTCGCGCAGCTCGGATGCGGACCGTGACTTGAACCGTTTCCTCACCGGCCGGCTTATGTGCGAATATAACTTCCACCGGAGTCGACCCCGCGTCCGACTTGAGCTCTCCTTTGTGTAGCGTCGTCAGAGGTTCGCTCGACGGCACGTAGTCGAGACGCTCGAAGGAGATCATTTCTTTCGTGTTCTTCGGTAAAACGTAGCTAGCGGCGCGCGCCGACCAGTGGATCGCCTGGAGCACGGACGACTTGCCGCAGCCATTCGCCCCAACGAGGATCGTGACGCGGTCTAGCGGAATAGTGGCCACTTCCGCAGCTTTAAAGCCTCGCACAGTAATGGACTCGAGGGTGCTCCACCGGCGAGCTCGGACAGATCGTGTATCCGCCAAGCCTAGCGGGATCGAGGACGACGACAACATTCCGTCCATCGCGGACGCCTGATCCGGTTGAGGTGGCGTCCCCGCAGTCACCGCGTCTTGGGCATAAACCTGGGCGCCCCCGAGTTCCTCCGCCATCTCCTTGGCTTTAATCGGCCCAATCGCAGGTTCCGGCGCAAGGGCAGCAGCGCCTAAGGATTGTTCCGCTTCAGTTTGGTTGTCACTTGTCATTATACAATGATTGGACGCCGGGGGGCGACGAGTAAACCCGGTTCTGCGGTTGGCGGGACGTGAGGTCGCTCGGTTAGATGCTAAGCGAGCAGAGGGTCCCGCCTGAGGAAGCCCTGCCCTCTAGCTGTGTATCCACCTGTGTATCCAGAGGCATTGAGATGGCCTAAAATTTCGCCGGTTTTGGACCGGCAGCTGTAACTCCCGAAGTTCGGGACCTGACATTCGCGCCGTAGACAAGAAACCGCTTAACATGGGCCGGGGACTAGGCCTGTCACGCTCGTTTCCGGAAGCGGCACTCATCATCTGGACTGCTAAACCGCGCTACCCCCGGGCGCTCTTGACGTAACCATCCACCGCCGCTGGCAGCACCGACAGGGGGACGCCGCCGGTTTTGATCAGCGTGTCGTTGAACGCCGCCAGGTCGAACTTGCCCCCCAGCGCCTTCTGCGCTTGGGCGCGCAGGCGGAGGATCTCATTGTGGCCGGTCTTGTACCCGCACGCCTGGCCTGGGGCGACACAATAGCGATCGACTTCGCTGGTCATCGCGTTCGCGCCCTTGCCGGTCTCTTTGGTCAGGAAGGCGACGCCCTGTTCGCGCGTCCAGTGCAGATTGTGGAGCCCGGTGTCAGTGACGAGCCGACACGCGCGGAACTGCTGCGCTTGCAGATAGCCGATCTGCGAAAATGGATCGTCGGCGTACAGGCCGGCCTCGTCGACCATCTGCTCGGCGTATAGCGCCCAACCTTCGACGAACGCGTTGAACCCAAGCAGCGACGCGATCAGCGGGATCTCGTCATGATGCTCGGCCAAATATGCGCCCTGATACGTATGCCCCGGCACTCCCTCGTGCGCGGTCAGCGTCGCGATCTGATACTTCGGCCATAACGTCGTCGATTTTAGGTTGATGTAATAGATCGCTGGTCGCGAGCCGTCGAGCGACGCGAAATTCATATAGCCGAGCGCCGCTCCGTCCTGAATGTCCTCGGGCACGCGCTTGACCACCACGTCCGCCTTCAGCCCGAGGTGCGAAATCTTGGGCAACAGCGGGCGGATCGCCGCGATCTTGCCGTTACAATAAGCGATCAGCGCGGCGCGCCCGGCCTCGTCGTCGCTGAACAGCTGCCTGGGGTCCTTGTTCAGCGCCTGCACTCGCTCACCGACAGTTCCACTGGTCAGCCCCTGCTTGCGCAGCAGGCCGTCCATCCGGCTTTTCAGTTCCTCATTCTGTGCCAGGCCGATCCGGTGGATCTCGGCCGGCGTCTGAGCCGTCGTGGTGCCAAGGCGCAGTGCCCAAGCGTAATAGGCGTCTCCCATCGGCAGGCGCTGCACGCCGGCACCGGGGGTCGCCGTGGCATTGGCTGCGGCGAACGCCGCGATCTGGCGGTCGAGAGCCGGATATACGAGCGTTTCGACCATCTTTTGCGCGCGCGGACCCCAGTCGCCGGCGATCCCCTTCGCGGCAGTGCGCCTTGCGACCGACGTGACGAGCTTCTGTCGTCCTGCTGGGGTGTTGCGGTACTTACCAAGGATGCCGAGGACGTTTGCTCCGACGAACCTTGGCGGCATGACGCCACGCGGTGCGTCGCGCTCGATCTGCGCGGTCTCGTTGTCGAGTGCCGTTGCCATGGCGGCGACGCGGGACAAATAGGCCTCGGCGTCCGCGCTGCTGTTGATCGGATGCTGCGAATCGAGAAATTCGGGCGTGCCGGCGATCGTGCCGCTCTGTTGCGTAACGGCATAGGGGGTCGTGCCGCCCTGAAACCCTTGTGCCGCGCTCGCGTAAAAGAACGGCTTGGCCATTTGCGCGCTCTCCAGCGCATAATGTACAGTGTCCCAGCGCAATCTGTCGGCGGGCGACAGCATTGCCCGGTCCGTCGTGCGGATTTGCGTCATCATGTTGTCGATCGCGGCGGCATAGCGCGCCTCGCCGAGTGCCGATCCGTCGCTCAGCCGCGCCCGCAATCCGGCGCGGGGCCCGACATCAACGCCGAGGCTGGTCGCGGTTTCTGGCGAAAGTACAAGCGCTTGGTCGGCGATCGCATCCAGGGTCGCGTGGAACGACTGTGACGCGGGCGTCTTGCCGTCGCCTTTGCCCCGGCTTCGGCGAAGGGCTGGCGTCGCCGCGATGCCGGCCGCCGCCGCAGAACTCGCCATCAGAGTGCGGCGTGTGACGGACCAGTTGGACATCGTATTGCTCCAGGATCTGAAATAAATGAGAGCGGCGAAGCTATTGCCTGGGCGTCGCAGGGGCAAGCGCCAACGTGCGGCTCAGCCGGTGCTCTCCCCATACGATGTACATCCCTTCCCCACGATAATCGGAGCGCCGACCCAAGTGCTCAGCCCCGGGGGCATCGCGCCGAACAGGACCAAACCGAACAACGTTGTCCAGGGCCGAGCCGGGTATGCCTGCGCTTCATCCAGTGAGGAGATTGCATAGAAGCTCGCCGTCAGACTGCCGCCAAGTCCCGCGATCTGCGGGAAGATCCACCACATCCAGTGACCGCGCTTGGCGCCGCGGCGAATCTCAGCCAGCGCCATTCTGTAACTGCCGGCCTGCGCTGCCACAAAGCGTTCAAGATTGTATTGGTCGCTCATTCTAGAAGGCGCATCTGCGGACTCAGCGCTCGTCGGAAGTGGTGCTGTGGATCTGCGCGTCTTCCTGCTCTCGGCTCAGCAGCGCGATGCCCGCCGCACAACCTAGAAGCACCGCGCCAATGCCACCGCGGCCTTTTCGTCGCAGCATCGCCAAGCCAATTGTTGCCAACGCGGAACCAAGCATCCCAACATTCGCGCCGCCGGCCATCTTGGCTGCTCGCGCGGTTACTCGCGATGTCAGATAGGAATGCTCGCTCGGCGATTTAAGAGGCTGCGTTGTTACGTAATCATTAGGAAAAATTACGAAACCTCGGCGCGGCTTTGAGAACTCGTCCCCGTCAACGGCGTGATCGCCCGACCAGGCTTCCCGATGGCCCGTTGGCTCTGGAGCCTCGACCGTGGTAACCTTGGCCGCCTGGTGCTCATGCTCCGAATTGAGCTCGGCGCCCAACAAAAGGACGTACGCCGACAAATATGTCCACGTCAGAAGGACAATAACGGTCGCCAGACTGCCGTAAGTCTTACCGTAATTAGCGAAATTGGCGGCGTAGAACCCAAAGCCCAACGTCAGCATGATCCAGCCGAAAGAAGCAAAGATAGAGCCCAGGGATACCCACGTCCATTTGGCATTCTGGCGGTCCGGGCCATATCGGTAGAGCGTCGCGGCACCAGCAGCCGTGGCGGCGAGGAGAAGGGCGTAGGAGCCGAGCTTGTCGACCAACAGGAACTTACCCGGAAGATGTGGAAAAATCTTCTGAAGGTAGCCCAGCGCTGCCACCGCTATCATCGCGATCAGCCCGAGAGCTACAGCGGAGGCGGTGATTGCCAGCGCGAGCAGATTGAGTTTGATAAATCCACGTGACTCTTTTTCCTCATAAGCAATGTTCAGCGCAGTGATTACCGATCCTGCGGCATTGCGGGCGCCGAACAAGGCAATCGCCAGCGCGAGGAGAAGCCCTACGCCCTTCTTGCCAGCCGATGTCTGTACGACGCTCAACAATTGCTCACCGACCAACTTGGCCGCCTGAGGCGGCATTACGGTGGTCAGTGACCGAACATTTTTCAGAACCGTTTCCGGCGCAGCGATCAGACCGTAGCTGAGCACTGTTGCTGCCAGCAATGGCACTAACGCGAGGAAGGCATAGAATGCGACGCCTGCCGCAACTAAGCCAATGTTGTCTTCGCTCGACTGTTTCCAGGCGCGCAACCCAACCTGCTTCCAGCCCTTGGCGGGGAGCTTCGCAAGCAATTGGGCGCTTCGGCCGGTGGCTGGTGCGTTGTTGCGACCGTGGTGCTGGTTGGAGGTACAGTGATCCATCCCCTGCCCAACTGGCTGGACGAGTACCCGTTCCCACTGATGCGGGAGGCAACACAGCCTCAAAGACGTTTACCGACCACCTTTCGTCATCAGGTGACTGACTGGCAACTCGTACAGTGCCACGTGTCGCGTTTCATGCTACGGCGACCAGCGTCGCGAACCCCAGGCGTCGATTTCATTCCCGAATCTCACCGGATCGAGACATGGTCGCAGCGAGCAAAACGATATTAATCGAAAGACCTCTCATGATCCCATTTGCCCTAGCCCTGCTTGCATCGACTGCATCGATTCCCGCCCACCCCGCGGCAGAAGCGCAGGCGCTCGATCTCGCCGAAAAAGCGATTGCACTACGGTCCGTTCGCGGACCAAATAATCAGACGCCGCAGGTTGCCGCGCTATACAAGTCAGCGCTTGTTGCTGGCGGCTTCGCCGGTACCGAAGTTACCATCACTCCGGTGGACGACACCGCTTACCTCATCGCCCGCTGGCCCGGCTCCGACCCATCACTAAAGCCGCTGGTGATCTCCGGCCACATGGATGTGGTCGAGGCGAAGCCTGCCGACTGGCAGCGAAACCCGTTCACCCCGGTGGTCGAGAATGGCTATTTGTTTGGCCGCGGGGCGACCGATATGAAGCTGGACGGAACCTTGGCCATCGCTTCACTGATCGAATTGAAGCGCGAGGGTTATGTGCCCAAGCGCGACGTAATCATCGAGTTTTCGGGCGATGAAGAAACCACTATGAAAACGGGTGCGCTAATCGCCGCTAAACTAGCCAATGCAAATCTCGTGCTGAACATCGACGGCGGCGGCGGAACGTTGGACGAAAAAACCGGCAAGCCGCTCTACTTCACCTGGCAGGGCGCCGAGAAGACGTACGCGGATTTCGAGCTTTCGGTAACGAACCCCGGCGGCCATTCATCGGCGCCACGCAAGGAAAATGCCATTAATCAGCTGGCCGCCGCGCTGATCCGGATTGGCAATTATCGTTTCAAGCCCGAGGTCAGCCCACTTACCCGCGCCTATTTCGAGCAGGCCGCGCGCTATGAGGAGCCTAAGACCGCCACCGCGATGCGCGCCTTCGCCCGCAATCCCGCCGATGAGCAGGCGATTACTACCCTCGCTGCCGACCCTTCGACGATCGGTAGGATCGGCACGACCTGCGTTGCGACGATGATCAGCGGCGGCCACGCCGAGAATGCGTTACCTCAGCGTGCTAGTGCAAATATCAACTGTCGCATTTTCCCCGGGCACAAGCCGGCCGAGGTTATGGCTGAGCTAAAGAGCGTCGTTGCCGAGCCCAAGGTTACCGTCCGGGACGTCACTGAAGGATCGGTGCCCAATGACGCCTCGCCGATGCGCCCCGATTTCGTGGCAGCCGTGACCAAATCATTGGGCAGCGTCTACCCAGGAGTCCCGGTGTTTCCCAGCCAGGCATCGGGCGCTAGTGATTCAATGTGGTTCCGCTATCATAAAGTGCCTAGTTACGGCGCTAGCCCAGTGTTCATTAAGGGCTCCGAGGACTTCAGCCACGGCCTTAATGAACGCACGCCGATCTTCAATATCCGCCCCGCGATCGATTACTACCTGGTGCTCTTCAATGAGCTAAGCCACTGAATTCGCCTCAATCGCGCCTGCATTTGTTTAGCCTGACGCCCCTGACGCTACCTGACGGCCGCGCAGTCAGGCTTTGCAGATATTGGGCGTTAGCTCATGGCAGCTCCTGTACAGTCCCCAGGCCCTTTTCCAAACAACCCTGACACCCTGACATCAGAGCGGCTAGTTTAAGTTTGGAGAGGCGGCGCCGCTCGTAGGTGATGCCGAGTCACCGTTATCCTGCGTACGGAGCGGCCGGATGAGGCGTCAGGGGCGTCAGGGCGTTATGCGACTCCCATCGGTCACATTAGGCGGTATTTAGCCGGCAATTGGCCCGGGTCGCAGGGGGCGTCGGGCAGTTGACCAGTGGAGCGCGGGCTTCCTCAGCTTTGGGCCGCCGCACGAAATAACGCAGCGGCGCAGTCGAGATCAGAAGCTGTGCCGTGTTTGTCGGTGCCGGCGAGCAAAGCGAACCAAGCGGCATAGGCGAGCCGTGCTTGGCGTGTGGCCGGTTCGTCAGCAGTGCGGTCCCAAGGCTCGTCAGTGACGACGGCCTCGAGAGCTATGTTTGCCACCGCGCGAGCCGCCCCGGCCGTGTTGGTCACGGCCGCCGCGTCAACGCCGGCCTCCCAGGCTCGACATGCTTTAGCTGACTCCAAACACGAGGCGGCTGCTAGATTTAGAGCTTTCGCCGTACCGAGAGGGGGGCCCGTTCGAACGAGGCCTTTGCGAGCTAACGCGTTGTTCTCCATCCGAAAACAAAAACACAGCGGAAATTAGGTGTCAATTATTGGAGCGCGGCGGGCCCAGGACGCTGAGCACAGCAAAAAATGCTACTGGTGCAAGGGTCTTCCGGTTGAAACCGCGGTTGCTCGGCTTGTGTTTCCAGCCGTGCATCTAGAGGCCCTCCCCTGTCGCTTAGATCAGACGCTACACAATCCGACCGCAGAGCCAGTGCTCCAACCATCACCTATTTTGTTTAAATCCCTCCCCCACAAGCTGCCCATCCTGGGTTCAGGCGGTGAACGATCACGGACGGCAACTTCAAAATTCAACGATCGGTTCGCGCGCTTTGCTGAACTGACCTCTGGCCTCAGTTTGCCCCCGACGCGAGTCCGCGATCCTCCAGCATTGGTCTGATGTCAGGATCTTTGCCGTAGAAATTTCGAAATATGGTGTCGTAATCCTGACTATGCCCGCGCGATAACACCAAGTTGCGGAACCTGTCGCCGTTGGCCCGGGTCAGTCCGCCATGCGCGGTGAACCAAGTGAAGGCGTCGTTCTCCAACATTTGCGTCCACAGATAGCCGTAATAGCCGGCCGCATAGCCGCCGGACCAGATGTGCTGGAAATAGCTGGTTCGGTAGCGCGGGGGGACGTGAACAACGTCGAGACCTGTTTTGGCCAGCGCCGCAGTTTCGAACGCATCGACGTCCTGCTTCGGCGCGCTCGCGGGGAGTGCATGCCACTGCATGTCGAGTTCGGCCGCCGCGATCAATTCGCCCAACGCATAGCCCTGGTTGAACTTCGCCGCCCGCCTGATCTTGCCCACCAGCGGCGCGGGCATTGGCGCGCCTGTTTTGTAGTTCACCGCGTAGTGCGCGAACACCTTGGGATCGAGCGCCCAATGTTCGTTGAACTGCGACGGAAATTCGACGAAATCGCGCGCCGACGCGCCGAGTGACGGATAAGCGATGTTCGAGAAAAAGCCATGCAGTGCGTGGCCGAATTCATGGAACATCGTCGTCACGTCGTCGAAGCTGATCAGCGCCGGCTGGCCCGGTGCAGGCTTCGGCAAATTGGCGACATTGTAGATCACCGGCGTCGTGCCGAGCAGCTGCGATTGCCCGACGAAGCTGCTGTTCCAAGCGCCGCCTTGCTTATTGTCGCGCTTCAAATAGTCACCGTAGAATAACGCCAGATGCTTGCCATCGCGGTCGAACACCTCGAACACGCGGACGTCAGGATTGTAAACCGGGATGTCATGGCATTCCTTGAAGGAGACCCCGTAGAGCTGGTTCGCGGCGTAAAGTACGCCCTTCTCCAGCACCGTGTTGAGCTCGAAATAAGGCTTTACCTGGCTTTCATCGAGGTCGAAGCGTGCCTTGCGCACCTGCTCGGCGTAGCGTTCCCAGTCCCATGGCTTGACCGTGAAATCGCCGCCCTGCGCCTTGATCACCGCGTTGATTTCCGCCGCCTCGCGATGCTGTTGCGCCGTGGTCGCCGGGATCAGCTTGGCCATGAATGCTTCGGCGGTCGCCGGCGTTTTCGCCATCTGATCCTCGAGCATACGAAGCCCAGTCGGGAAAGCCGAGCAACGCCGCCTTGCCCGCGCGTAACTGTGCGATGGTCGCGGCGATGTCGCGCGTGTCGTTGCTGTCACCCTTCTCGCTGCGGGTCCAGCTCAAGTCGAACAGCTTCTCGCGCACCGAGCGGTCAGCGAGCGACTGGAGCGCGGGCTGCTGCGTCGTGTTCTGAAGCGGAATGACATATTTGCCGGCCAGCCCGCGTTGCTCCGCCGCCTCGGCGCCTGCGGCAACGCCAGCCTCGCCCAGCCCGACCAGCTTGGTGGGATCATCCACCACCAGCCCGCTCGCCTTGGTGCCGGCGAGCAACTTCTGCACGAAAGCGGTCTGCAGGGTGGAGAGTTGTGCGTTCAGGTCGCGGAGCATCGCCTTGTCGGCATTGGAAAGCTGTGCGCCGGCGCGGATGAAACGCTGATGGACGATCGTGAGCAATTGCTGCTGGTCGGCATTCAGCCCCAAACCCGCACGCTTGTCGTAAATCTTCTGAACGCGGGCGAACAACGCCGGGTCGAGGTAAATCGCATCGCCATGCGCCGCTAGTTTGGTCGCCTCGGCCTTCTGCACGGCTTGGCGGGCCGGATTGGTGTCAGCCTGATTGACTGCGCCGAATGCGGCAGAGACGCGGCGCAGCATGGCACCTGATCGTTCCATCGCGACGACTGTGTTGTCGAAGGTCGGCGGCGCGGGATTTGTAGCGATGGCGCGGATTTCTGCGATCTGCTCCGCCATGCCTTGCTCGAAGCCGGGCTGGTAATCTGTATCGGTAATCCGGTCGAACGGCGGCGCCTCGAATGGCAAATTGCTCCTCGTCGCGAACGGATTGTCCGCCGCGAATACCGGCGTCGCAATGACGACAGGTGCGCAAGCCACTAACATCATGATCCGCTTCATCGACGCGACTCCAACAGGCGTTGATCTACGCAAACCAACGACAAGCAGCCGCATGCCGCAACTGAAAAGGCCCGGCAAGCGGGCGGCGGCGCATAGTGGACGCTGGCTTCCCGTTAACAATTCCATCCGCCCCGCCAGAGCCGACGCGTTCCACCAACGCTTCAGATGCTCGGCTTTAACAGCTTCTTAGCGAAGATAAGTTGACGCTCTAATCGCCTTGCCGCGGTCTGGAAGGCAACACTCTTTGCGGCTACCAGTTGTGGGGCGCGGCAAGCGCTGACCGGGAGAGCTTCATGACCATTGCCTCACGCCTACTCGCGACCGCCGCGCTTATCAGTCTGACGACCGCGGGCGTCGCGCAGGCTGCTCCGGCTCATTCCGACGCGAAGGCGATCGAACGAGCATTCGACGCGCAAATCAGCAGCACCGACCAACTTGCCTGGCTCAAAGACATGAGTTCGGCGCCCAACCATGTGAGCAGTCCACACGATCGCGCTAACGCTGAGATGCAACTCGCTTTGTTCAAGCAATGGGGCTGGAACGCGCGGATCGAGACTTTCCAAGTGCTCTATCCCACCCCAATCAGCACCACGCTCGAGCTAGTCGTGCCCGAGAGGGTCGTACTCGGCGGACAGGAGCCTGCGGTGCCGGAGGACCCGAGCAGCGCCAATCTGCAGGGGGCGCTGCCACCCTATTTGGCTTATCAAGGCGACGGCGATGTCACTGCGTCGGTAGTTTATGTGAACTACGGCATGCCCGACGATTACGAGGCGCTCGCTGCCCGCGGCATTAACGTCAAAGGGAAGATCGTGCTCGCTCGCTATGGCGGCGGCTGGCGTGGGCTCAAGCCCAAGCTCGCGCAGGAGCACGGAGCCGCCGGTTGCTTGATCTACTCCGACCCCGCCGACGACGGCTATGGCGAGCGTGATCCATTCCCGCGCGGCGGCGGCCGCCCCGAGACCGGTGTCCAGCGCGGCTCGGTTCAGGACCTGACGCAATATCCAGGCGATCCGCTGACCCCCGGCATCGGTGCGACTGCCGACGCCAAGCGGCTGACACGCGAGACCGCGCCGACGATCCTCAAGATACCCGCGCTGCCAATTTCCTATGGCGACGCGGCTAAGATCATGTCGCGGCTCGAAGGCCCGGTAATCGGCGGCCGCGCGAGGGGCGGGCTGGCTCTCGCCTATCACTGGGGCGGCACCGACGCGGTGAAGGTTCACCTCGCGGTCAAGTCTGACTGGTCGCTCAAGCCAATTTACGATGTGATCGCCGTGATGCCGGGCGCGACACGACCCGACGAGTGGGTTGTACGCGGCAACCACCATGATGGTTGGGTATTTGGGGCGAGCGATCCGCTTACAGGTCAGGTTGCGCTGATGAGTGAAGCAAAGGCGCTGGGAGCTCTAAAGCGCACTGGCTGGCGGCCCGATCGAACCATCGTTTACGCGAGCTGGGACGGGGAGGAGCCGGGGCTGCTTGGCTCAACGGAATGGGTGGAGACTCATGCCGACGAACTCGCGCGCAAGGCGGTGCTCTACATCAACACGGACAACAACGGCCGCGGCTTCCTCAGCGCCGAGGGTAGCCACGACCTTCAGCACTTCGTCAACGCCGCCGCCCGCGACGTCACCGACCCGCAAACCTCCATGAGCGTGCTTGATCGCCTTCGCGCCAACGTTCGCGCCGGTGCCTATGCAGGGACCGAGCGACGGGCTGAGGACACTTCCGCGATCGATGCGGCCAAGTCCGGCGGCGACATGCCGATCGAAGCGCTTGGCTCGGGTTCGGACTATTCCGCGTTCCTGCAACATCTTGGAATTCCGTCGCTCAACATTGGCTTCGGCGGCGAAGGCGGCGGGGGCGGTTCGTATCATTCGGCATACGACAGTTACTATCACGTGACGAAGTTCGACGATCCCGGCCTGGCCTACGGCGCGGTTCTGTCGAAGATGGTTGGGCGACTGGTGCTGCGCGCAGCCGACGGCCCCCGCGTTCCGGCCCGTTATGGCGACTTCGCGACCACCGTCTCCCGCTACGTGAGCCAAGTGAAGAAGCTTGCCACCGACCAGCGCGACAAGGACCGTGCGCTCCGCGACTTGACGCGCGACGATGTGTTCAAGCTTGCCTCTAACCCAGACGATCCGACCAGCGCGCCCGAGGGCAAAGGTGTGACTCCGTTGATCGACATGCTGGCGCTCGAGGACGCGGCCGATCGGCTCACGCGTTCGGCGCATGCCGCGGATGCGGCGATCGAACGCATGCCTACGCTGCTGCCGGCGGCGCAAACCCACATGCAGACGAAGCTACGCGACATTGATCAGCTGCTCATCGACCGTGCCGGCCTGCCGGGTCGGCCCTGGTTCCGCAATCTCGTCTACGCTCCGGGCACACTTACCGGCTATGGCGCAAAGACCCTCCCCGGTGTGCGCGAGGCGATTGAGCAGCGCCGGTTCGCCGATGCCACGGCATATGTCGCCCGTACAGCCGCCGTGCTGAACGCCTATTCCGATCGGCTCGACGCGGCAGTGAACGCGGGCAAATAATTTCGCCAAAGATCAGGCGAGACGGTTAGATCACGCCGGAAGTGCGGCGTTGATCCGGGCAGCGCCGACTGGCGCTAACGGCAGGAATTTAAAGGGTTTGCCTGAAAGGAGTTGGTTGCAATAGGCCAAATCTGCTCCTTTAATTCAAATTGCCACCGACCAAATGCCTTCGGAGCAGAGGGTCTCCCGGTGACGGATAAGCTTGTGTGGGTCCGTGTAGCTCGCTGTGTATCCCCAGCGTCGTCTCGGCATACTCGCTTGGGTTATTCAAGCGATCTTGTGGCCTTTGCGGTAAATCCTGCAGGGACTATCCGGGTGTGACCGCCGCCGCTCCGGCATTGCGGGATCGACTGGCCAAGGATGCGTTGCGATGATCATGAAGAGACTGGCGCTTTTGAGCGGTGCAATCGCGGCCTTTGGCGGGTGTAGCAAGCTTCCATCAAACGAGGCCAACACCACCGTGGCAACGTCCAAATCCGCAGTATCGATGCCGGCGCCGGCCGCCACGCGGGAGCGCGGAATACTTCAGTCAGTTGCCGCGAACTCGCTGGCACTTAAGACTTATGACGACAAGTCAGTCACGGTGCCGATCGCCGCGGACACGAAGTTCGCATGGGTTGTCGCATCGAGCTTGGCATCACTTAAATCCGGCGACTTCGTGGGAACGGCGACGACGGGCCCCGACAATGCACTGCGCGCGGCCGAGCTCGTGATCTTCCCTGAGTCGATGCGCGGTACGGGTGAGGGCCATTATGGCTGGGACGTTCCCGGCGTCGTCGCGGCGACGGGCGGTGGCGGAAGTGCATCGAGCGGAATGACGAACGGCACCGTCCAGCAAAGCGGTATGACCAATGGCACCGTCCAGCCGCAAAGCGGAATGACAAACGGAA
The DNA here is from genome assembly GCA_025356055.1 of Sphingomonas sp. Lineage (GTDB taxonomy): Bacteria > Pseudomonadota > Alphaproteobacteria > Sphingomonadales > Sphingomonadaceae > Sphingomicrobium. The sequence goes on along the minus strand of JANXUU010000127.1, from coordinate 610 downwards.
CGGTAACTGGCGGTGTCGGGAAGCCCGGCGAAACGACCCTCACGATTGGCTACAAGGGTGGGACGGCAAAGGTGCTCGTCCCCGCCGGAACCCCGATCGTGCGGTTTGAGCCGACTGAGCGCTCAGTGCTGTCGAAGGGTCAAAAGCTGTTCGTCGTGCAGTCTTCGGACGCACCGGGTGCTAAGTTCGTGGCGATCGGGAAGAACGGCCTCACCCCGCCGATGTAGGCGGGGAGGTGATCGCCAGAAGTGGACGGTTTGTGAGCGAAGATTGTGCTTGACCACATCGGCTGAAAGGGCGCGCTTCGTTAGCCGAGGGCTCGGTTCGCCAACGCGATTAGGCGTGCTCCCGCGGCCGGTAGAAGATGTGGCTGCGAACCTGAGCGATCTTGTCTAGCGACCCGATCCAGTAGGGCACAACCCAGTCGGCGTGATAGTGCGTCGCCGCCCCTACAGGCGTGAAGACGTGGCCGGAGAGGGCCCGCCGAGCGGCAGTCTGCGCGGTAGGCCACCCTGCCCGCTCCGGGCGCCGGCTCTGCGATCCGTCGCACGAGAAGGAGAACTGGCAACCAGTAGCTCTGGAGGCGCCCTGGTAGACGACGCCACATACG
>JANXUU010000047.1 GCA_025356055.1 Sphingomonas sp. | reverse complement strand
GAGCGCGCCCAGCGAAACCGAACCGCTCCTGACCAATCGAACGATGCGCCACGTTCGGCTCTCCTCGTTGGAAAAGCCATAGAATCAGCAATCATATTCGATGTCTACAACCGCCCGCGCATAGGTCTGTGCAGGGCGGTGACAAAGCAGGCCACTGGAACGCCGGCTTGGTGCTGAGCGGGGCGGAGTAAAATCCGGCCAGTGGTTAGGCTGCTCCTTTTTGGGGAGCGGTCGGGGATGTTCGCCGTGGAAGTCTACGCCGCTGTCCGGCGTTTCGTGTTTATTGAGGGCAACAGCCGTCGTGAGGCGGCGCGCGTGTTCGGCCTCAGCCGCGAGACGGTGTTGAAGATGTGCCGGTTCTCGCTGCCCCCGGGCTACACGCGGACGAAGCCGGTAGCGAAGCCAAAGCTGGGGCCGCTGTTGCCGGTGATCGATGCGATCCTGGACGAAGACCTGACCGCACCGGTAAAGCAACGGCACACCGCCAAGCGGATTTTCGAGCGGCTGCGCGACGAGCACGGGTTTGCCGGTGGCTACACGGTGGTGAAGGATTATGTTCGGCTTTGCCGGGCGCGCGGACGGGAGACGTTCGTGCCGCTGTCGCACCCGCCGGGGCATGCGCAGGTGGACTTTGGCGAGGCGATCGGTGTGATCGGCGGGGTTCGCCAGAAGATCCACTTCTTCTGCATGGATCTGCCGCAGTCGGACGCGCCGTTCGTGAAGGCCTATCCGCGCGAGACCACCGAGGCATTCCTCGATGGCCATGTGTCAGCGTTCAAGTTCTTTGGCGGGGTGCCGTGCTCGATCTTGTATGACAACCTCAAGATCGCGGTGGCGAAGATCTGCGGCGACGGGAAGCGCGAGCGCACCCGCGCCTTCACCGAGCTGGTCAGTCATTACCTGTTCCAGGATCGCTTCGGTCGGCCCGGCAAAGGCAATGACAAGGGCAAGGTCGAAGGGCTCGTGAAGCATGCCCGGACCCACTTCATGGTGCCGATCCCGCATGCGGCAAGCTTCGACGAGCTGAACTGCCGACTGGAGGGACGTTGCCGTGCCCGTCAGGGCGAACGCGCCGGGCGCCACGCCACCACCATTGGCGAGCGGCTCACTGCCGATCTTGCGGCGCTGCGTGCTCTGCCCGCGGTGCCGCTGGAGCCGTGCGAGAAGCGCTCGGGCCGCGTCTCCTCGACGGCGCTCGTGCGCTACCGCACGAACGATTACTCGGTGCCGACCGCCTACGGCTTCCAGGAAGTCGTGGTGAAGGGCTTCGTCGACAAGGTCGTGATCCTGAGCGGCGGCAAGGAGATCGCCCGGCATCCCCGCTGCTACGGCGAGGGCGCGTTCATCGCCGACCCGCTCCATTATCTGGCGCTGATCGAGTTGAAGCCGGGGGCGCTCGACCAGGCGGCGGCGCTGCAGGACTGGGCTCTGCCCGAGGTGTTCCAGCACCTGCGCCACCTGCTGGAGGCGCGCATGGGTAACAAGGGCAAGCGCGAGTTTATCCAGGTGCTGCGGCTGATGGAGGCCATGCCGCAGGAGATCCTGGCGTCCGCGGTGACCGAGGCGATCCACATCGGTGCGATCAGCTTCGATGCGGTCAAGCTGATCGCGCTGGCGCGTATCGAGCGGCGGCCCGCCCGGCTCGACCTGACGGCCTATCCGCACCTGCCCAGGATGGACGTGAAGACGACGTCGGCCGCGGATTATGCGGTGCTGGCCGCATGAGCAAGACCCCCGACCATATGCCGGTAGGCACCATGAGCGGCACGCCGCAGGTGCTGCTTGCGCACCACCTCAAGCAGTTGAAGCTGCCGACTGTTCTACGCGAGTACGACAAGGTGGCCAGGGAGTGCGCCCAGGCGGGCATCGATCATCCCCGTTATCTGCTCCGCCTGATCGAGTTGGAGCTGATCGACCGCGAACGGCGCACGATCGAGCGGCGTATCCGGGCGGCCCGGTTCCCGGCGGTGAAGAGCTTCGACACGTTCGACTTCACGGCTATCCCGAGCCTCAACAAGATGCTCGTGCTCGAGCTGGCCCGCAGCGAGTATATCCTGCGACGCGAGAACATCATTGCGCTTGGCAACAGCGGCACCGGCAAGACGCATGTCGCCCTCGCGCTCGGTCTGGCCGCCTGCCAGAAGGGGTTCACGGTCGCGTTCACGACCGCTGCGGCGCTGGTTAGCCAGTTGATGGAAGCCCGCGACGAACGGCGCCTGCTCAAGCTCCAGCGCGACCTCGCCGCGGTGAAGCTGCTCATCGTCGACGAACTCGGCTACGTGCCGCTGTCATCCACGGGGGCGGAGCTGTTGTTCGAGGTCTTCTCGCAACGATATGAGCGCGGCTCGACAATCGTCACGTCCAACCTCCCGTTCGAGGACTGGACCCAGGTACTCGGCTCCGAGCGGCTCACGGGTGCGCTGCTCGACCGGCTGACCCATCACGTCAGCATCCTCACCATGAACGGCGACAGCTATCGCCTCAAGCAGTCCGCTGGCCGTCGTCGAGCCGCGGCGCGGGCGGAGCAAAACCAGGCCAGCCATGCAATGGCCGATCCCGACACCGGCGAGATCCCGACACCCTGAACGACACGCCGCCAACGTTATGAAGAGGGCCCCGATCGGGGTCCTCTTCATAACGCCATTCCCACACCATCACTGGCCTACTCTTACTCCGCCCCGCTGGCCTGAAATCCGACCGCCGTTGACACACTCGCCAATTCGCGCAAAGTCTAGTCGAGAAGGCTGACACGCATGACTAACCTACGGTTCGACAGGGAGCAGCTAGAGCGCGAAGGCTTCACGGGGTGGCTGTCCTTCGCTGACGCCCGCAATAGCAGCCTCTGCCCCCTCTCGGGCGGCGTATACGTCGTTTCCTATCAAGGCCCGCACCCGGCCAGCTTCCCCGACGCAAACCCGGCAGGCCGGTTTAAGGGCAAAGACCCGACTGTTGATGTCGCGTCACTTACATCGAACTGGGTGGCGGGCGCGGAGGTCGTCTACATCGGCAAGGCCGACCAGCTTCGCCGCAGGATCAGACAGTTCGCTGACTTCGGCGCTGGCAAACCCATCGGCCACTGGGGCGGAAGGTTGATCTGGCAGCTTCCTCGCCCGGACCTTCTCAAGATTGCTTGGCAGGAAACACCCGGCAGGGTCCCTGTCGAGGTCGAAGCAGAACTGATCGGCTTGTTCCGGGAGCAGTATGGCAAGCCGCCATTTGCCAACAACCCTCACATGCTTGGGCGGTAGCGTGCAGGCCACTCGTTTTGCTCGTAGTATCCCTAGCCTTCCTTCGGATCACGGGAGCGAGCCATCACCGACCCAGTTGTTGGAAGGGGGGCTCTCAAGCGCCAAATAAAAGACCTCAATGGCGCGGTTCAGCCATTCTGCTGGATGATGATGGGGGGCATGTTCAACGACAAATCATGGCGGTCTCCCATTCCGTGTTGACAATGAAAGCCCTTGTAACTGTCACACATCGCTGTCACACACGTCACGTAGCGAGATAAAGAAAACGTTGGATTTCATGGGTTTATAGCGTCGGGCGTCGTCCCCCCACGGCTCCACCATTCCCCGGATAAATCGATAGCCAAACTCACCGCGCGAGATCAAGCCGCGCGGCGAATTGTGCGTACCGCGCAACGCGGCTTTGTTATCGTGAATATCGCTTAACATGGCGAGCGCCGCGTCCGTGACCAGCGCCGGCGCCGGCGCAATAACTTATACCAAGACTCTCTGATCAGAACCGATGGGCCCAAGTTCGCAGTCCGAGCGACATGATGCGCCATGGTTGGTCGGTGAGGCGGTTCCAGTCGAAGCAGCAATGATCGAGGATATCGTCGTAGGATTTGAAGACGCGGTTTGAGAGCCAGTTGTCACGCATGAACTGCCAGACGTTTTCGACGGGGTTCAACTCGGGGCATTTGGGCGGCAGCGGCATGAGGGTGATATTGCCGGGCACGACCAGCGCCTTGGAGCCATGCCATCCCGCCTGATCGAGAAGCAGCACGGCATGGGCGCCCGGCGCGACGGCGGCGGATATTTCGGCGAGGTGGAGCGTCATCCCTTCGGTGTTGCAGCGCGGCAGCACCAGGCCAACGCCCTTGCCCTCAGCGGGGCGACAAGCACCGTAGATATAGGCCGATCTCGTGCGCTGATCCTTGGGGGCCGAGGGCCGGGTGCCGCGTTTGGCCCATCGCCTGGTAATGCCGTTCTTTTGACCGACCCGGGCTTCGTCCTGCCACCACAGCTCTATGGGCGTGCCACCCGGGAGTGTCGCTTCGATCGCTCCCAGCTGGGTTGGGAAGTCTTTTTAAAAACGTCGATGGCATCGGCCCCCTGCGCATGATGCCGCGGCCTCGCCGTCAGTTTCTTGTAGCCCATGGCGCGCAGGTCCCGGCTCAAGGTCTGCTTGCTGACCGACACGCCATATTCGTCAAACAGCCATTGGATCAAATCGACGATCCGCCAGCGCACCACGCCATGCGATGCCGGGAT
>JANXUU010000116.1 GCA_025356055.1 Sphingomonas sp. | reverse complement strand
TCAGGCGCAAGTCGGTGGACTGGGCCACCGTCAGGCCGAGATTGCGGGTGATGACCACCACGCTGGTCTCGGAGAAGACGCTCTTCAGCTCGGCAACCAGATCGGCCTTTTGCGAACGATCCATGCCAACTCCTTGGTTCGAGCAAAGCGATACTTTGCCCGAGTTACAAACGACCAGCGCGGCAAGCCACGCTGGTAACGAAAGTCCGTAGGGGGCTGGATCAATGGCGCCGCTTCAAGGGCAACGCACGGTGGCCTGTTGCCGGTTAAGGCTGGGCCACCCGAATTCCTGTCCCCGCCTCGGTCGCAGATTAAGGAGGAAACCCCCAGCGACTGTCTCGGACGGATGCGCCGGGTTGTTCAGGAGAACTGACCCGGTGCGAGGCGGCTATAGCGCATCGGGAAAATTGATCAAGGGAGCCGAGTCGCGAGGGCGCGCTGCGAGGAGTATTGGACACGGTTGACAGTGTGGCGAGAGTTTCAGGGAGGTGTGACCTTTGTGACCTTTGCCTCGTGGAAGTGGCAAACGGGCGCGCGACCGTGCGAACAAGGGTGTGACCTTTGTCAATTTCGCCAACCGGGGGTTGGGACATGGCGAACAAGGTCATCGGATGACCAAAGCACATCGCGAGTGCTGTAGGACAGGCTTTTCGTGAACGGCCGCGATTGGTGGATAGCGAACATGAGCTTCAGCTCTTGTGCCGGTAACAGATGATCCGGCGATTGGCTGCCAGCCAGTCTGAGAGCACTGGTTGGTGCTTACAACTCTCTGCGCAGGATCATCGTTTTCCTAGATCGCTTCGAAGCGTGCGCATTGGGATTTCGATGAAATCGACGTTCTGGAGGTAGCCGTCCACGGAACCGAGGTGAAGCGCGAGCTCATGTGCCAGCGAAGCATGTGTGCGAAGCGCGCTCGCGGTCGCCGCGACTTCGGCCTTGTCGAGCGGCAGTGAACATCGCTGTGGCAAAACGTTGATATCCTGATCCGCCGCGTCCCGCACGAGCCGGTCGCCGCAACGTGCGCGAATTTCCCTTTGAATATCGTCGGGGATGAGGAGGCGGACGTCGGTCCGATAGCGCGTCTGCATCGTCGCCAACCCGACATCACTGTAATCGGTCGTAAGAACGTCCGCGAGGTGCCGCCGGAGAACCGGATTATCGATATTTCGCAACTGGCCGCCACCAAACACAAGGGTCCAATTCTGTGCGTTGGTTCCAATTCCGTAGACCTGGCTCGCTTGATACGCGGAAATCACGAACTGTTCGTTGCTGATGCCCGCGTCGCCATGCCATCCCGCGAGCGCAGCATCTGCATAATGCTGAGTCGTTTGGTAATATTGCCTGACCGACGCGAAGTAATCGATCTGCACGTCCAGCTCCGGCTTAAGCTGTTCGAGCATGCGGGCCGTCTGCTTCTTTTCGAGCCGCCCCTCGTTCCAGTTGGATACTTGGGTGCCAATGAAAACCCCGATAATGACGATCATCAGCTCGATGACGATTGTCATCCAATGCTGTCCCTTGAGGCTTGACGTAATCCGACGAAGAATCATCTCTCGGCCACTCCAGTCGTTTCATGGCTGTAACTATAGAAGAGGTGGCCGAAGGCAAAGGGCCGGGCCTTGCCATCACGCAATCAGGAAGAAGCTGGGCCCGGGTCAAGCCCGGGGTGACGAATGGGACAAGTTTGCCGCTTCGTGCGATGTGGTAACCTTATGACCTTACAGTGATTTCATCGCTCTTCTGAACGCTCTCACTTCTTCGGTGGCCACGGATCGATCGGCTCGATCGTGGCGTAGCGCTCTTTCGATGGGGAGTTCTTGAGCTCGGGGAAGACGGGCAAATCGACGTCCATCCGCATGTCGGGCATTCGGTCGAGCAGGTTGCGGATCAAGGTCAGGCGGCCGCGATTCTGGTCGTTGAAGTCGACCAGCGTCCACGGCGCTTGCGGAGTGTGGGTGGCCTTGAGCATCGCCTCGCGGGCGATGGTGTAATCGTCGTAATGCTGACGCGCGGCGAGGTCGATCGGGGATAGTTTCCACTGCTTGAGTGGGTCGGCGAAGCGCTCAGCGAAGCGCTCCTCCTGCTGTTCCTGGTCGCAGCATAGCCAATATTTGAAAAGTAAAATGCCGGCGTCGACGAGGCCCTTCTCGAAGGCGGGGACAGCGGCGAGGAAGTCGATCGCCTGCTTCTCGGTGCAGAAGCCCATGACCCGCTCGACCCCGGCGCGATTGTACCAGCTGCGGTCGAACAGCATGATCTCGCCGGGCGCGGGGAGGCGGGTGGCGTAGCGGTTGAGATAGGCCTGCGTGCCCAATACGCGCGGCGGCTTGCCGAACGCGACGATGTGACAGTCGCGCGGGTTGATATGTTCGCGGATCGCGTCGATCGCGCCACCCTTGCCGGCGGTGTCGCGGCCTTCGATGACGATCAGGATGCGCTGGCCGGTGACCTTGGCCCAATGCGCCATTTGGACCAGCTCGACGTCCAGTCCGGCGAGCTTTTTGTCGTACTTCTTGCGCTTCATTACTCTCTCCGCCGACCTGCGTTGCCCTTGGCAAGCCACTCGCTATAGCGCGTCGGACGTCAAGGAGTTGCGCGATGATCGAAGCCGAGTTCTGGGATTATGATTCGCCCGAGGAGATGGCGGCTGCCGTCGCCGGCGATATCGGATTCATCATCGAGAGCGCGCTCGACGCACGCGGCGCGGCGCTGCTCGCCTTTCCGGGCGGATCGACCCCCCAGCCGATCTTCGCCGAACTGGTCAAGGCCAAGTTGAACTGGAAGAAGGTCACCATCTTCCCTGGCGACGACCGGCTGGTTGCGATGGACAATGAGCTGTCGAACGTGCGCGGGATTGCCAAGGCGTTCCTGCCGACCGGTGCGCGGGTCTTCCCGATCACCGCGCCGATCGATGATTACAAGCTGGCCGGCAATTCGGCCGATGCGCGGTTGCAGGATCTGCCGTGGCCGCCCGATCTGGTGTGGCTCGGGATGGGCGAGGACGGGCATACCGCGTCGCTGTTCGCGGGGCCCGACCTGGAGGGCGCGCTCGATGCGCCCAAGACGCGGCGAATGGTCGGGGTGATGCCCGACCCGCTACCGCCCGAGGCGCCCGTGGCGCGGGTGACGCTGACTCGGACAGCGATCCTGCAGGCACGGACGATCCTGATCACGATCAAGGGTGAGAAAAAGCGTGACCTGCTCGAACAGGCGATCGAGGATGGGCATAGCTCGAAGCTGCCGATCGGGCGGGTGCTGGCGGAATGCGACCAGCCGATCGACATTCACTGGTGTGCCTGACCAAGGAGAGTGAAATTGCGCCACTTCATCGTCGGACTGATTGCGGCGCTGTCGCTTGCCGCGAGCCCGGCGATGGCGGCGGGTGATCCTTTTGCGCCAGCGAGCTTCGAGGGCGTCAAGCACCCCTCATGGTCGCGCGAGGCGGTCATCTATCAGATCAACACGCGGCAATTCACCGCGGCCGGGACGTTGCGGGCGGCGCAGGGGGAGTTGCCTCGGCTGAAGGCGCTCGGAGTCGATATATTATGGCTGATGCCGATCCAGCCGATCGGGGTGAAGAACCGCAAGGGAACGCTGGGGTCGCCTTACAGCATCCGCGACTATCGCGCGGTGAACCCCGAGCTTGGGACGATGGCGGACCTCAAGGGGTTTGTCGCGGCGGCGCATGCGCAGGGGATGCACGTCGTGCTCGACTGGGTGGCGAACCATACAAGTTGGGACAATGCTCTCGTGGCGCAGCACCCCGACTGGTACGAGCATGACTGGCAGGGGAAGATGCATCCGACCCCGTGGTGGGACTGGTCGGACATCGTCGACCTCAATTACGAAAAGGCCGGGCTGAGGCGCTACATGGAGGAATCCATGTTGATGTTCGTCCGCCAGGCCGGGATTGACGGGTTTCGCTGCGATGTCGCGGGATATGTGCCGCCTGATTTCTGGGCAAAGCTGCGGCGCGACGCGAGTGCGATCAAGCCGGTGTGGATGCTGGCGGAATGGGGCCAGCGCGATCTTCACATGAACGCCTTCGACGCAAGCTATGGCTGGGACTGGGCCAAGCCGCTGATGGCGATCGGGCAGGGGAAGGGCGATGTCTCGGGCCTGTTCGGCTATTTCAGCGAGAATGAAAGCGCCTGGCCGACGGGGGCGCAGCGGACGGTGTTCACGTCGAACCACGACGAGAATTCGTGGAGCGGGACCGAGTTCGAACGCTATGGGCCGGCGCTGCCCAACGCGACGGTGCTGCAGTTCACCGGCGAGGGGATTCCGCTGATTTACAACGGGCAGGAAGCGGCCAACGACCGGCGGCTCAAATTCTTCGAGAAAGATCCGATCGTCTGGAAGGAGGCGCCGCAAGCCGCCGAATACCGGCGGCTGATCGCGTTTCGCGATGCGCACCCGGCGCTGTGGAATGCGCCGTGGGGGGCGCGGATGGTGCCGGTCGTGAATTCGGCGCCGGGGAAACTATTCTCGTTCGTCCGGGCGAAAGGCGGGGACGCGGTGATGGTTGTCCAGAATTATTCAAGCGCGGCGGTGACGGCGACGATGAGCGCTGTGCCCTATCCGGGGGCATGGCGCGAAGAAGGCGGGGCAGTAATGGCGCTCGACAAGGGGGCGAGCCTGACGGTGGCGGCTTGGTCAAGCCGGGTGTTCACGCGGCGGTTCCAGTCAGTCGAATAGCGGCAGGCTCGTCGTCGATTTAATCTCCTGCATCGCGAACGACGAGGTCACGTCGTGGAGATCGGCGACCTTGGTCAGCTTGCGGTAGATGCGGTCGTAGTCGGCGATGTCGCGCGCGACGATCTTGAGGAGATAGTCGATCTCTCCGCTCATGCGGTAGAATTCGACGACTTCGGGGATGCGCGAGACGCCTTGCGAGAAGGACAACAGCCAGTCATCGCTGTGGCTCGCGGTGCGGACGGCGACGATTACCGTCACCCCGAGTCCGAGTTTGTCGCGGTCGAGGATGGCGACGCGACGCTTGATGATCCCTTCGCGCTCGAGCCGCTTGATCCGTTTCCAGCAGGGGGTGGCGGAGAGGCCGACTTTCTTGCCGATGTCGGCGATGGCGAGGGTTGCGTCTTCCTGAAGCAGCGCGAGGATGCGGCGGTCGATCAGGTCAAGAATGAAATTCTCCTTCATTGAGCTAATTCGATCATTTCGTTTCCCTGAGCCTCGTGAAGTAACAGAAACTAAGTCACGGATTTGTTCAAACAAGCGTTATCCTGCTCACGACATGATGGCTAGGGCAGGGAAAATGATCGGACGACTGTTCAACGAGCATCCGCACAGCGTCGGCGAAAGCTATGGCGAGCATCTCGTCGTCGCCGGCGGGTTCGGGGTGACGATGATCGTCGCGGGGTTCGCCTGTCTTGCCCACGCACTGTTCCCGGCGCTGTTCGAGCGCACGGGAAGCGCGGCGATCGAGCGGCTGCACGCCGCGATGCTGGTCAAGCGGTCGAGGACAGCCCCTGATCGGCGGTAATGGCTTTCACTGCTTGATGCCGAGGCGGTCGAGCACGAAGGCGTACATCTCGGCCTGGTCCCGATAGCTGCGGAAGCGGCCCGACTTGCCGCCGTGGCCTGCCTCCATGTTGACGCGGAACAGCAGCGGATTGCCGTCGGTCTTTTTCGCCCGAAGCCGCGCAACCCATTTGGCGGGTTCGTAATATTGCACCTGGCTGTCCCACAGCCCGGTGGAGACAAACATTGCGGGATAGGCCATCGCCCGCACATTGTCGTACGGCGAGTAGGCCGCCATCACCTTGTAGTCGGCCTCGTTCGCGGGGTTGCCCCACTGGTCGAACTCGTTGGTGGTGAGGGGGATCGAGGTGTCGAGCATGGTCGTCAGCACGTCGACGAACGGGACCTGCGCAACGATCACGGCATAATCCTGGGGGGCCTGGTTGGCGACACCTCCCATCAGCAGTCCGCCCGCGCTCCCGCCCCGGGCGGCGACGCGGCCCTTGGCGGCATAGCCCTTGGCAACAAGGTCGCGCGTGACGTCGATGAAGTCGTTGAAGCTGTTCTGCTTTTTCGTGAGGTGCCCGTCGTCGAACCACTGGCGGCCCATTTCCTGCCCACCGCGGATGTGGGCAAGCGCGAACACGACGCCGCGGTCGAGCAGGCTGGTGGTGGCGTTCGAATATTCGGGGTCGCTCGAGATGCCGTAACTGCCATAGGCATACTGGAACAGGGGCGCCGTTCCGTCCCGCTTGAGGCCCTTGCGATAGACGATGCTGACCGGGACCCGGGCGCCGTCGCGGGCGGTGGTCCAGACGCGCTCGGTGACATAGTTTTTCGCGTCGTAGCCAGGAACGGGCTGGACCTTGAGCGTGCGGCTTTTGCCGGTTGCGGCATTCCACTCGAGTGTCGTCGTCGGGGTGACGAGCGATTCATAGGTGTAGCGCACCCACGGGCTCGCGGCTTCGTGATTGCCGTCGAGGCTCATCTGGTAGGCCGGTTCGCTGGCGTCGACGATGGTCGACTTGCCCGTGCGGCTGAGCAGGCGCAGGCGCTTGTTGCCGTCGTGGCGCTCGGCGATCGCGGTGAACGTGTCGAACGCGGCGAAATCGTCGATGAAGTCGCCGGGGTTGGTCAGCACGGTCCAGCCTGACTGCGGCTTGCCGAGCGCGGCGTCGGGGAAGCTCATCAACTGATAATTGGGACTCTTGGCATTGGTGCGGACGATCCACCGCCCGGCGGCATTGTCTGCGCTGTAGAGAATATCCTTGGTGCGCGGGGCAATCAGCGTCATCGCGTCGGGGCGGCCAAAGGGCGCGCAGCGCTGCTCGGTCATGGTCGTCGCTTCGGCACCGATGCAGACGAAGCGGCCCGAAGCGGTGCGCCGAACGCCGATATTGAAGGTGTCGTCCTTTTCTTCGTAGAGCAGGCGATCGCTTGCTGCCGGCGAGCCAAGAATGTGGAGCTTGATCCGCTTCGACTGGAGCGTGACGGGATCCTTTTCGACATAAAGCAACTGGTTCGCCGATCCCCAGACAAGATTGGGTTCGATGTTGGTGACCGTGTCGGAAAGCGTTTTCCCGGTGGTGGTGTCGAGGATCTTCAGTACGTACTGGCGGCGACCGATCTTGTCCTGGGCATAGGCGAGGTAGCGCCCGTCGTGGCTGGGCTCGAAACCTGAAACGGCGAAATAGCCGCTGCCCTTGGCCATCGTGGGTTCGTCGAGGAGGATTTGTTCGGGGGCGGTCAGCGCGCCCTTGCGCCGCGCAATGATCGGATAGTCCGCGCCGGGGGTGAAGCGGGAGTAGTAATAATAGTCGCCTTCGCGGTAGGGGACCGAGCTGTCATCCTGTTTGATGCGGCCGGTGATCTCGGAATAGAGCTTGTCCTGGAGCGGTTTCAGCGGCGCCATTATCGCGTCGGTGTAGGCGTTCTCGGCGCTGAGGTTGCCAAGCATCTCCGGATTTTTGCGCATGTCGTCGCGCAGCCAATAATATTCGTCGTTGCGAACCGCACCGAACGGGGCGCGGACTTCGTGCGCGCGTTGTGCGGCGACGGGCGGGGTGGGAAGGGTCTGGGCCAAGGCGCTGGTCGAGACGAGCAGGCTCGCGGTAAGCAGGTGACGCATTGCAAACTCCTAGATGAGCGGCTTGCCGCTGGTTTCCTTGAGGAAGAAGATCGTTGCCACGACCGAGATCGCGGTAAAGGCGAAAGCGTACCACAGCCCGGCATAGAGATCCCCGGTGATGGCGACGATAGCGAAGCTGGTGACCGGCAGGAAGCCGCCGACCCAGCCGGTGCCGACATGATAGGGCAGGCTCATCGCGGTGTAACGGACGCGGGTCGGGAACATCTCGACCAGCGCGGCCGCCATCGGGCCGTAGAGGGCGCAGGCGGCGGCGGTGAACAGGAGTAGCCAGGCCATCAGCGTGAACCAGTCGATCGCGCCCTTGTCGGCGCTTGCCGGATAGCCCGCACTGGCGAGAGAGGTCTTGAGACGATCCCCGGTCGCGGCCTTGAGCGCCTTCAGCCCCTTGCCGTCGAGACCGGCCCCGTTGGGCACTGGCAGCAGTTCGCGCCCGATTGCGATTGCCGTCCGCCCATCGCCCGACCGCGCCTCACGATAGCTGATCCCCGATCCGGCGAGCAGGCTTTTCGCGATGTCGCAGGCGCTCGAGAAATGACGCGTTCCCGCCGGGTCGAACTGGATCGAGCAGGTCGCCGGATCGGTCACGACGGTCACCGGGGTCTGCGCCTGCGCTCCGATCAGCGCGGGGTTCGCGGCGCGGGCAATGGCATGATAGCCGGGGAAATATGCGGCCAGCGCGACGACCATTCCGGCGAGCATCACCGGCTTGCGCCCCAGCCGGTCGGACAGCGTGCCGAACAGCACGTAAAGCGGCGCCGAAGCGATCGTCATCGCCATGATCACGAGGTTGACCGTCGCGCCCGGTACCCCGAGCATCTTCTCGAGAAACACCTGCATGTAGAAGAAGGTCGAGTACCACACGGCGCCCTGGGCGGACATCACCGCGAAGAAGGCGATGGCGACCTGCTTGAGGCTGGCGGGGTCGGCGAAAGCCTCGCGCAGCGGTGCCTTGCTGACGTTGCCTTGCTCCTGAAGCGCGACGAACGCCGGGCTTTCAGCGAGCTTGCTGCGCAGCCACAGCGAAATCCCGAGCAGGATAGCCGAGGCGAGGAACGGAATTCGCCAACCCCACGCCGCGAACGCCGCCTCGCCGAGCAGAGTGCGAGTGGCCAGGATCACCGCCAGTGCGGCGAGCAACCCGAAGGCGGCCGACGACTGAATCCAGCTCGTCGCGGCGCCGCGCTTATGGTCGGGAGCATGTTCAGCGACATAGATTGCCGCTCCGCCATACTCGCCGCCGAGCGCGGTTCCCTGGCAGATGCGCAGGACAATCAGGAGCGCCGGGGCGAGCCAGCCGGCCTGGGCGTAGGTCGGCAGGCAGCCGATCAGGAAGGTCGCCCCGCCCATCAACGAGATGGTGATGAGGAAGGCGCCTTTGCGGCCCATGCGGTCGCCGAGGCTTCCGAACAGGATCGCACCAAGCGGGCGGAAGGCGAAGCCGGCGGCGAACAGGCCAAGCGCGGCGATCAGCGACGCGGTCGGGGGGAGCGAGGCGAAGAAGGTCTTCGAAATGATCAGCGCAAGGCTGCCAAAGATGAAAAAATCATACCATTCAAACGCCGTGCCAGCCGACGAGGCGGTAATGACCCGCGCCATTCCGCTTATTTTGCGCTCCTCGCCTGGCATTCGATGCTCCCCACGTCCTGGGCGCACGATAGCCTCGGCGCTGGCAAGCGCTAGCCCTTGGTGATCACCTCGTCGAGGTGGGCCAGAGGCACGCCGAACTTGGTGACGGTCAGGCGGTTGGCGAGCGTGCGTCCATCAGCGCGCAGGATCAGGACCTGGCGCGCTTTCAGCCCGCCCTTCATCGGAAAGGCGATGTCGAGGCGGGGGCCGGCAACGCTGGCGACGACCGGGCCGCTGGCGTCGGTCAGCGTTCCGGTGAAGTGTCCGGGGCCGGCGGGCATGAGGTGCCAGCTGCGCACGCGCGCGGGCTTGCCCTGTTCTTCGATGCGCTGGTCGAGGAATACGCCACCCTTACCGTCGGACCGGCCCGACGAGTGTACGAGGATGGCTTCGGGCTCGCCGACCAGTTTGTGAAGCGTTGCGCGACCTTCGGCGCGACCGGTGAAATAGGCGATCGGGTCGAGCGGTGTGGTCGCATTGGGTCCGCTATCGGGCGCGCTCGCGGAACAGGCGGTGATGGCGAGCGGGAGGATGAGGGCAAGATTTCGCATGCGGATTGAACGCCGGGCCCGCAACTAAGTGCCCCGCTGATCCTGCCCCCCTGTCAAACGCAATCCCGCTTCCCATATCCCCGGCATGTCCCCACCCCAATGCCGCCGCCGATGAGGCCGCGCCCCGACCCCGCAGCGCCCGGACAGGAGAGTGTCTGGGCCTATCCGCGACCGCCGTTGGCCGAGCGCACAAACGCCCGGGTCATGATCGAGCATCGCGGCGTCGTCGTCGCGACCACGACGGCGGCAGTCCGCACGCTGGAGACAAGTCATCCACCCACCTATTACATCCCGCCCGAAGACATCGCCAAAGGCTTGCTCCGGCGGGCTGCGGGAAGCAGCCTTTGCGAGTGGAAGGGGGCGGCCGCTTATTGGGACGTAGTGATCAGCGGAACCGTGCTTGCGCGCGTGGGGTGGAGCTATGCTCGTCCGACGCCGCGGTTCGAACTGCTGCGCGACCATATCGCATTCTATGCCGCGCCGTTCGATCGCTGCAGCGTCGATGGCGAGACGGTCGTGCCACAGCCGGGCGAGTTCTACGGTGGCTGGATTACGTCCAATCTCGCCGGCCCGTTCAAGGGCGTGCCCGGGAGCATGGGGTGGTGAGCGACGACGTGCCGCCGCACCGCGCGGTGCCGAGCGGGCGGCTGTCGCGCCTTGGCCAGTTCGGGCGGCTGGCGGGCGGGGTCGCGGGCGGGATGATTGCCGAGGGCGCGCGGCGGCTGGCCGATGGCGAGCGACCAAAGATGCGCGACATGCTGATGACTCCGGGCAATTTCGCGCGGCTGGCGGACCGGCTGTCGCACCTGCGCGGGGCGGCGATGAAGCTTGGCCAGATGATTTCGATGGATACCGGCGACCTTCTTCCGCCCGAGCTCAGCCAGTTGATGGCGGGCCTTCGCGACCGGGCCAATCACATGCCGCCGCAACAGCTGCAGCAGGTGCTGGCAAGGGAGTGGGGGGCGGATTGGCGGCGGCGGTTCAAGCGGTTCGAGCCGACTCCGATGGCGGCGGCGTCGATCGGGCAGGTCCATCGCGCAGTCACGAAAGACGGCCGCGACCTAGCGATCAAGGTGCAATATCCGGGGGTGCGGGGCAGTATCGACGCCGACATCGACAATGTCGCGACGTTGTTGCGCGTGTCGGGCCTGCTGCCGAAGGAGCTCGATATCGGGCCGCTGCTCGAGGAAGCGAAGCACCAGCTTGCCGATGAAGCGGATTACCACCGCGAGGGCGAGCAGATGACGCGTTACGGCGCGCTGCTGGCGGGTGAGACGGACTATGTCGTGCCCAAGCTCGATGCTGAATTTTCGACGGGGCAAGTGCTGGCGATGGATTATCTTGCCGGGGTGCCGATCGAGAGTCTGGTCGATGCTGACCAGGGCGAGCGCAATCGGGTGATGACCGCGCTGCTGTCGCTGGTGCTTCGGGAACTGTTCGAGTTCGGGGTGATGCAGACCGACCCCAATTTCGCCAATTATCGTTATCAACCCGAGAGCGGGCGGCTGGTTTTGCTCGACTTTGGCGCGGCGCGGCCCGTGCTGCCGGAGACGAGCGTGGCATATCGGCGATTGATCGAGGCAGCGCTGGCGGGGAACCGTGAGGGGGTGAAGGCGGCGGCGCTTGACGCGGGTTTCGTCGGCGAGGGGGCGGTTGCCCGGCATGGCGAGCGCATCGACCTGATGATCGACGTGGTTCTGGCGAAGCTCAACGAGCCGGGGCCATTTGACTTCGGGAACCGCGGTTTCGTCGAACTGCTGCGCGAGCCGGGGACGGCGGTGGCAAGCGATTCGGCAGCTTGGCATATCCCGCCCGCCGCGATCCTGTTCGTGCAGCGCAAGATCAGCGGGACGGCATTGCTCGCGGCCAGGCTTGGGGCCGAGGTCGATGTGCGGGCGATGGTCGCCGGGCAGTTTGGGATCGTCGCCTAGCTGTTGCGACCCTTGACCAGTGCATCGACCACCGACGGATCCGCGAGCGTCGAGGTGTCGCCGAAGCCGTCGCTCTGGCCCTCCGCAATCTTGCGGAGGATGCGGCGCATGATCTTGCCCGAGCGGGTCTTGGGGAGGGCCGGGGTGAACTGGATGCGCTCGGGCGTGGCGAGGGCGCCGATGTGCTTGCGGACCCCGGCGTTGAGTTCCTTGCGGAGGTCGGGGTGGGGTTCGATGCCGGCGTTCAGCGTGACATAGGCGTGGATCGCCTGGCCCTTGATGTCGTGGGGGACGGCGACGACCGCGGCCTCGGCGACATGCTCGTGAGCAACGAGCGCGCTTTCGACCTCGGCGGTGCCGATGCGGTGACCCGAGACATTGATGACGTCGTCGACCCGGCCGGTGATCCAGTAATAGCCATCCTCGTCGCGCCTGCAGCCGTCGCCGGTGAAGTAGAGCCCGGGGTAGGCGGTGAAATAGGTTTGGAAGAAGCGATCGTCGTCACCCCACAGCCCGCGCATCTGGCCCGGCCAGGAGGAGCGGAGGCACAAATTGCCGGCGGAGACGCCATCGAGTTCGCGGTGCTCGGCGTCGACCAGCAACGGTTCGATGCCGGGCAGCGGGCAGGTGGCGCTGCCGGGCTTCATGTCCATCGCGCCGGGGAAGTTGGCGATGAGGATTCCGCCGGTCTCGGTCTGCCACCAGGTGTCGGTCACCGGGCAGCGACGGTCGCCGACGACGCGCCAATACCAGTCCCATGCCTCGGGATTGATCGGTTCGCCAACCGTGCCGAGCAGGCGCAGCGAGGCGCGGCTATGCTTCGTCACCCACTCGTCGCCTTCGCGCATCAGCGCGCGGATTGCGGTCGGGGCGGTGTAGAGGATGGTCACGCCGAGCCGGTCGACCGTTTCCCACAAGCGGCCATGGTCGGGATAATTGGGCACCCCGTCGAACATCACGCTGGTCGCCCCGTTCATCAGCGGGCCGTAGACGGTGTAGCTGTGCCCGGTGATCCAGCCGACATC
>JANXUU010000006.1 GCA_025356055.1 Sphingomonas sp. | reverse complement strand
GGCGCGCTACCTCACCGCTGGGCACCGCTGCCGCGCAGCGGCTTCGTGCTATGGGCGCGTAGCTGTCGCCCTGTGGTGCTCGGCCGAACGTCGGCTTTTCCGGGTCGCCGATCCAAAACCCGACAGGCAGGAATCCACCCACTTCTTGCCGTTCGACGCCGCCATAGCCGACGCCAAAAGCTGACGGTCAGCTTCCGCCCCATGATCAGTAGTTCGCAAGGCGCCATCAATCGCCCGATTGCAGCCGTTCAACCTGCGATATGGGCGGATGCCTCAGCAAAGCCTTGCCACTGTGCCGTGTCCCCAAGCGGCGCACGCAGAACGAATAACGTTGCTATGACAGCGGCCCCGATGAGCCACGCGGGATGTGGACGACCTCGTGTTCTCCAATCGTAGAGTACACCCGCCAAGATAAAGACGCCAACCACCAGGAGATGCGGCATCAGCTGCTTAACAACCGGTAGCGCCGGGCCAAGCGTGGGCCGCAAACCCGGACCTGAACCCTTGGCCATGACATAGGTCACGCGGGATATCGCCGCGGGCAGCAAAGAGATGGTCGCTAGGAGTATGAGCCGCCGATGTGTTTCAGAGCGTTTGGCGTTGACCATCGCTGCCGTGAAAAAGCCGCCGAAAAGCAGCATGTTGGCCATCGCCACGATGAAGCTGGATCGGGCCGTGTCGGCAGAACCGAGCGCCATTCTGAATTTCAGTGATGCTATAGCCGCTGCCGTGCCCAGGATGAACACCGCGGTAGCAAGCCCAATCCCGGCCATGCCCCACGCGCGATGGTTTCGAATACGACCGTTAGCCGCGAGGTATGATTGCCATACCAGAAAGATCGTCCACGCGCTGAATATGGCGGAATGGATATGCACGAGTGGTGTGCCGACGAAAGTCCCGGCAGGAAGTTGCAGCCAGTAAGTCGGCGCAAAGGCAGCAAATGCAAATAGCGCTATTGCAGCCGCCATCCACACATAAAAGTCACCGACCTTTGTCTGGACGGATCTTATGGATCGCGTAGATCCCCCAACCTTTGCCTCGACCGACCCTATGGTTCTCGTGGCCATATCGCCGCTCCCCCTCTTCTTATTTGACTATCATAACCGGGTTCTTAGCCCAAGCCGTCAATCAACGGAGGACGTTTATATCGGGCGGACATCCGCTACCCTGCACCGCCGCATTAAAAGCAGCAGGACCTGTATCTACCATGTTTTCGCCGATCGCGACCTGTGTGGACGGACGCGATAAGCGGACTGTTAGCTTCCGCCCCATTCCGTTCACATTTGATCTAATGAACAAACCCCGGGAGCGGTCGTTCGATCAAGATCGATTCATTTGAGCTTTTGGCCTTCTAGCCAATGACGACAAGCCTCTTCCAGAGGCACGCGACGATGTTCGATGTTCGGCCGCTTGAATACGCTCTCACCGCTTGTGATGCCTTCGCCTCACCGGAGAAGGCGTCTCAGGGAGCAAATTGGTGGGAGGCTTGCGCGGTTTGGGCAAAGAGCGCACCAAGCGACGGCGGAATTAGATCACGCACCATGACCGTGCGGTTTCGCGGGTCGCGTTGTATCCACTGGGGGCAGGGGCATGACGAACCACGCGACCGCGGCGCAAGCGCGCAGCGCATGATCTTCAACTCGCTGACCTTCCTCGTCTTCTTCGCGATCGTCCTGGCGCTCCACAACTGGCGCTTTCCGTGGACGATCAAGAAGATCAACCTTCTCGTCGCCAGCTACATCTTCTACGCCGCGTGGAACCCGCCGTTCGTGATCCTGCTGTGGATTTCGACCGTAGTCGACTGGTGGGCGGCGCAGGCGATGGTCCGCTCGGATCGTCAGTCTACCCGGCGGGCGTGGATGATCACCTCCGTCGCCGTCAACCTCGGCATGCTCGGCTTCTTCAAATATGGCGAGTTCCTGCTCGCTAATTTCGTCCTAATGACCAAGGTTCTGGGGGTCGATTTCCATCCAGCCCAATATGACATCATCCTGCCCGTCGGGATCAGTTTCTACACCTTCGCGACGCTGTCCTACACGCTCGACGTCTATCTGCGCCGCGCCCAGCCGGCCAAGCGCTTCCTCGATTACGCCTTGTTCGTGACCTTTTTCCCGCACCTTGTCGCGGGGCCCATCATGCGCCCGACCGAACTCGTCCCGCAGTTCGCCGAACAGCGCAAAGCGAGCGCGCACCAGCTATTCTTCGGGCTCGCGCTGGTCACGCTCGGGCTGTTCCAGAAGGTCGTCATCGCCGACGGCTTCCTCGGCCCGGTGGTCGAGAAGGTCTACGACGCGCATGATAAGACCCCCGGAATGCTCGACGCCTGGGCTGCGACCTTCGCCTTTGCCGGTCAGATCTTCTGCGACTTCGCGGGTTATTCGACCACCGCGATCGGAGTCGCGATGTGCCTCGGTTTCGCCATGCCCGACAATTTCCGCTTCCCTTATGCCGCGATCGGCTTCTCTGATTTTTGGCGGCGCTGGCACATCACGTTGTCTAGCTGGTTGCGCGACTATCTTTACATTCCGCTGGGCGGCAATCGCCACGGCGAGGCGCGGACCTATGCCGCGTTGATGGGGACGATGCTGCTCGGCGGGCTGTGGCACGGCGCGAGCTGGACGTTCGTCGTGTGGGGCGGACTTCACGGCACCTATCTCGCCGCCGAACGCTGGTTGAAGCAGCGGTTCGCAGGGTTCGAGCCGGGCCGCACGACGCTCCTTGCGCTGGGGCTGCTGACCTTCCTTTTGGTCAACATTACCTGGGTATTCTTCCGCGCTAAAACCTTTGGCGGCGCGGCTACACTGCTGACCGCGATGGTCGGCATGTCCGCCAAGCCCACGCCGCTGATCGGGCTACTGCCGCTGTTCTACGCGCTGGTTGCAACCGGAGGGATTGTCGCGACCCATTGGGCGATGCGCGACAAGACACTCGAGCTGGTTATCGAGCGAACGCCGGCATGGGTCGTCGGGCTGATTTGGGCAACAATGGGGATCGCGATCATTGCGGAACAGGGAGCGGGCAATGCCTTCATCTACTTCCAGTTCTGACGGTCGCGGCGGTCCCAACCCAACCCTCCCGGGCGGCGGCGTGCTCAGCCGCGACGGGGCGCTCCCGGCCGGGCTCAGGCTGACCGCATCCGACCGCCCCGGCCAAGCGCAACCCGTGCCGACCCGCGACGTCCCCCGCCAGCCGTGGGGCAAACTTGCCTTCTGCGTCGCGCTTGCGATGCTCGCGGGCACGACAGCGCTTGAGGTCAACGCGCGGCGGATCGGGCTACACGCCGGCGACCTCGACAATAGTGAGACGGACTGGGCAAACGAACGTGCGCGCTCGGGGCAGGCGGCGGTTGCGATCGTCGGCGACAGTCGAATCCTGTTCGATACAAATCTCAATCGGTTCGAGCAGCTCACCGGGATCCGCCCGCTCCAGCTTGCGATTCACGGCACCAGCGCGCGCACGTTGCTCAAGGACGTCGCCGACAACAAGGCGTTCCACGGGCTGCTCATCGTCGGTCTGGCCGACACGATGTTTTTCCGGTCGTTCGACGGCTACGGGGGCTATATTCATCAACGCAAGCGCTTCCTCACGCCGGCGAAGGAAGCGTCGCAAGCGATTGATCATTTTCTACAGCGGCGACTGGCGTTCCTCGATTCGAGCTACCGCCTAAGCGTTGTCGCCGCGAGGCTCGACCCCGGCTACCGCGCAGGCGCCGATGGTCCTTACGACGATGTATGGAAATTGTCGGAAGTCGGCGAGCATCGGGAGACCTCGATGTGGCCGCGGATACTGACCGATGCGCGGCTGCGCGGCCACGCCCGCTATGCGTGGAAGGGATTCAAGAAGGACAAGCCTCCTACAGACGCCCAAATTCGGACGGCGCTGACGGAGGCAGCTAGAGCCGTTGCCACGATCCGCGCGCGGGGCGGCGATGTTGTGTTCGTCCGCCCCCCGTCCGACGGCCACCTGCGTGTTAACGAGGAAGCGGCAATCCCCAAAGCCAAAGGCTGGAACGCGCTGCTCCGTTTCACGCACAGCGTCGGGGTCCACAACGATGATCTGCCGCCGTCCGCCAACAATCTGCTGCTCCCTGAATGGTCGCACCTCAGTCGCGCCTGCGCTGTGGTCTTCACCGATGCGTATGTGCGGCGGTTGGCCCAGCTTACTCCACGGCTACGATTGCGCACGGATGCGCCGCCCCCGCTGACCCGCGACAACTGCATCAACCTCAGGTGAGCCCATCGAGCGCAGGCGGTGGATCGCCTCGATCGCAGCTGATGTCGGCAATTCTGCGCGTCTTCGCTCCGAGCCCCTGTCCGCTTCGTCCAATTTTTTGACCCAGAGCCGCCGGACTTGTTTCCACCCACTTGTTGCCGTTCCCTATCACGGGATCGAACCTTGAAAACTGCCAGGCACTTACCGCTCAGTAGCGGACGTCTCTTGGCGATGGTTCGGCTCTGCAGTTAGTCTCGGCGGCGGTGAAGCCATGTCGCCCACCGCCCCCTGCTTGCTCGGTCGTTCAATGTCTGTTTAACTCATTTCATGAGCGGGACCGGCAGTATCGACGTTGAGGTAATCCGGGCACCTGTCTGGCGTGAGGAGCATCTCCGACTTGCCATTGAGGCTGCTTGCGTTGCCCTGTGGTCTTGGCGCGTCGATGACGATCGTTTCGCCATGGACGAACTCGGCTTCGATCTGTGGGGGATGCCATGGGCCGTGAAGGTATCCTTCGAAGAACTTTCGGCTCACATTCACCCGGCTGACCGGGACAGAGTGCGAGCCGCCTTTTCCGCCACCCGGTCGGTCGCTGGGTCCTACGAGATAGACTTCCGCATCATGGTTGGTGACGTTATCCGGTGGGTCTCGGCGCGAGGGCAAGGCGCCGACGCTGGCATCGTCGACGGAGTGATGTTCGGCATTTTCCTCGATGTGACCGGACGCAAGCAAGCCGAGGAAGGCAGCGAGCTTCTCGCCGGAGAGATGAGCCAGAGGGTCAAGAATCTCCTTTCTATCGCAACTGGCCTCACACATCTGACCGGAAGGTCAGCGGGGTCAGTTGGCGCGATGACCAGCGATTTGGCTGAACGCTTGACGGCACTTGGCCGCG
>JANXUU010000005.1 GCA_025356055.1 Sphingomonas sp. | reverse complement strand
GATCTTCTTTCGCACCTCGACACTCCTCAATTTGCTTAGGCTTCGACCTTAAATGAGGCAGCGGAGCTTGACGAAATCCAAGCTGGTGAAAAACGGAATTACGAACAAAATTATGTCTATAAAATACAGCCCTTAGGCTAGGTGACTTGGACGCGATCCGGCGATGAACCTCGCGGGAAATACACGAGCCACCGCGTAGTGTCAGCGCTAGGGAACCAGCGCCAGCCAGCGTGCCTTTGTCACGCGTCCGCCTACTGTCCGCTTTCCATCCTTAGCGGACATTCCGCTAACGACCCATTGCGGACATTCGCGGCAGCCTAAACTGAGAAGAAAATCGTGTAGTTCAATGAACCGAAGCTGAGGCGGGCGGTGTTACGCCCGGTTCGAATGTCACCGTGTGGAGCATCAGCATCTCGCGATCACCGCCACTAGTCGCTGATGGTGAAATGGGCTTGAAGCGCAGCTTGTCAGCATTCACACAGAGATCGGTTCCGTCGTCGCCGTTCAGGTTTGCGACCTCGAGCGGTTTGCAGCCACTGACCGCTCCCGACTCCGCGATGCGCAAAAGTACACCACTACGGACAGTCAGCGCCCGATTAATGACGGCCGGCAAGCCAGTGCCGACTAAGAAATTAAATGCTAGCTTCGCACGGTAGGGAGCACGAATTTCATTGCCGAACCGTCGGCCTACCAACGCCGCTTCTTGCTGCCACTCTAGACACTTCTCTCCCGCGATAGGCACCGTCACCCCGTCGCCGTGAAACGTGCAAACGGGCGACCCCCGGACGGGAACGTCAACGATCTCCACCCAATCCTCGTCGGCCACGAGCCGAGGATCAGCAGACGGGATTTTCCACGAGACGCGCTGCGAGAATGTGCCCGATACCGCTCGACCGGCGCGATCCCTCGCAGGCTCGAACCGTGCCCGCTCCATCAGTATCCTGCAGGTCGACGCGTCGAGGCTCGGCGACATTGACGACATCTCGACCGTACAGATGCCGACGCGACCCTCGGGAGTAACGGTCATCTGCACCTTCACCGTCCCGGTCTCGTGAGCAACCCACGCGTCCGGCGGATAGTCGTCCGTGGTGAACAGCCCAACTAATGAGCCCGTCGCTCGCACCCCGACCCTCTGCCCGGGGACCTCGCGATCCGCGACAGCGACAACCGCGACGCTCGCAACAGGCACGACAAGGGTGGGCAACATAGGCCAAGGCTCCGGCAAGAAGACGCCTGTCAGCATACGGGTCTCGCTCGCCAACGCAATCCTGCTAGGCGGCCCCCGCCTTCGCATCGTCGAAAGCGCGCTCGCCTGCCACAGGTGAATAATGCGACAGTGAATGTCAGCTTTCCACCCATTGCAGACATTCGGCACCGTGGCGCGCAGCTCGAGGTGACGGGTCCGGGGATCCCCAGAATCCCCCGGCGCACGTTCCGTCAAAAATTGAGATTGTCCGGCTGCAATCTCGGTTAAGCTGCGCCGATGGCTGAGGTGCGCAATATCGTGATCCTGACCGGGGCAGGGATTTCGGCCGAGAGCGGGCTGGCGACGTTTCGCGCGGAGGATGGCTTGTGGGAAGGGCACCGCGTCGAGGAGGTCGCGACGCCCGAGGGGTTCGCGGCCGATCCGGGGCTGGTCCATGCTTTCTATGATGCGCGGCGGGCGCGGCTGGGCGAGGTGGTGCCCAATGCGGCGCATGTCGCGCTGGCGCGGCTGGATGCGGCGTGGGCGGGCGAGCTGCTGATCGTCACGCAGAATGTCGATGATCTGCACGAGCGGGCCGGGGCGAATAGGCTGGTGCATATGCATGGTGAGTTGCTGCGCGGCTGGTGTCTGGCCTGCGACGGGCGGTTCAGGTGGGCCGCGCCAATGGGGGAGGAGGCGGTGTGTCCGGCCTGCGACGCGGCGGGTTCGGTCCGGCCGGACATCGTGTGGTTCGGCGAGATGCCATACGAGATGGAGCGGATCGATGCGGCGCTGCGGTCGTGCGACCTGTTCGTGTCGGTGGGGACGTCGGGGGCGGTCTATCCCGCCGCGGGCTATGTCCAGACGGCGCGCTATTGCGGGGCGCGGACGGTCGAGATCAACCTTGGCCCAAGCCTTGGGAGCATCATGTTCGACGAGGTGCGAATCGGCAAGGCAGGGGTCGAAGTGCCTAAACTGGTGGCCGAGCTACTGGGCTGACTTGCAAGGCGAACGTGCACGGCCGCGGCATGTTCATGCTGTCGACGAGGAGCCAGAACCACCGTTTGATAACTTTGCTTTCAAATTGGCTCAAATGAGCTAAGTAACTTTAATAACGAGGAAGTATTGTCATGCGTCAAACCCGTTTCACCACTCTGGTCAGTCTTGCTTCCCTGCTCGCTGCGTGTGGCGGCGGAGGTGACGGGGGGAGTGCAAGCAGCCCGCCCCCAGGTGCCGTGACGGCCGGTCCGATAACCACCGCTGGCTGCTCGATCCTGGAACGGCAGAACTGGGTCGGCTCGCAAATGCTCGAATGGTATCTGTTTCTCGACCTGTTGCCAGGGTCGCTCAATCCGGCGAATTATGCGACGGTGGAAGCCTATCTCGACGCGCTGACCGCTAACGCGCGGGCGCAGTCGAAAGACCGCCATTTCACCTATCTGACTTCGATCAAGGCCGAGAATGCCTTTTACGCTTCAGGCTCGAGCGCGGGTTTCGGAATCCGCTTGTCCTACGACAGCGCGGCGGGCCGACTGTTCGTCACCGAAGCCTTTGAAGACGCACCGGCGCTGGCCGCGGGGATCGATCGTGGCACCGAAATATTGGCGATCGGCACGACCGCCGACAATCTTCAGACCGTTGCGTCGCTCTTCGCCACCGGAGGATCGGCTGCCGTGTCCGACGCGCTTGGCGCATCGACGGCCGGGTTGACCAGGGTACTGCGCATCACCAGCGGCGGCGTTGAAAAGGTCGTGACGGTGACCAAGGCGGATTACTCGATCCTGCCGGTGTCGCCGCGCTATGGCGCCAAGATCCTCGATAATGGCGGCGCCAAGGTCGGCTATGTCAATTTGCGGACCTTCATCACGCCCGCCGACCCGGCATTGCGCACCGCATTCGATAATTTCCGCGCGCAGGGGATCACGCAGGTAATCGTGGATTTGCGCTATAATGGCGGCGGGCTGGTGTCGATTGCCAAGCTGATGGGCGACCTAATGGGTGCCAATCGCGCGGGCAGCGTGTTCAGCTACACGACGTTCAATTCGCAAAAGACCGCCAACAACGAAACGGCCTATTTCACGCCCCAGTCGCAATCGATCGCCCCGATGAAACTGGCCTTCATCGGAACCGGCGGGACGGCGTCGGCGAGCGAACTGGTGATCAACGCGTTCACGCCCTACCTCCACGCCAATTCGGCGCTGATCGGGTCCAACACTTACGGCAAGCCGGTCGGCCAGATCGCGCTTGACCTTGCCGCGTGCGACGACCGCTTGCGGGTGATCGCCTTCCGCACCGAAAACGCCAACCATGTGGGGGATTATTACACCGGGCTGGCGGGCAAGGTCGAAGCGAGCTGCCAGGCGGCGGACGACATCTTGAAGCCACTCGGCGATCCGGCCGAAGCATCGGTCAAGGGCGCGCTCGATTTCCTCGCCGGGCGGACATGTACGCCAATTCCGCCGGCGGGAGGCCAGACCGCGCAGTCGATCAGCAGCAAGCGGGAGGTGTTGCAAACGCCGCAGCCTGACACCGCGCAACGCGAAGTGCCGGGGCTGTTTTGATGAGGTCCGCGATGCTCGTGCCGGTCATGCTGGCAATGGTGGCGCCGCGCATCGAAGGAGGCGCGGCCGATATTCAAACGGCCGACGCGGCAGGACCAGCAAGAGCGACCGTTGCCTGTAGCCACATGCGTCGGATGAACCGACCGCCAGCCAAGCTTGTCCCGCTCCACGCCCGGAACCCGACGGCTGCGCAACGGGTTGTGCCCGACCATTTCTGATCAAGCTCGAACCGGCGCAAAGGCCGATCAGAGTGCCAGGCGGTCCTGACGCATTTTGACCGTCACGACGAGGCCGCTTTCCTGCCAGTCATAGTCAAGTTGTCCGCCAAGGTGCCCGGTGACGCTGCGCGCGGTCAGGCGACTTCCATAGCCTTTGAGGACCGGAGCATCGGTAACCGGCGGACCACCGGTTTCGGCCCACACAACGCATATATGGTCTTCATCCGATGTGCTGGTGACGTCCAGGAATCCGGTTGCGCACGACAGCGCGCCGTATTTCACTGAATTGGTCGCCAGTTCGTGAATGATCATCGCGATCGCCGTTGCCGTCCGTTCCCCGACGCCCATCCGCGCCACGGCGACACGGATGCGACCCGAAAAGGCTGCGGTTTCGTCATACGGCGCAAGCAGGATAGCGAACAGGTCGCCCAACAGTGCGGCCTTGCCCTGCTCGCCGGGTAGTGGGCGGACCAGATCATGGGCGCGTCCCAACGCCGTCAGCCGCTGGGTAAGCTCGCCGGTCATGTCATCGACGGTTTTCGCCGACCGGCCGGTCAGCTGGGTCAATCCAGTGGCGATGGCCAGCAGGTTCTTGACCCGGTGGCTCATTTCGCCGGCGAGGAGTTCGCTCCCTTCCTCCGCCTGCTTGCGACCGGTGACATCGAGAAAGATGCCGAACAAGACGCCTTTGACGATGCCGACGTCGGCACCTTGGCCGCGAGCAGAAATCCAGCGGACCTCTTCACGCAGGCAAATTCGGAAATCGATCTCATAGGAACCCGCAACCGAGCGCGTGGCTGTGAACGCCGCCCTGACGCGCTCCTGATCGGCCGGATGAATGTGGGTGGCGAGCTCTTCAAAACTGACGTTTTCAGCCCAGGGCAGGCCCCACAATTCGAACGCTCGTTCATCCATCTGGAAGCGGTCGTCATCGATGTGCCACGACCAAAGGGCGACACATGCGGCTTCGACCGCCAGGCGAAGATGCGCGTCATCCCACATGGGCGATACGGATTTCTCGACGATCACGATCTTGAAACCCTTTGCTGGAATGGCACGTGCCAACGGTCGCACGGCAGCGTCATGTCCGCAACTGGACGTGGTGCCGGCTGACCGTCCTCGGGAGAACGCGGCCTACTCGCTCCACTCCAGGCCGATGTCCTTGTAGAGGGTGCGGTCTTCGTCCCACTTGGGGTTGACCTTGACGTGGAGGAAGAGGTGGACCTTGCGGCCGAGCTGGTCCGAGATCGCCTCGCGGGCGGCCTGGCCGATCTTCTTCAATTGCGCGCCGCCCTTGCCGAGCACGATCGCCTTCTGGCTGTCGCGTTCGACGAGGATCTGCTGGTGGATGACGGTCGACCCGTCCTTGCGGTCCTCCCATTTCTCGGTCTCGATTGCGGAGGCGTAGGGGAGTTCGGCGTGGAGCTGAAGGTAGAGTTGTTCGCGGGTGATTTCAGCCGCGACCATGCGGTCGGTGGCGTCGGACAGCTGGTCGGCGGGGTAGTGCCACGGACCTTCGGGCATTGCCGCCGAGAGGTAGGTCTTCAAGTCCGCGACGCCGTCGCCGGTGGTGGCCGAGATCATGAACACCGCTTCGGGGGAGAGGCGCAGCGAGAGCGACTGGGCCAGCGTGAGGAGGTCGTCCTTCTTGGCGAGGTCGACCTTGTTGAGGACGAGGATGAGCGGTTCGGTGCGGCCTTCGACTCCCGACAGCGCAGCCTCGACGCGGGCGCCGACTTTCGCCGCGGCGTCGATCACGAGGAGGGTGCGGTCGGCATCCTCGGCGCCTTCCCATGCGGCGGCGACCATGGCGCGATCGAGGCGGCGGTGGGGCTCGAAGATGCCGGGGGTGTCGACCAGGATCAGCTGGGCGTCGCCGTCGATGGCGATGCCCATCAGGCGGGCGCGGGTGGTCTGCGCCTTGGGGCTGACGATCGCGACCTTCTCGCCGACGAGCGCGTTGACGAGGGTCGACTTGCCCGCATTGGGCGCGCCGAGGAT
This sequence comes from Sphingomonas sp., assembly GCA_025356055.1. Taxonomy (GTDB): domain Bacteria; phylum Pseudomonadota; class Alphaproteobacteria; order Sphingomonadales; family Sphingomonadaceae; genus Sphingomicrobium. The sequence goes on along the minus strand of JANXUU010000005.1, from coordinate 30,791 downwards.
CGCGACGAGGCCGCAGCGTTGGACCCCCTCCCGCTCGAGGGAGGGGAGGAGCGCGGAGCGCGGAGGGGTGGGTTCTTCGGTCACGGCGTTGGGGCTTTCTTGGTGCGGGCCGACCCACCCCCGCTCAGCTTCGCTGAGTCGCCCCTCCCATCGCGGGGAAGGGATAGTTTCTCGAGGAGGGCGGCGGCGGCGGCGGTTTCGGCTTCCTGCTTGCTGGTGCCGGTTGCTTCGGCCTCGCCGCCGCGCGCGACGGTGACGCGGACGTTGAAGGTCGGGGCGTGGTGCGCGCCGATGCGGGCGAGCAACTCGTAGACGGGGGGGCCGAGGCCTCGCGCGGCGGCGGCTTCCTGGAGGCCAGACTTGGGATGGACCGGGGCGCCGCGCTGGCCGTCGAGATAAGGCGCCCAATGCTGGCGGACGAAGGCTTGAGCGGGGGCGAGGCCCTGGTCGAGGAAGATCGCGCCGAGCAGCGCCTCGACGACGTCGCCGATGATGTTGTCGCTCATGGCAGCGCGGTCGTCGCGGGCTTGCTTGCCGAGGAGGATGTGCGCGGGGAGGCCCAGCGTGCGGCCGATCTCGCCGCAGGTCTCGCGCGCGACGAGGACATTGTAGCGGCGCGAGAGACTGCCTTCGGGCTCGGCGGGGAAACGCTCGTAAAGCCAGTCGGCGACGGCGAGGCCGAGGACCCGGTCACCGAGGAATTCGAGCCGCTCGTAGGTCTCGGTGGCGGTGGTGCTGCCGTGGGTCAGGGCGCGGGCGAACAGCGCCGGGTCGCGCGGGATGGTGCCGATCAGGCTGGCGAGAAAGTGGTCGAGTTCGCTCACTAGTAAGCGGTGCCGAGGCGATGGGTACGAAGCGCGGTGAACCAGGTCCACGGTTTCACGTAGGAGGCACTCCCGTCGGTCGACCAGAAGGCGAAGCCGGCGCGGCCAACGAGGTGATCGAGGGGCACGAAGCCCGCGCCGCCGATATCGGGCGAGAAGCGGCTGTCCTCTGAATCGTCGCGGTTGTCGCCCATCATGAAGACGGTGCCGGCGGGGACGGTAACGGCATCGAAATGGTCGGCGGGGACGTCGGCCTGGTCGAGGGTGGTGAAGCTTCGCCCGCCGAGCAGGGTTTCCTTGAAGGCGGGGTAGAGACAGGTTGCGGCGCCCGTCGCCGTGTGGCCGAGGCGTGGCTCGTGGCCGATGCTTCGGCACGGGCTGTTGGGGGTGACGGGGATGGCGGCGTCGCCGATCGCGGTTTTCGCGACGGGCTGGCCGTTGAGGATGACGACGCCGTTGTCGACACCGATGGTGTCGCCGGGCAGGCCGATGACGCGCTTGACCCAGGTCTCGTTCTCGCGGCCCGGTGGCTTGAACACGACGACGTCGCCGCGCGCGGGGAGGTGGGGGAAGATCCGGCCCGAGATCGGCGGGAATTGCCACAGGAAGCTCATCCGCGAATAGCCGTAGGGCCATTTTTCGACGAACAGATAATCGCCGATCGCCATGTTGGGCTGCATCGATCCCGAGGGGATGTAGAACGGCTCGACGATGAGGCAGCGCAGGATCCAGGCAAGGATCGCGAAGCGCGCGAGGCTGCCGAGAAAGCTCGATTCCTTTTTGGGTTTCGGGCGGGTGCGAGGGCTTGGGGGCGATGCGGTGGCCATCGGCCGCTCCTTGCTGGCGGGGGCGGCAAGGTCAAGACACGGCGTGCGGATTTGGGGGCGGGCGGGATGGCAATCGGCGGGGTCCGGCCCTAGATGCGGGGCCATGGACAAGGCAGATTGGGCCCCGGTCGACGGGCATGAAGTGCAGCGGCTCAGCGAGCTGTTCGCGGACGACGCGGCGCGGGTCGAGCGTTTCTCGCTGATGCTCGGCGGGATATCGTTCGACTGGTCGAAGATGCCGCTCGACGAAGCGTTGGTGGGGAAGTTCGAGGCGCTGGCGGAGGCGCGCGGGTTCGCCGCGAAGCGCGAGGCGCTGTTTTCGGGGGGCGTGGTCAACCCGAGCGAAGGACGCAGCGCCGGGCATGTCGCCGAGCGCGGGTCGGGGTCGGCCCAGGATAATGAGCTTGCCGCGGCGGGGCATCACCGGATGCGCGCATTGGTCGACGCGATCGAGGCGGGGGCCTTCGGCGATGTGACGGGGGTGCTCCACATCGGCATCGGCGGGTCGGCGCTGGGGCCCGACCTGGTGATCGACGCGCTGGGGCATGACGGCACGCGCTATGACGTGCGGGTGCTCTCGAACATCGACGGGCAGGCGTTCGAGGATGCGGTGTCGGGGCTCGATCCTGCAACCACGCTGGTTGCTGCGGTGTCGAAGACCTTCACCACGATCGAGACGCTGACCAATGTCGGCGCGGCGCTGGCATGGCTTGCGGATGCAGGGGTCGAGGATCCGTTCGGGCGGGTGATCGCGATCACCGCTGCACCCGAGGCAGCGGTGGCGTTCGGGGTCGATTCGACACGGGTGTTGCCGTTTTCCCAAAGCGTGGGAGGGCGATATTCGCTGTGGTCGACGGTGGGATTTTCGATCGCACTGGCGCTGGGCTGGCCCGCGTTTGAGGAATTGCTCGAGGGTGCGGCCGAGGTTGATCGGCATTTCCGGTTTTCCGAAGGGCGGGCGAATGTGCCATTGATGGCGGCATTTGCGGACCTGACGGTGAGCCAGTTGCTGGGCTGCGAGACGCGCGCGGTGTTTGCCTATGACGAACGGCTGCGGTTGTTGCCGTCCTATCTGCAGCAGCTTGAGATGGAGTCGAACGGGAAATCGGTGACTGCGGAGGGAGCGCCAGTCAATCGACGAACCGCTCCGGTGACGTGGGGTGGAGTCGGGACCGACGCGCAACATGCGGTCTTTCAGCTGCTCCACCAGGGGACTGCGGTGGTCCCGGTCGAATTCGTCGCGGTGATTGAGAATGAGGACGGGCAGGACGAAACGCATCACCGGCAGTTGCTTCTGAACGCGTTTGCGCAAGGCGCGGCGCTGATGATGGGGCGGGACAGTGATGATGGAGCGCGCGCTTATCCGGGCAACCGGCCGTCGGCGACGATCCTGCTCGACCGGCTCGATCCGCGGACGCTGAGCGCGTTGCTGGCCTTCTATGAGCATCGGACATTCGCCAATGCGGTTCTGCTCGGGATTAATCCGTTCGACCAGTATGGGGTCGAGCTCGGTAAGGAAATGGCGCGCGCGATCGAGGATCCGGCAGAGCGCGAAAAGTTCGACCCGTCGACGCGGGCGCTGATTGAAAGGGCGGGCCTGTGAACGACTATAAAAGCTCAAGCGATTTCAAAAGCTCGAGCGAGTTCGACTATGACCTGTTCGTCATTGGCGCCGGGTCCGGCGGCGTGCGTGCGTCGCGGATCGCCGCCGGGCATGGCGCGAACGTCGCCGTTGCGGAGGAATATCGCGTTGGTGGGACCTGCGTCATTCGGGGGTGCGTGCCCAAGAAATTGCTCGTCTATGGGGCTCACTTCGCGGAAGATTTGAACGACGCGTCGATGTTCGGTTGGGACGTGCCCGTCAAGCGGTTCGACTGGTCGGTGCTGAGGGACAATGTCTCCGCCGAGGTCGATCGGCTCGAGGGATTGTACGGCCAGACGCTCGACAACAACAAGGTCACGCTGATCGCCGAGCGCGCGGTGATCGAGGGGCCCAATATGGTTCGCCTGGCGTCGGGCAAGAGCGTGACGGCCGGCAAGATTCTGATCGCGACCGGGGCGCAGCCGTACATGCCGCCGATCGACGGGATCGAGCATGCGATCAGTTCGAACGAAGTGTTCGGGCTGGAAAAAATGCCGGGGCGGATCGTGATCGTCGGGGGCGGATATATCGCCAATGAGTTCGCTGGAGTCTTTCACCAGTTCGGTTCGCATGTGACGATCGTCAATCGCTCGGACACGATCCTGCGCGGCTATGACGAACAGATGCGAGACCGACTGCTGCAGATCAGCCTGGCCAAGGGAATCGACTTCCGCTTCAACTCGACCTTCGACCGGATCGAAAAGCGCGAAGACGGGTCGCTCCACATGGTCATGACGGGGTGCGACGATATCGAGGCCGACCAGGTGCTGTTCGCCGTCGGGCGCGAGCCCAATGTGGGGGGGCTCGGGCTGGAGGCGGTGGGCGTCAACTTGGGCAAGCGCGGCGAGATCATGGTCGATGCGACCAATCGCACGAACGTGGCGTCGATCTTCGCGGTAGGCGACGTCACCGACCGCATCCAGTTGACCCCGGTGGCGATCCGCGAGGGCCAGGCGTTCGCCGATCGCGAGTTTGGGGCGGGCGCGCCGCCGATCGATTATGCCAATATTCCCAACGCGGTGTTCAGCCATCCGCCGATCGCGGGGGTCGGGCTGACCGAAAGTGGCGCGAAGGAAAAATATGGCACGATCAAGACCTTTACCTCCGACTTCCGGGCGATGAAGAATGTGCTTGCCGGGCGCAACGAGCGCTCATTGTACAAGCTGGTGGTCGACGCCGCGACCGACGTGGTGGTCGGCATCCACATGATCGGGCCCGACGCCCCCGAGATTTTGCAGGCGGCGGCGATCGCCGTGAAGGCGGGGCTGAAGAAAGAGGATTTCGACGCGACGGTGGCGTTGCACCCGACAATGTCCGAGGAATTGGTACTGATGCGATGAGCGTGACGACGGGGGACGCCGATGTCGTGATCATCGGGGCGGGTCATAACGGGCTGGTCTGTGCAACCTATCTGGCGAAGAAAGGCTTGAAGGTCACGATCCTCGAGGCGGCGGCGACGGTTGGTGGAGCGGCGGTGACCGACGAGTTCGTTCCGGGGTTCAGGAACTCCGCGGCGAGCTATACGGTCAGCCTGCTCAACCCGACGGTGATCCGTGAACTCGAGCTTGAGCGGCATGGACTGAAGGTGGTGCTGCGGAAGATCGACAATTTCCTGCCGGGCGAGAAGGGGCAGTATCTTCTTGGGGGGCGCGGAGGGGTGACCAGAGCCGAGCTGGTTCGTCATCACCCCGAGGACGGGCCGGCTTATGATCGCTATCTCGCCGAACTCGAGACGGTGGTGCCGCTGATCCAGAAATGGCTGTTGAAGGCGCCGCCGGGACCGGGGTCGGGAGTCGGCGGGCTGCCGTCGCTGCTCAGCCTTGGGCGCGACGTGGTGGGGATGTCGACCGACGAGATCCGCATCCTCCACGATTATGCGACCAAGTCGGAGGGGGACATTCTCGACCGGCACTTCACGGGCGAGTTGGCCAAGGCGCTGTTCGGGTTCGACGGGGTGGTCGGGAATTTCGCCTCGCCTTACTCGGCGGGGACGGCCTATGTGCTGCTTCATCACCTGTTTGGTGAGGCGGCTGGTGTGCCTGGCGCTTGGGGGCATGCGATCGGCGGAATGGGGGCGATTACGCAGGCGATGGCTCGTGCCGCGCGCGAGGCGGGGGTCGATATCGTATTGAACTCACCCGTGGACGAGGTGATCGTCGAGAAGGATCGCGCGGTCGGGGTTATTTCGGGCGGCAAGGCGTGGCGGGCGCCGACGGTGGTTGCGAACGTCAACCCGCGGTTGTTGTTCGAGAAACTGGTGCCGGCGGGGGCGGTCAGCGCTCAGGCCGAGGGACATTTCAAGCGGTGGAGTTGCGAGAGCGCGACGTTCCGGATGAATGTGGCGCTGAACCGGCTGCCGAGCTTCTCGGTGTTGCCGGGGCGCGGGGATCATTTGACGGCGGGGATCATCATGGCACCGAGCCTCTCCTATATGGATTGCGCCTATCTCGACGCGCGACAGAATGGGTGGGCGCGGCAGCCGATTATCGAGATGCTGATCCCGTCGACGCTGGACGACAGCCTGGCGCCAAAGGGGAAGCATGTCGCGAGCCTGTTCTGCCAGCATTTCCGATACGATCTGGGGCCGGGGCGGAACTGGGACGATGAGCGCGAGGCGGCGGCGGACGCGGTGATCGCCACGGTTGACAGCCACGCGCCGGGGTTCGCCAAGTCGGTTATCGGGCGGCAGATTCACTCGCCGCTCGATTTGGAGCGGCGGTTCGGGTTGATCGGGGGGGATATCTTCCATGGGAAGATGGGGCTCGACCAGCTGTTTTCGGCTCGGCCGATGATCGGGGCTGCGGATTATCGCATGCCGTTGAAGGGATTGTACCTGTGCGGGTCGGGAGCTCATCCCGGTGGCGGAGTTACAGGGGCGCCAGGGCATAATGCGGCGAAGGCGGTGCTGGCGGATCGCGGGTGGTGGCGAAGGCGCACGGGGTAGAACCCACCCCCGCTCAGCTGCGCTGAGTCGCTCCTCCTGGAAGGGAGGGGGTGGGCCAGCGAACCACATAGGCGAGAAAAAGCTTGACATCGTCACGCTCATCGGGTAGCTTTCAGGAACAGTGACGGATTGCGAGTCGGGGCGAGTGGGCCGACTTGGAGAATGGCCTTCGGGTGCTTGCGCGGATTTCTCTCGGGAGGGTTCGGCACAGCGCGCGAGGGCTTTTTGACGTCGCTGGGCGGGGGCAGGCCGGTTCGGTGGCCGGCCCCTGCCACCGGGTTTTTTGCCGACGGCGCCCAACACAAAGCGGGGGGATCGATGGGACGAGGGAATGAGGAGCTGGTGCTTGTCGCCGGTCGCGGGGGACGCGCGCCCCTGAAGCGCAAACCAGTCAAGCGCGACTGGACCAAGGCCAAGGAGGCGAATTTCATCGAGCAACTGGCGGTGACGTGCAACGTGACGCTGGCGGCGAAGCAGGCGGGGGTCGGCAATTCGACGGTCTATTCGCGGCGGCGCAAGGATGCGGCATTTCGCGGCGCATGGGGCGAGGCACTGGCGCAGGCCTATGCGCGGCTGGAAGTCGAGACGCTGGAGCGGACGCTGAATGGCCGAATGCGGACGATCGTGGCGAAGGACGGCAGCGAGACGCGCGAGATGGTTTACGACGAGCGGACGGCGCTGAGCCTGCTGCGGCTTCATCGCGACAATGCGCGTGAACCGGAGCGGCGCGAGGCAGCCGAACAGGCGATCTCGCCCGCGGAGGCAGGCGAGGTTCGCGCCAAGTTGATGGCGAAATTGAAGCGCGTGCGGATCCAGCTGATCGGCAAGGCGGCTGCGGAAAGCCAGGGCTGGGACGAGATTGGCAAGGTCGAACCGCTGCGGTTGGCGAAGGCAGAAGCCGCAAGTGTCGAGACCGGCAATGGTGGGGGCGAAGGCGAATGAGGGAAGACGGACAGGCCCGTCAGGCGGTCGAAGCGCTGGCGCGCGGGGACACGGCCGGGGCGGAGCGGTTTCTGGATGATCTGTCGGCGCTCGAATGGCTGGAGTTCGATGCGCTTTATGAGGCATGGGCGAGCGAGGGACAAAAGGTGCCGGCGGTAGATGGCTCGCGGACATGGCTGATGATGGGCGGGCGCGGCTTTGGCAAGACCCGGGCTGGATCCGAATGGGTTCACAGCCTGGCGAAGGGCAAGCGATGCCGGATCGCGCTGGTCGGAGCGACGATCGACGATGCGCGGCGCGTGATGGTCGAGGGCCCGAGCGGGGTGATCGCGACGGCAATGTCGGCCAACCGGATGACGCTGAAATGGGAGCCGAGCCAGCGCAAGCTGACCTGGCCCAACGGCAGCACGGCGACGATTTTTTCGGGCGAGGATGGCAATGGGCTGCGCGGGCCGGAGCATGACTTTGCGTGGTGCGACGAGATCGCCAAGTGGAGTGATGCCGACGAGGCGTGGGACAATCTTCAGTTCGGATTGCGGCGCGGTGATCGGCCGCGGGCACTGGTGACGACGACCCCGAAATCGATCCCGCTGCTTCAGAGATTGCGGCTCGATCCGCTGACGGTGGAGAGCGGCGGGGCCAGCGACGACAATGTCAGTTTACCGCAGCGGTTCATCGACACGATGCGGACGACCTATGCGGGAACGCAGGCCGAGCGACGCGAGCTGGACGGCAAGATGCTGGACGAGGCCGAAGGATCGCTGTGGCCGCGGTCGCTGATCGCGCGGTGCCGGGTGAGCGTCGGCAAGCTGCCACAGATGGACCGAGTGGTGGTCGGGGTCGATCCGCCAGCGGGAGCGAAGGCGACCAGCGATGCCTGCGGGATCGTCGTCGCCGGGCGATCGGGCGCGAATTATTACGTGCTGGCCGACGCGAGCGTGCAGGGCGCGAGCCCCGAGCGCTGGGCGGCGGCGGTGCGGGCGGCGACGGCGACGTGGCACGCCGACCGGATCGTGGCCGAGGCCAATAATGGCGGGGCGATGGTCGGGTCGGTGCTGGCCGCGGCGGGGATCGACAAGTCGCTGGTGAAACTGGTCCACGCGTCGCGCGGCAAGGTCGCCAGGGCGGAGCCGGTGGCAGTGCGGTTCGAGGCGGGCGCGGCGTGGTTCGCGGGGACGTTCGCGGCGCTGGAGGACGAGCTGTCGGGGTTGCAGATAAGCGGCGGATATGAGGGGCCGACGCGGTCTCCGGATCGGGCGGATGCGATGGTGTGGGCGATGACGGAATTGGGTGCGCGGGGGCTGGGCGGGCCGAGCGTGCGGAGTTTGTAATATCGGGGGGGCTTGAGTCCCCTCACCCTCCCACTGCTTCGCAGCGGGTCCCTCCCTCTCCCGCAGAGGGGAGAGGGGTAGAATTTCTCCGTTCGTCGCGAGGGCGAGGGGAAGAGGAGCAATGACAATGTGGTTTTCCAAGGAGTCGGCGTCTTTGCCGATGAGCAGTGGCGTGCCCGAGTGGCTGCGGGCGAATGCTTCGGCCGGGTTGCCGACGACTTATGAAGCGAAGGTACACGAGGTGTTTGTCACCAATCCGGTTGGGCAGCGGTCGGTGCGGCTGGTGTCTTCGTCGGTCGGGGCGCTGCCGGTCTATTCGGTCACGGGCAATGAGGCAGCGGTCAAGCTGGTCGTGGGCGACGGGGTTCTGGAGACGATCGCGGCGAATTTGCTGTTGCACGGCAATGCCTTCGTCGAGCTGATCGTCAATGATTTAGGGGTGCCAGCGGAGCTCAGCGTTCTTCGGCCCGACCGGGTCGAGGTGCGACTGGACGGCTATGGCCGGCCGGTGGGATACGCCTATACGGTTCGCGGGACGACGGTGTTCAAGCCAGAGCAGGATGTGCTGGGGCGGCAGCTGATGGCGCATATCCGGGCCTATAGCCCGCTCGACGATCATTATGGGCTGGGCTGCCTGGACGCGGCGATCGCGCCGACGGCGGTGCATAATCGCGCGGCCAAGTGGAACCGCACGCTGCTGGAGAATGCAGCGCGGCCGTCGGGAGCGATGATTTACGATCCGGGCGACGGATCGGTGCTGTCGGCGGACCAGTTTGCGCGATTGAAGGGCGAATTGGAGACGATGTACGCCGGCGCCGACGGGGCGGGGCGACCACTGCTGCTCGACGGCGGGCTGAAGTGGCAGTCGCTGAGCATGACCCCGGCGGACATGGATTTCGTCGCGCTGAAGGAAGGGTGCGCGCGCGACATCGCGCTGTCGTTCGGGGTTCCGCCGGTGCTGGTCGGGCTGCCGGGAGACGCAACTTACTCGAATGCGCGCGAGGCGGGGCGCGCTTTGACGCGGCAGACGGTGCTGCCGATGGGCAAGCAGATCCTGCGCGGACTGGGCGGGATGATCGACGACTGGGTCGAGGGGGACTGCGCGCTGGCGATCGATACCGACTTGCTGAGCGAGCTGGCCGAGGACCGGGTCAAGCTGTGGGAATCGGTGTCCAGGGCCGACTTCCTGACGCTGGCGGAGAAGCGCGGCATGCTTGGGTATGAAACGGGGATGGGAGCATGAACGAGGATGCGATGGGCGATGGCGTGATCCTGGCGCGGTTGATGGCGCAGGCCGAGGCGCGCGGGGGCGAGCTGATCACCCTGCGCGCGATGGTCGAGGAGGCGAGCGAGGCGGGCGCGGCGCGGGCGCTGGGCGCGCTTGGGCTCGACGATCCGCGGGCGCGGCGGGACATGGATGAGTTGCGCGAGCTGTTGTCGGCGTGGCGCGATGCGAAGCGCTCGGCGTGGCGGGCGGTGGTGACGTGGGCGGTGCGGGTGTGCTGCGCGGCGCTGCTGATCGGGCTGGCGGTGCGGTTCAGACTGGCCGCGGGGCTGGTGGCGTGAGATTTGCCGGATATGCGGCGGTGTTCGACCGGGTCGATGGCGGGGGCGACGTCATCCGCAGGGGGGCGTTTGCCGAGAGCCTGGCGCGCGGACGCGAGATCCCGTTGTTGTGGCAGCACAAGGCCGGCGCGGTGATCGGGCGGGTGGAGCGGGTCGAGGAGGATCAGCGCGGGCTGCGCGTGATCGGCGAGATCGGCGGGGATGCCGACGCGCTGCGGGCGGCGGGGCTGCTGGCGAGCGGGGCGGTCAATGGGCTGAGCTTTGGCTATCGGGTGGGCGATGCGCGCCAGGCCGGCGGGGTGCGGGAATTGCGCGCGCTCGAGCTGGTCGAGGTTAGTCTGGTGGCGAGCCCGATGCACAAGCTGGCGCGGGTGCACGCGGTCGAGCGAAGTTAGAAGCGGGGTCCCGGGTCAAGCCCGGGATGACGGGTACTCAATACGAACGATTTTCATAACGAACCCGGGGCGTGGCGCTTTCGGGAAAGGGAGGTGTGTACATGGATATCATCGAAGTGAAGGCCGACGCGCTTGAGGAGAGCTTTGCGGCGTATGAAACGCGGGGCGAGGATATTGCGGCGCTGAATGCCGAGCTGGCGCTGCTCAAGAAGAAGATCGCCGATGGGTCGATCGCCGCCAAGCGACCGATGCTCGACGGGATCAAGTCGGGCGAAGGGAGCGCGTTCGTTTCGCAATATCTGCGCAAGGGGATCGAGAGCGGGGTCGAGTTGAAGGCGCTCGGGTCGTCGAGCGATGCGATCGGCGGCTATGCCGTGCCGCGCGAGATCGACCAGGCGATCGGCGAGACGCTGGTCGCGATCTCGCCCATTCGCGCGATTGCCAATGTGGTGAAGGTGGGTTTGGCCAATTACCGCAAGCTGGTCGCCACTGGCGGCACGCCGTCGGGCTGGGTCGGGTTCGAGGCGGCTCGGCCGGAAACGGGGACGGCGACGTTCACCGAGATCGTCCCGGCGAGCGGTGACCTCTACGCCAATCCGGCAGCGTCGCAGCAGATGCTCGACGATGCGATGTTCAACGTCGAGGCGTGGCTGGCGAACGAGATCGCGACCGAGTTTGCCCGGGCCGAGGGGGTGGCGTTCATCAAGGGGACGGGGGCGTCGCAGCCGCTGGGCTTCCTGTCGTCGCCCAATGCGACGACGCTGGACGGGGTGCGCGCGATGGGGACGTTGCAGTATCTGGGCACAGGCACGGCGGGTGCGTTCCCGGTGAGCAATCCGCAGGACACACTGATCGACCTGATCCAGTCGTTGCGGCAGCCGTATCGCCAAGGCGCGAGTTTCGTCATGAACTCGACTACGGCGAGCGTCATTCGCAAGTTCAAGACGACCGATGGCCAGTTCATCTGGTCGCTGGGGATGGTCGCGGGGGTGCCGGCGACATTGCTCGGCTATCCGGTGATCTAGGCCGAGGATATGCCTGACGTGGCGGCGAATTCGCTGTCGATCGCGTTCGGCAACTTCAAGCAGGGCTATACCATCGCCGAGCGGGCCGCGACCACGATCCTTCGCGATCCCTATACGCACAAGCCGTATGTGCATTTCTATGCGACCAAGCGGATCGGCGGGCAGGTGACGAACAGCGAGGCGATCAAGCTGCTCAAGTTCGCTTAGCTTTTTTGCTGCGAAGAACGGTGCCGACCCGCACCCGCCTTTAGTCGGAATGCCTGGGAGGCATTCTGGGTAATGGCCCGTCCAACCCATAGCCTATCGTGAATGGGTTGGCCGGGTGGGCGAGCGAACCGTCACCTAAGTATTCCCCAACTGGGGCCGCGCATCGATCCGTGCGCGGCCCTTTTTTTTTCATGATTTCGAGGAGTGCGGCGATGCCGACGACTTTTACGCCGCGCTTTGTCGACCTGGTGCGCTGCACCTGTTCGACCGTGGGGACGGGCAATCTGGTGCTGGGCGCGGCGGTTGCGGGGTTTGCGAGTTTCGCCGCGACGTTGAGCGTGGGCGATCGATTTTATTATGCCGTCGCGGGGATCGACAAGCCGGTTGAGGCCGAGGTCGGGCGCGGCACTTTCCTGGCCGACGGGAGCATCTTGCGCAAGGCGATGTCGGGCGCGCTGACCAATTTCTCGCTCGGGCAGAAGACCGTTTCGCTGGTCGCCGGGGCTGAGTGGTTTCGAAAAGCGAGCGCAGGAGCGATCGATACGGCGACGCTGGCGACGCGCGACAAGAGCGATCTTGGCGCGGCGGTCAACGAACTGGCCAAGCTGTCGCCGCTGTTCAGCGAGATTGGCACGACGCGGGTGCCGGTAAGTGTGCGGCGGATCTTTACCGCGGGGCGGAGCGCGGTCGGGCAGGCGCCGGGAGCCTATATCCGCGATCCCGACCAGAGCGCGCTGACGACGATCGGGCAGTCATGGGTCGATGCGCTGCCGGTGGCCGAGCAGGCGGCGGCAGTGGTGGCGGTCAAGGCGATCCTCGACCGGGTGCGGACCAAGGATGCCGACGGACTGTTCTGGGTAATCGACGACGACGGTTGCCAAGTTCACGCCGGGCATTTCGGAGCGGTAGCCGACGGCTGGTTCGCCTATAACGGGTCGATCGCCGGGACGGACAATGCGGCGGCGATCCAGGCGCTGATCGACCGGCGGCAATATCTGCGGCAATTCACGCCTAGCCAGAACCGCGAATGCCTGCTTCCGGCGGGGGCGTTTCGGATCAACAACGGCCTTCAGTTGGGTTATGGCGACGCGTTCCGGCAGGTCGTGCTGCGCGGCGCGGGCCCGACCTTTGGCGGCGCCGGCAATGGTGGCGGCACCACGCTGATCTGCGATTTCGACGACCGTCCCGGGATCAGCATCGAGGGCGGCCGGGTAAGCTTTGCCGCCGACCTGGCGATCGTCTGCCCGCGCGGCCTGTCTTATATCTATGCCAAGGGGCTGGGCGATTACGCAAATGACGCGATGTCGAACTTTGGCATCGACGACACCCAGCTGACCAGCTGGTTCGATCCGGCGCGGCCGACGCTGTCGCCCTATCTGCGCTTCAATCCGCACGCCGGGGTCGCGATCGATCCCTATCGCGGGGTTCAGCCTGGCGCGGCGATCGCGTGGGTGGCGGGGACGCCGATCGCGGCGGGCGAGTATCGCACCGCCAACGCCAAGCTGTTCATCGCCAAGCTGGCGGGCACGAGCGCAGCCAGCGGAACCGGTCCTAGCGCAGCGGGTGACAATCTGTCCGACGGGACGGTCACCTGGGCATGGGTCGGGCCGGCGACGCTGCCGGTGGCCTATCCCGCGGCGACTCCCCCGGCGTTCGGCCCCGCCGCTTATCGAACGACCTATCACGCCGGCAAGGCACTATCGTCGAACATCCCGCTGACCAACGTGCGCATCTATGGGTTTACCGTGGGCGTCGCGCTTTAGCCGTGCAACGACGACAGCAACGGCGACTTCCTGGAACTTCATAACTGCGAGATCAGCTATGCGGCGATCCAGATTTCGGTCGGCAACACCCAGTCGCGCAACGTCGACGCGACGCGCCTGACGGGATCGAACTTCCACACCGCGGTCGCGACCAACAAGCACGGGCGGCAGAATGGCAAGCTGGGAGGGATTTTCCACAATTGTTCGTGGGGCGGCTGCTATCAGCTGATCGACATCGGCCCGACGTCGATCGTCGGGCCGCACAGCTTCAATCAATGCTATGTCGAGGATGTCCAGCGCATCGGCGACGTCTATCAGGGCGGCGGGAACTCGGGGACGGCGATCGTCTTCGAAGCGTGCCAATTCGCCTTCAACCACGACGATGCGAACGGCAAGCGGGGAGTGCCGCTGACGCTGCTCGGCAATCGCCTGTCGCCGGGCGGGTCGGGTTAGCCATCGTCGAGCTTTGTGTTTCGCGACTGCGTGCTGGGCGGGTACAAGGGCGTCGCGCCGTTGATGACCGCCGGGGTGCGGCTCGACAACAGCACGCTGCAGGAAGCCGACCAGTATAATATGCCCGGCCAGTGGCGTGCGCGGGCCTACAACACGCTGGCGGGCGGGCTGGTGCTGCCGCGGTTCGCGTCGTGCCATGCGCAGCTGATCAGCTATCTTGGGGTCAACGAAACCAGCCTGTCGGTCGATGGCCAGTATCTGACCAGCCGCGGCAATAAATCATCGTCGCGCGACTATCCGGCGTCGATCTACACGCCGTCGCTGTCGCCGGCGGACGGGACGAGCAGCGAGGAACATACCAACCCGCAGGCCGTCGGGCAGATCGACAAGGCGGGTTCATTCACGGCGATGACACTGACGGGGCGCGTGCTGAGCTTCACCGGGCCGTCGTGGTTCGACTATGGCGGCGCGGATGCGTCCGGCTATGTCGTCGGCGGCGTCATCATCGACCTGCCGACGGGGCTGGTGTTTTTCATCAGGACGAGGAGCGGTCCGTCGGCCGCCCCGGTGTTCACCGCGGAGCTGCAGAACGGCTATAGCGTGTCGGCCAGCGGGACGATCGTGCTGGCGATGCCGTTCGCGGTCGGCGAGGGCAATTTCTGTGCCGCCGGGGGCGGCGTGTTCATGTGCCGCGAACCGCTGTTCGCGACGCTGACGGCGGGCAATCCGACCCTGTCCGCCTGCGGCCGCGCCGACGGCTATGGCGGCTTCATCAACAATAGTGCGGCAAGCCAGGTACAGGTCGGCGACCGGCCTTTTGTCGATCAGCGAAATGACCCGTCCTTCTATGACGGCACGCGCGTCACCGTTGTCGGGGCGGGATCGCTGACGCTCAATAGCGCACTGGCGATCAGCGCGACGCAGAAGCGGTTGCCGCTGTGGGTGCGGGGCTCGTGAGCGTGGGGCGGAGCGCTGTGGCGGGCGACACGGTGGCAGGGAGCGAGGACGGCGCGCAGCTGGTGCGCAAGCCGCCGCCCAAGCGGACGCTGACCGCGCTGGCCGACCGCACGGTGACGCCGACGCCGCTCTGAACGGGGCGGACTTTTTCTCCTGACATTCAAGGACATTTTGCGATGACGCTGCTGCTGAAGGATCCGGCGGCGCTGCTCGACTATGCGGTCGACTGGGGCGCTGATTATTTGAACGAGGACCAGGTCGCGGCCAGCGCATGGAGCGTCGAGCCGCAAGAGGATGACGGGCTGAGCGTGCTCGCCAGCGATCACGGGCTGACGCAGACCAGCGTGACCGTGCTCGGCGGGGTCGCGGGGCACGTCTATCGATTGATCAACCACGCGACCTTCGTGTCGGGTCGCGAGGACCAGCGCGCAATCGTCGTTCGGGTGGAGTGGCGATGATGGGCGCGGGGGTGTTGGCGGCGGTGACGCTGGCCGAAACGCAGGCCTATGTGCGGATCGAGACCGGCGAGGAGGAGGCGATCGTCGCCGGGCTGGTGCGATCGGCGAGCGCGCTGTGCGAAGCGTTCATCGGGCAGGTCGTGGTTGCGCGCGAGGTGGTCGAGGAGCTGCGCGTCGAGGGGGCGTGGGTGCGATTGGGCGCTGTGCCGGTGCGGAGCATCGGTGCGGTTGCGATGGTTGCGGTCGACGGGACGGCGGCGGTGCTCGGGCTGGGTGACTATGCGGTCGATATCGATGCGCAAGGCGGGCGGCTGGGTGCGGCTGACGAGCGGGGCCGGGCGGGTGCGGGTGACCTATGTCGCCGGGCTGGCGAGCGATCGCAACGCGGTGCCCGAGCCGCTGCGCCAGGGAATCGTGCGGCTGGTCGGGCATTTGTTTGCGCAGCGGGACGGCAGCGGGGGCGAGCCGCCGGCGGCGGTGACCGCGCTGTGGCGACCCTATCGACGGATGCGGTTGTCGTGAGCGGGGAGTTTGCGGGCACGCTGCGCGAGCGGGTGTTCATCACGGCGCCGACCGCGGCCAGGACTTCGAGCGGGGTGCAGCAGTTCGGCTGGCACAAGGTCGCGGATTGCCTGGCGTCGATCGTGCCCGAAGGGGCGGGGGCCGAGGCGCAGGGCATGGCCCTGAGCGCGATGCCGCGGTTCGTGGTGACGATCCGCAAGCGCGACGGGATCGCATTAGACATGCGGGTGCGGTGGGGCACGCGGCTGATGGCGATCCGCCAGATGGTCGCCGACCCGCGCACGCCTGATCGAATGGTGATGCGGTGCGAGGAGGTGCGGTCATGATGCTGGACGAAATATTCGCGCGGGGCAGTGCGCTGGCCAGCCAGCGCATCCTGGATCAGCTGAGCGCAGCCGAGCTGGTGCTGCTCGATGCGCACATCGATTTCGAGCGGGAGCAGGACCGGATCGTCGTTCGCGGGAAGGATTTGCAACGGCGGATGATCGAGGATTCGCGGTTGCGGTTCCTGGGGCTGATGTCGTGAGCGCGGGGGCGGCGTTGCAGGCCGCGGTTGCGGCGGGAGTGTCGGCGCCGGGGCTGTTCGACGGGGTTTATGACGGGCCGCCGGCGCGCGCTGCGTTTCCTTACGTGGCGCTCGATGCGGGGAGCGAGAGCGACTGGGGCCACAAGTCGGGGGCGGGGCGCGAGGTCGGGCTCGCGGTGACGATCTGGGCGGCGCACGGCGACGGGCTGCAGGATCTGGCGGATGCGGTCGAGGGGTGCGTGCTGGGAACAGGCGCGGTCGCGGGGTGGCAGCTGGTCAGCGTGCGGCTGATGCGGCGGCGCGTGGTGCGCGATGTCGCGGGGCCGTGGGCGGTGGCGATCGATTGCCGCGCGCGGTTGCTGGCGGGGTAGTCCGCGGCTTCACCACAGTCCCCTCACCCTCCCACGCCTTCGGCGCGGGTCCCTCTCTCTCCCGCAAAGGGGAGAGGGGTAGAATATCCCCGCAAGGGGACAGCAGATTCATCAAAGGAGAATGATCATGGCGGCGGAACGGGGGAGTGCATTCTTGCTCAAGATCGGCAGCGGCGGGGCGAGCCCGACCTTTGCGACAGTGGCGGGGCTCAAGACAACCAATCTGGCGATCAACGGCGACCTGGTCGCAGTGACGTCCAAGGATAGCGGCGGGTGGCGCGAGCTGCTGTCGGGGGCCGGCGTGCGGTCGGTGTCGGTCGCGGCGAGCGGGATTTTCACGGGCAGCGAGGCGGAGGTGCAGGTGCGCGGGCTGGCGCTGTCGGGAGTGATCGAGGCGTATGAATTGAGCTTCGAAAGCGGCGAGCGGATGCGCGGGCGGTTTGTCGTCAACAAGCTTGATTACTCGGGCGATTTCAATGGCGAGCGGGCTTACACGATGGCGCTGGAAAGCTCGGGGCCGGTGGTTTCGTTGTGAGCGGGGCGAACCCGTATCGCGGGGAGGCCGAGTTGCGGGTGGCGGGGGATGTGGTCGTGTTGCGGCCGTCTTTCTCGGCGCTGGTCGCGGCTGAAGGCGAGCTTGGACCGCTGTTCGGGCTGGTCGAGCGGGCGAGCGAGGGGCGGCTCGCGCTGGGGGAGATGGTGGCGCTGTTCGATCATTGTTCGAGTGGGCGGGCCGGGGCGATTTCGCGCGAGATGATTGGCGAGGCGGTGGTCGAAGCGGGGCTGGCCGAGGCGACGCCGGTGCTGCGGGTGCTGCTCGGGCAGATATTGCAGGGGCGCGGGTGAGCCTGGCGTTCGGGCCGGGGGCGGCTCGATTGGCAGGGGCCGCACAGGTGCTGCTGGGGTGGCGGCCGGGGGCGTTTTGGGACGCTACGCCGGCCGAAATGGCGGTCGCGCTTGGCGGGGTTGTCGAGGCTGGCGGGGAGCCGGCGGACCGGGCGACACTGGGCGCGCTGCTGGCGAAATTTCCGGATGATGGGGGCATGAAATGAGCGATTTCGTCGACCAGATGGTGGTCAGCGTGCGCGCCGACACGACCGCGTTCGCGCGCGACGTGGCGGCGATGCGCGGGGAGTTGGAGGGACCGCTGAGCGCGGGCGCGGGGCGCGCCGGGCTGACGATCGAGCGGGCGCTCGGCAAGGCGGTGCTGTCGGGCAAATTCGGGTTCGATGACCTGAAGAAGGTTGCGCTGACGGCGCTTGGCGAAATTGCCAATGCGTCGATGCGCGCTGCGTTCGGGTCGGCTGGCGGTGGTGGCACGGCGGGCGGGATCGGGGCGATTGTGGCGAGCGCGCTGGGGTCGGCGTTCGGCCTGCCGGGGCGGGCCACGGGCGGGCCGGTAAGCGCCGGGCGGGCCTATATGGTCGGCGAGCGCGGGCCGGAGATGTTCGTGCCACAGGGGGCGGGGCGGATCGAGGCGGCTGGCAGTGGCGGTTCGCGGGATGTGCGGGTGGCGATTTCGATTGTCTCACCGAGTCCCGGCGATCCGGGGATCATGCGCCAGTCTTCGCGGCAGGTTGCGGCGGCGGTGCGGGCGGCGTTGCGATGAAGGATGGGGCGATGAACCTGTGGTTCACGAGGCCCGATGCGCCATTGGAGCGGAGCTGGGTCAAGCGGTTCGATCCGTTGCACTGGACGGTTGATTTCCCGAGCGGGGCGAGTGCGAGCCTGGTGACGGGGGCGCACGAGATGGCGGTCGAGGCGGGGTTCCTGCGGCTGGGCGATCTGGTCGGGCTGATCTTCGAGAGTCGGGACCGGCGGGCGCATCCGGCGCATGCTCGGGAAGAGCGCCGAGATTATTCGGGGTGAGTGCTCAAGTTTCGGTGGGTGGCGGACGGGCTGATGCCGCTCGATGCGGCCAATGGCGCGACGCTGACGATCGAGGGGGAGGACGCGGCGGGGGCGCCTCGTGCCTTGTGTGTGCGGTTGTGGAACTATGCGGTCGGGTCGGCGAGCGACGCGGTGGTGACGATCGATTTCGATGCGCTGGATGCGGGCTATTCGCTGCCCGGCGAGCGGGTGTTCGTGCGCAACATTTCGCGGATGTTCGTGAGCATTGTGCCGCCCGATTATGTGTCGGGATCGGCGGTGATGCGGGTCGCGGCCGGGAGGGTGCGGATTTCCGAGTTGCGGTGTGATGGGGCGGGGAGCGTTGTCGCGATCAACGATTGCGTCGTCCCCGAATTGCCGGTCGGGATCTGCACGGCGTACGACGATTCTTACGATCTTGCGCCCGAGCGGATTGTCGCGGCGGCGGAGCGGCTGGGGTATCGCGGGTCGATCAATCATTACATCGGGATGAGCCATTATTCGACGCTTGGGGTCGATGGGTTGGTCGATGTGTCGGCCGGGATGAATGCGGCGGCGCTGGCGTGGCATGTCGAGCTGGCGCGGGCGGCCAAGGCGCATGATTTCGAGCTGATCTTTTCGCTGTCATTCGAACTGCCCGAGAGCCGGTGTCCGGATGCGTGGGCACAGCGGACCAGCGGCGGGGCGAAGGGTCTGACAGGCTATGATCCGCTGTCGGTGTTGTTGTCGCCGGCGAAGGCCGAGGCGGTGGGGTATCTGGCGCGGATCGCGGCGCAGCTGGTCGGGGTTTCGGTCGCGGCGGGGCTGATGCCGAGGGTTCAGGTCGGCGAGCCGTGGTGGTGGGTGACGGCGCGGCACGAGATTTGTTTGTACGATGATGCTGCGCGGGCGGTGCTCGGTGGCGCACCGGTGGTGATTGCGGACATTCGCGGGGCGAAGTCGGCGGGGGAGCGGGCGTTGCTCGATGCGGCGGGGGTTGTGCTCGCGGGGGCAACGGCGGCGATTTTTGGGGCGGCCAGGGCGGTCAGCGCGGCGTGCGTGACCCATTTGCTGGTGTATCTGCCGGGGCCACTGGATCCGACGGCGCCCGAGGTTCGGCGGGCGAACTTGCCGGTGGGGTGGGCTTCGCCTGCCGCCGATGTGCTGCAGATCGAGGATTATGAGTGGGTTACGGGTCGAGCGGATGCGCGGCGGCGGGGAGTTTATGCAGCGGTCGAGGCGCGGCTTGGGTATGGGCCGGACAAGCAACATTATTTGAGTGGGTTTGCGGCGGCGGGGACGGCGCGTGCGGACTGGCGCGCGATTGTCGCGGCGGCGGACGAGGCGCGGGGGCGGGGGGTTGGTGAAGTGCTGATCTGGGCGCTGCCGCAAATTATGCGCGACGGGGTGACGTTGTTCGCGTCGGCTGGGTTCGGGGGAGATGACGAGATGAATGCATTCGACGAGGTCGATTTCCCGATTGGAATCGGGGCGGAAGCGAGCGTGGCACCGGGGTTTTCAACCAATGTCGTGACGAGCGCGAGCGGGCATGAGTTTCGCAATGCCAATTGGGCAAGCGCGCGGCTGCGGTTCGATGCCGGGCCGGGGGTGCGGGGGGATGCCGAGCTGGAAACGCTAATCGGGTTCTTCCGCGCGCGGCGGGGGAGCGCGGTGGGGTTCAGGTTTCGCGATCATTATGACTATTCGTCAAGCGGGATGACGGGGGCGGCGGGGGCTGGCGATCAGCTGATCGGGGTCGGCGACGGGGCGCGAACCGGGTTCGCGCTGGTCAAACATTATGGCGGCGAGGAGCGGCGGATCACTCGGCCGGTGGCGGGGTCGGTGCTGGTGTCGGTCGGCGGGGTGGCGCGGGCGAGCGGCTGGTCAATCGAGGCGGGCGGGATGGTGCTGTTCGACGATCCGCCGTTGGCGGGGGGCGAGGTGCGCGCGGGGTTTCTGTTCGATGTGCCGGTGCGGTTCGGCGAGGATCGACTGGAGGTTAATCGCGCTAGCTTCCTGGCGGGGGCGGCACCGAGTGTGCCGCTGATCGAGGTGCGCGAGACGTGAGCATCGCCGATGGCCAGGTGACGAGCCTGGCGCTGTGCTGGCGGGTCGAGCGACGCGACGGGGCGGGGTGTGCGCTGACCAGTGCGAGCACGGCGGTCGAGCATGACGGGGTTCGGTTCGAGGCCGCGCCGGGGATGATGCCGGCGGCGATCGTTCGCAAGTCGGGGATCGAGACGGGATCGGGCGAGGTCGCGGGGGCGGTGACGAGCGCGGCGCTGAGCGCGGGCGATCTTGCCGCCGGGCGCTGGGACGGGGCGGCGATGTCGCTGGTCGCGGTCGACTGGGACGATTTCGCATTGCCGGGGATTGCGCTGGCGGGGGGCGAGATCGGCGAGGTTTCGGTCGCGGGGGATGAATTTAGCGCGGAGCTGCGCGGGGCGGCGGCGAAGCTGGCGGCGCCGGTTTGTCCCGCGACTTCGCCGACGTGCCGGGCGAGTTTTGGCGATGCGCGGTGCCGGGTCGATCTGGCGGGGCGGACGGTGCGGGCGACGGTTGTCGCCAGCGACGGCGATGCCTTGACGATCGACGGAGTGGCCGAGGCGCGGTTTGTGTTCGGGCGGCTGCGGTGGCTGAGCGGGGTGAATACCGGGCTGAGTTCGGTGATCTGGGCCGCTGGTGGCGCGGTCGTGCGGGTGCGCGAGATGGCGCCCGGAGCGGTGCGCGTGGGCGACCGGGTCGCGCTTCGCGAAGGGTGCGACAAGCGGCTCGTGACCTGCGCGGGGCGATTTCAGAACGTCGCGAACTTTCGTGGCGAGCCGCATGTGCCGGGCAATGACTTACTGACGCGGGGGGCGTGACGATGGAGGCGGTAGAGCGGGCGCGCAGCCTGATCGGCACTCGGTTTCGGCTGCAGGGGCGGTCGCGCGAGGTCGGGATCGATTGCCTCGGGCTGGTGCTCGCGGCGTTCGGGCTTCCGGCCAATTGCGGGCGGCGAAACTATGCCGCGCGTGGGGTGGCGCGCAGCGAGATCGAGGCGGGGCTGGCTCCGTGGTTTCGGCGGATCGCGCGGACGCGGGTCGTGGCGGGCGACGTGCTGTTGCTGCAGGCCGGACGGGAGGTGCTGCACCTGGGGATCGCGAGCGGGGCGGGGATGATCCATGCCGACTTGCGCCATGGCGTGGTCGAGCGGCCGGGGGAAAGCCCGTGGCCGCTGCTTGCGGTCTATCGCCGCCGCATGAGGAAAGTTTGAGCAATGGCGACATTGGTATTGAGCGCGGTCGGGACCGCGCTGGGCGGGCCGTTGGGCGGAGCGCTGGGCAGCTTGGTCGGACAGGCGGTCGACCAGCAATTGTTCGGCGAGGGGCCGCGCAAGGGGCCGCGGCTGGGCGACCTTACGGTCCAGACGGCGAGTTACGGGACAATGATCCCGCGTATCTATGGCACGATGCGCGTTGCGGGGAGCGTGGTGTGGGCGACAGACCTGGTCGAGACCGAGACGGCGGTCAGCGGGGGCAAGGGCGGGAGCGATGCGCTGCGCTATGCCTATACGGCAAGTTTCGCGGTTGCCGTTTCGTCGCGCAAAGCGCTGCGGATCGGGCGGATCTGGGCCGACGGGAAATTGATGCGCGGGGCGGCGGGGGATCTGAAGGTCCCGGGGGCGATGCGATTTCACGATGGCGGCGAGGGGCAAGTGGCCGATCCGCTGATCGCGTCGGTCGAGGGGGCAAGCGGGGCGACGGCGTTTCGCGGGATCGCGCTGGCGGTGTTCGAGGATCTGGCGGTGGCCGAATATGGCAATCGCATTCCGATGCTGACGTTCGAGGTGGTGGCCGATGAGGGGGATGTCGCGGTTGGTGCGCTGTTGAACGACGCGAGCGGCGGGGCGATCGATTGCGCGGCGAGCGCGACGGTCGGGGGTTATGCGGCGCATGGGGCGAGCATCGGCGACGCGATCGGCGTGGTGGTCGAGATGGCCGCGGTGCGGCTGCGTGACGCGGGCGGGGTGCTGACCGATCGCGGGGCGGTCGGACGGAGCGTGACGGGGTCGCAGATCGGGTGCGCGGCCGGCAGTAGCGCCGAAGCGCATCGGATCGAGCGGTCGCGGCGGCCGCTGGGCGAGATGCCGACGCGGCTGGGGTTGAGCTATTACGATCCCGCGCGTGATTACCAAGCGGGGCTGGCCGAGGCGGGTGAGGCTGGCGGGCGCACGGGGCGGGCGGTGGACTTTGCGGCGAGCGTGTCGGCGGACCGGGCTCGGGGACTTGCGGAAACGCGGCTGGCGCGGCTGTGGGCGGAACGCGAGGAGGTGCGCGTGACCTTGCGGCCGGCGTTCGTCGAGCTGGCGCCGGGGGATGCGCTGAGACTGGCCGAGCTGCCGGGAATCTGGCGGGTGGCCGAGGTCGAGATCAAGGCGCTGGTGGTGAGCGCGCGACTGGTCTGCGAAGCCGGCGGCGCGGTGGCGTTTGTCGGGGACGCCGGGCGGGCGAGCGCGGGGATCGACGAGGTGGCGTTGCCGACCGCGCTGGTGCTGATGGATTTGCCTGACCTGGGCGGCGGAGCGGAGACGATGTCGCTGCTGGTCGCAGCGGCGAGCGCTGGGACGTGGAAACCGATCAGCGTGAGCGTGACGGCGAATGGCGCGGCGTGGGCGACGGTCGCGGTCGAGCGGGCGGCGGTGATCGGGCGCGCGACGAGCGTGCTCGGTGCGGGGAGCGCGGTGCTTCACGACGAACTCAATGACGTGGTTGTGACGCTGGTCGATGGCGCGGCGCATTTGCTGAGCTGCGACGATGCGGCGCTGGCAATGGGGATGAATCTGGCGATGATCGGCGACGAGCTGGTGCAATTCGGGCGAGCCGAGCCGGCAAGCGGGGGTCAGTTCCGATTGTCGCGGCTGCTGCGCGGGCGGCGCGGAAGCGAGTGGGCGATGGCGGGCCACGCGGTGGGCGAGGCGTTCGTGCTGATTGACGCCGAGCGGCTGGCGCGGATCGTGCTGCCGGGCGAAATGGTTGGAGCGGCTGTTACGGTGGTGCCCAATGGGCTGGGTGACGTGACTTCGGCGGGCGTGAGCGGGATCGCGGGGGGCGAGTCGCTGCGGCCGCCGGCGCCGGTCGGCCTGCGCGCGAGCCACGATGCCGCGGGGTTGAGCATCGGCTGGACTCGGCGGAGCCGCGTGGGCTGGGGGTGGATCGACGGGATCGATGCGCCGCTGGGCGAGGCGAGCGAGACTTATCGCGTGCGGCTGTTCCAGGGAGCGGTCGCGCGCGAGTGGACCTGCTCGGTTCCGTCGCTGGTGGTGACGAATGCCGAACTGGCGACGTTTGCCAGCGGCGACGCGATGCTGGCGGTGCGCCAGGTCGGCGACCGGGCGGCGTCGCGCGAAATCTATCTGAAGATCATTTTGTGAGGAGCCTTCGGTGAGCGCGACCAGCCGATTATCCCTCCCTTTGCTCGACGCCGGACAGGCGCAAAAGGAAGTGACTCATAACGAGGCGCTGGCACTGCTGGACGGCTGCGTGGCGGCGTGCGTCGAGCAGCGTGCGCTGGCGAGCCCGCCGGCGGTGCCGGTTACGGGCAAATGCTATATAGTGGCCAGCGGGGCAAGCGGGGCGTGGGCGGGTAAGGCCGACCAACTGGCGATCGCGACCGAGGGCGGATGGCGTTTCGTAATCGCGCGCGAGGGGCTGCGCGCGATGGTCGCGAGCGAGGGAATCGATGCAGTCTTCCGCGGCGGGGCGTGGGTGTTTGGCGAGGTCCGGGCGAGCGCGCTGGTCGTCGGCGGCGACCAGGTTGTGGGCGCTTGGACGAGCGCTGTGGCTGATGCGGCGGGCGGAACGATGATCGACGCGCAGGCCCGCGCGACGTTGGCAAGCCTCCTCGCGAGTCTTCGGTCGCATGGACTGATCGCCAGTTGAGCGCGAAATTCTGTCGGTTTCTTGCGTCATATTAAGTGAATTGATGTATTTACGCAACAGCTTAACGGCTTTGCTGTCTTGCGCCATCTTCCCGCTCACCATAATGTGTGACTGCAGTTCACTATCCGAACGCATGTGAAAGGGGATATCCTATGCGCAAGCTGGCCATTACGGCAGCGCTCGCCACGTCGGCACTTGCTAGCCCGGCGCTCGCTCTCGACCACGCCTGGTATGTCGGCGTCGAAGGCGGCGCGATGCTCGTTGAAGACACGCATTTTAATTATCATCGCACGGTCACTGGCGTTACCACGCCCACCTACAATGACGGCATCATCATCAATCACAAGACCGGGATCGATGCTGATCTGATCGGTGGCTATGACTTCGGCCCGGTCCGCGCTGAGGCCGAAATCGGCTACAAGCGCGCCGGCATCGGTGACGTCACTGTTGCCAACGGAATTACGCGCAATACGCAGAATGTGTTCAACGGCGACGGTCATGTCTCGGCGATTTCGTCGATGGGCAACCTGTTGCTCGACTTCGGCGACGACCACGGCTGGAATGGCTATGTCGGCGGTGGCCTGGGTGTCGCGCGCTTAAAGTACGACGTTTCGGTTCCCGCGTTGGGCGGCACGCCGAACCTGGTCGATCGTGACAGCAGTCTTGCGTGGCAGGCGATCGCGGGTGTTCGCAAGTCGATCAGCCCGAACGTCGATCTCGGCATCAAGTATCGTTTCTTCAACGTTCGCAAGATCCACTTCAACGATGCCATCGGCGGTGACTATCGTGGTCGCTTCCGCTCGCACTCGCTGCTGGCGAGCCTGATCTTCAACTTCGCGCCGCCGCCTCCCCCGCCGCCGCCGCCGCCGCCGCCCCCTCCCCCGCCCCCGCCGCCGCCTGCCACGCAGACCTGCCCGGACGGTTCGGTGATCCCTGCGACCGCGGCTTGCCCGGCTCCGGCTCCGGTTCCGGTTGGTCCGTTCATCGTGTTCTTCGATTGGGACAAGTCGGACATCACCCCTGAAGCAGCGGCGATCCTCGACAATGCCGCGGCTGCCTATCAGCAGACCGGCAAGGCCTCGGTCATGCTGGCCGGTCATGCCGACAAGTCGGGTTCGGACGCCTACAACGTTGCGCTTTCGCAGCGCCGTGCGGACGCCGTGAAGGCGTATCTCGCGGGCAAGGGTGTCGCCGACGGTGCGATCACGACCCAGGCGTTCGGCGAGAGCCGTCCGCTAGTCGAGACGGCCGACGGTGTGCGCGAGCCGCAGAACCGCCGCGTGGAAATCACCTTCGGTCCGGGTTCGGGTCAGTAAGAGGACAGGATGGTCGCTTTAAGCGGCCATCCGATCCACGGACGAAAAAACGGCCCCGGGGGAGCGATCCCTCGGGGCCTTTTTTGTAAATTAGTGGTCGGTGCGCTCAGCCGACACCGCAACCCGACCTGTGTCTGCCACCTACGTGGGGGACCAGCTCAACGGCCGGTCCAGTTGCCGGGCCGCTTCTCGACGAAGGCGGCCATGCCTTCCTTCTGATCGGCCGTGCCGAACAGGCCGTGGAACAGGCGGCGCTCGAAATTTATGCCTTGCGCGAGGCCCATCTCGAAGGTGGCGTTGACCATTTCCTTGGTGGCGATCGCGGCGAGGGGGGGCATGGAAGCGATCGCCTGAGCCGTCTTGATCGCTTCGTCGATGAGCTCGGCGGCGGGGACGACCCTCGCCACCAACCCGGCACGCTCGGCTTCCTCGGCACCCATCATCCGGCCGGTCAGGCACATTTCCATTGCCTTGGCCTTGCCGATCGCCAGCGTGAGGCGTTGTGAGCCGCCCATGCCGGGGGTTACGCCGAGCTTGATTTCGGGCTGGCCGAATTTGGCCGAGTCGGCGGCAATGATGAAATCGGCCATCATCGCCACCTCGCAGCCGCCGCCAAGCGCGAAGCCCGAGACCGCTGCAAGCCACGGCTTGCGGGTGCGTGTGACCCTTTCCCAACCGGCGAAGAAGTTCGAGCCGTACATGTCGGCGAACCCCTGCGCCTGCATTTCCTTGATGTCCGCGCCGGCGGCAAAGGCTTTTTCCGAGCCGGTGAGGACGAGGCAGCGCTGGGTTCCGTCGGCGTCATAGGCGGCGAACGCGGCGATGAGATCGCGCAGCACGCCCGAGTTCAGCGCATTGAGCGCCTGCGGGCGGTTGAGGGTGACGAGCGTGACCGCGCCGCGCTGTTCGACGAGGATAGTTTCATAATCGCTCATGCGGGCACCTCGGTTTCGGCAAAGGGGGTCCACGCCGAAGCGACGGGGGCGAACAGCGCGTTGAGCATGGCGTCGTCGACCGCCTCGGGGACGGCGGGTTGCCAGTCGGGCGCGCCGGTCTTGTCGATCAGCAGCGCGCGGACGCCTTCGTGGAAGTCGTGGGTGCGGGCGACGTGTGTCGCCAGTGAAAACTCGGCAGTCATTTCATCGGCAAAATCGGTGCGGCGCTTACCCTCGGCCATCAGACGGAGCGAAACTTTGCACGACAGCGGGCTCTTGGTGCGGATCGTGCCGGCCTCGGTCGTGGCCCAGTCGCCGCCGTCGGCATCGAGCGCAGCGAGGATTTCCTCGAGGCGGTCCGAGGCGAACAGCGTCTGGATAATGGGTTCATTGGCGGCGATGCGCGCCTCGGGCGGGGTCGTCGTGGCCGCACCGAGTGCGCCCAGGAGCCTGGACGGGGAGCCGACGATGCGTTCGATCAGATCGGGGATATCGTCCGAGCGGATGTAGTGGGTTGCAAGGCCAAGATAGTGACACTCGGCGCCGTCGAGCCGCGCACCGGTCAGGGCCATGAACTCGCCGACGCGGCTGGGGAGGCGGGGCAGGTACCAGCCGCCGCCGACATCGGGAAACAGGCCGATCCCGGTTTCAGGCATGGCGAGCCGCGTGTTTTCGGTGGCGACTCGGTGGGTGCAGGGCAGCGCGATGCCGACCCCGCCGCCCATCGTGATCCCGTCCATGATCGCCAACGTCGGCTTGGGGTAAGTGAAGAGCAAATGGTTGAGGCGATATTCGGCGTCGAAGAAGGCGTCGGCCAATTCGCCCCCCGCTGCGCCTGATTTCGCCAGCATCACGACATCGCCGCCGGCGCAGAAGCCGCGGGTGCCGGGAGCGTGGTCGATGATCACCGCTTCGATGGCGGGGTCGGCGCGCCATTCGAGCAACGCCGCGCTCATTGCTTCGCACATCGCCTGGGTCAACGCGTGGATCGCCTTGGGGCGGTTGAGCGTGATCCGGCCAACCGCGCCTTCGCGGCGACTGATGATTTCGTCGATCATCCCTGCCTCAGCATGTCGCGGCTGACGATCATCCGCATCACCTGGTTGGTACCCTCGAGGATCGAATGGACGCGCAGGTCACGCCAGAAACGCTCGATCGGGTAATCCTGAAGATAGCCGTAGCCACCGTGCAATTGCAGCGCGCGGTCGACGATCGACGAGCCGTTGTCGGTCGCGAGGCGCTTGGCCATCGCCGCGAATTTGGTCTTGTCGGGGGTGTTCTCAGTGACCTTGACCGCCGCCATGTAGAGCAGCGCGCGCGCCGCCTCGAGGTCGGTTGCCATGTCGGCGAGCGTGAACTGCGTCGCCTGGAAATCGGCGATGGCGTGGCCGAACTGCCTTCGTTCCTTGGTGTAGGCGACCGCCTCGTCGAGGCAGCGCTGCGCGCCGCCGAGCGAGCAGGCGCCGATGTTGAGACGGCCCCCGTCGAGCCCCATCATCGCGATTCGGAACCCCTCGCCCTCGCCGCCGACGCGGTTGGCGACCGGCACGCGCACTTCGTCAAAATTGACTTGGGCAGTGGGCTGGGAGTGCCAGCCGAGTTTCTTCTCGGGCGCGCCGAACGACACGCCGGGCATGTCCTTTTCGATGACGAGGCAGGAAATGCCCTTGGGGCCGTCCTCACCAGTGCGGACCATGGTGACGTAAAGCTCGTTCTCTCCGCCGCCCGAGATGAAGGCCTTCGAGCCGGAGACGATATAGTCGTCGCCGTCGCGCACCGCTCTGGTCTTGAGCGCGGCGGCGTCCGAGCCGGAGCCGGGTTCGGTCAGGCAATAGCTGCTGAGCCGCTCGGCGGTCAGCATCGACGGCAAATATTTTGCCTTGACCTCGTCCGACCCGAACCGGTCGATCATCCACGCGGCCATGTTGTGGATTGAAATGAACGCGCTGGTCGAAGGACAGCCATAGGCCATCGCTTCCATGATCAGCGCCGCCTCCAGCCGCCCGAGCCCGATCCCGCCGCCCTCTTCACTGACATAGATCGACGCGAAGCCGAGTTTCGCTGCTTCCCGAATGGTATCGCGCGGGAAGATGTGGTGCTCGTCCCACTCGGCGGCATGGGGCGTGATCGCGTCGGCGGTGAACTTGCGCGCCATCTCCTGGATAGCGCGCTGGTCGTCGGTGAGGTCGAACTGGCTCATGGGGACCGCCGTAGCAAGGCTAGGCCGGGCTTGCCACTATCGCCTCGGCCTCGATCTCGACGCGCCACTCGGGGCGAAGGAGCCGGGCGACGACCATCGTCGAGGCGGGACGGATTTCGCCGAAGATTTCGCCATGGACGGCTCCGACCGCGGTCGCGTCGGCTGGGTCGGCGAGGAACATGCGGGTGCGGACGACGTCGGTTGCCATGCCGCCGAGTTCTTCGATTGCCGCCAGAATGATAGCCAAGACGCGGCGGGTTTGTGCGGCTGCGTCGCCGGGGGTGGAGCCGCCGTCAGGCTCAACCGGGGCGGTGCCGGAGACGAGAATGCGGTCACCAGCGCGCACTGCTCGCGAGAAGCCGATGGACGCCTCGAACGGCGACGAGGATCGGGTGCGCCGGATCATCGCCTCACCCCATCGTCGGGATGACGAAGGCGTTAGCGGCGTCGCCGACCCCGCCGTCGGGCCAGCGCTGGGTGACCGTCTTGGTCTTGGTCCAGAAGCGCACGCCTTCCATGCCGTGCTGATTGATATCGCCGAAGCCCGAGCGCTTCCATCCGCCGAAGCTGTGGTAAGCGACCGGCACCGGGATGGGGACGTTGATCCCGACCATGCCGACGTTCACGCGCGCGGCGAATTCGCGCGCGGCGTGGCCGTTGCGGGTGAACAGCGCGACGCCGTTGCCGTACGGGTGTTCGCTCGGCAGGCGGACCGCTTCGTCGAAATCGGCAGCGCGGACGATCTGCAGGACGGGGCCGAAGATTTCTTCCTGGTAGCTGCGGAAATGCGGCTTCACATGGTCGAACAGGGTCGGGCCGACGAAATAGCCGCCTTCGTTCCCTTGCAGCGTGAAGCCGCGGCCGTCGACGACCAGCTCCCCGCCCTCGTCAGCGCACATCTGGATGTAGTTTTCGATCTTCGCCTTGTGGGCGGCGTTGATCACCGGTCCATAATGGGCATCGGGATCGGAAGAGACTCCGATGCGGAGACCCTCGATCGCGGGGATGAGCTTTTCGCGGAGCGCGATGGCGGTCTTCTCACCGACCGGCACGACCACCGGCAGCGCCATGCACCGCTCCCCGGCCGAGCCGAACGCGGCGCCGGCGAGATCGTTGACGACCTGGTCAAGGTCGGCGTCGGGCATGACGATGCCATGGTTCTTGGCCCCGCCGAATGCCTGCACGCGCTTCCCGTTGGCGGTCCCGCGGCTGTAGATATATTGCGCGATGTCGGACGAGCCGACGAAGCTGATCGCTTTTACGTCCTCATGGTCGAGGAGCGCGTCGACCATCTCCTTGTCGCCGTGGACGACCTGAAGGATGCCATCGGGGGCGCCGGCTTCCTTCATCAGCTCGGCCAGGCGCACGGGAACCGACGGATCGCGCTCCGAGGGCTTGAGGATGAAGGCGTTGCCACAGGCGATGGCGGTGCCGAACATCCACATCGGGATCATCGCCGGGAAGTTGAACGGGGTGATGCCTGCGACGATACCGAGCGGCTGGCGCATCGAATAGACATCGATGCCGGGGCCCGCGCCGTGGGTATATTCGCCCTTGAGCGCGTGGGGGATGCCACACGAAAACTCGATCACCTCGAGCCCGCGCTGGATGTCGCCGCGGCTGTCGGCGACGACCTTGCCGTGCTCCATCGACAGCATGTGCGCGAGGCTGTCCATCTCCGCCTCGACGAGCGCCTTGAACGCGAACATCACCCGCGCCCGCCGCTGCGGGTTGGTCGCGCCCCACGCCGGTTGTGCCGCGGCCGCGTTGGCCACTGCGGCGTCGAGGTCGGCCGCGCTCGCCAACGCAACGCGCGCC
>JANXUU010000134.1 GCA_025356055.1 Sphingomonas sp. | reverse complement strand
GCGATGGAGGTGGCAATGCACTAACAATCAAGCTGGACCACTCGATGGGGGCCGGTCACTACCCAGAACTGCTGCGCGTTGGCCGCGCCGCGGGAGACAAGGAGGGCGTGGAAGACGAGACACTTGACGCCATAAAGGACCATAACGAGATCCGTGACGCCGTCGCCTTGGTGGAGCAGCACCAGGTAGGAACTCACAAATGGTTTCAGGCCGTTGCTGCCGCAAACAAGGCGAACAGCGACCACATGGCTGAGGAGGAACGCGAAGGACTAACCGACTTCCGGCGGCAGGCTTCTCTCCAATTGCGGCACGACCTTGCCGTCGCGTTTGCTTCGTATGAGGCCGCGCATGTCAGGGGAGTGACTCCGGTCGACAAAGACCCCAAGAGCTGGGTAGCTAAGCATTAGGCGACAGCGGCTGCCGCGGGCGATCTTTTTTAGCACTCTAGCCTCGCAAATGCGAAGGGGTGCTTACGCGCCTTGGATCGGCATCCACTCGCGCCAAGCCAATAGCAGGGCAGCCATCACGACCGGGCCGATGAAGAGCCCGACCAACCCGATCGATGCTAGACCGCCAAACGCGCCGATCAATGCAAGTAGAAAAGGCAGCTCAACCGCGCCGCCAATGACAGCAGGTTGGACGACATTGTCGCCGATCGTCATTACCGTCACGCCAAATGCGAATAACAGTCCGCCAGCCAGAGCGTGGCCGGCGCCAGTAATTATTAAGCTGGCAAGCCCGAACACCACCCAAGCGCCGAATGGGACCAGGGCTAGAAGCATGGTGAATGTGGTAAACAACAGTGGCTGGGGAACGCCGGCAACAAAATAGCCGACCCCGATGATCACGCCTTCTCCAAAGGACACAATCACTGTGCCCCCGACCGTGCCGCGGATCGCCACAATCATCCGCTGAAGAAAGTCTTCGCCAAGTGGGCCAAACAATCGGCCCGCGATCAGATGCCCGCGTTTACCGATATGAACTCCGCGGGCGAGCAGGGAAACGAGCGCAAACAAAGTGATCAGAAACAAGCCGAGCTGCCGCACTATCTCGCCGCCGATTGACTTGGTCCACTCAAGGATGCGCGCGGCGCTGAGAGAGCCGAGGAGCGCGTTAGCGGCCTGCGGGTTGCCAAGGTGCTGCTGCCAGTAGGCCTGCAGGCGAACGCCCAGTAACGGCATATCTGCAAGCCAGCCCGGTGCAGGGATGCCGCTGGCTTGGGCATGCTTCAGCCAATCGAGCGCGGCTTGGCTTTCCTGCGCAAGAGACACCCCCGCGAGCGATAGGGGCACGAGCACGACTAGGGCGGTGCCGAAGGCAAAGCCGGCTGCGACTAAGGTAGGGTGGCTGGGCGCCCCGGTTAGCGCGCGTCGATATAGAGGCCATTCCGCAATCGCAAGAACGACCGCCCAAGCAAGCGGAACCAGGAAAGCCCAGGAGATCCACAGCCCAAGCAACAGAATGCCGGCCAGCAACAACATCTGACGCTTGCGCACCGCGTTAGAATCCTGACTCCAATCGATCACGCTATTCGTAGTTCCCTAGGCAAAATTCTCGCCCCCCCCGGTTTAGCGGCCATCGCGATAACCGCCGGTTTCGCCGTTGTAGGACATTTCTCAAGTGAGGAAAGGTCGGCCTACCGGTTGTGCGATTGCCCCATACAAAGGCGTCTGCTGGAGCGGAAGCCAACCGACCGCTTCACGTGTCCGGTCGCAACCCAATTAACGGCCAAATGTGGGTGGCTAGCGGCCAGGCGCCTTTTCGGACCGTACCAAGCGGAAGCCGACCGACCGCTTTCAGCGACCGTCTCCTGCACCGGGAACGGCAAGAAATGGGTGGGAAACAGACATCGGCCCACAATCCCTCGAAACAGCAGTGGAGCCGCTCAGCCACTTCCGTTAGGCTCGCCCGTTGGAGGGCCACGTGGACGCATTTTCATACTTGTCGGTGCTGCTCTCGATTATCCTCGGATTGGCAATTACGGAGGTGCTCAAGGGCTACCGCGCGCTGCTGCTGTCACGATCGCGGGTCGTTATTTATGCCCCGAGCCTGCTCTGGTCGGCCTTGCTACTGGTGTTTGCGGCGCAGTTCTGGTGGGCAAGCTTTGCGCTGGTCGCTCACCAGCAATGGAGCTTCGCTAGCTTCGGCATCATCCTACTGCAGACCGTCCTTCTCTACATGATGAGCGCCATCGTCCTGCCCGATGTCCCGCATGCTGGGGCGCTGCAACTGAGGGATCATTATTACCGCGAGGCGACGCCTTTCTTCACGATCAGCTTGATGATGCTGGGAGCGAGCATTGCTAAGGACTGGATGCTCAACGATCGCCTGCCAGACGCGACCAACCTCGGCTTCCACGCTGTGTTCGCCGTTATCTCGATCACCGCTCTGAGCACACGCCGACCTCGAGTGCATGAGGTGATCGTAGGAGCCATGGTCCTATTCGTCATCGCATACATCACTATTCTCTTCGCTCACCTGCGGTGAGGCTGAGCCGGGAGGCTTGCCCCATGGGAGAAGCCAATGCCCGCTATTGGGGCGGAACCCGACCGACCGCTTGTGGCTTCCGCTAAATCCTCGCGGACGACTGCAACTGGGGCGTGAGCGGTCGTTTGTTTTCGAATAGCCAATGCGGGTCGCGCGATTTCGCGTGACCGGCCCCCATCGAGTGGTCCAGCTTGATTGTTAGTGCATTGCCACCTCCATCGCCAGTGTTGGCCGGAGGTGAAGCGTAGCGGAACCGTAGGGCGGC
>JANXUU010000102.1 GCA_025356055.1 Sphingomonas sp. | reverse complement strand
ATCCTCGTCGCCGGTAGCGGCTGGCACCCCGGGGTGATCGGCATTGTCGCCAGCCGGCTCAAGGAAAAGTTCAACCGCCCCGCGCTGGTCATCGCGCTCGACGCGGATGGTGTCGGCAAAGGCTCGGGCCGATCAATCTCGGGGGTCGATTTGGGCGCCGCCATCCTCGCCGCGAAAGACAGCGGACTGCTCGTCGCTGGTGGCGGTCACGCCATGGCCGCCGGGCTGACCATGGCGCCGGGCGGACTCGAGCCGCTGCGTGCCTTTCTCCACGATCGCCTCGCCGCCGATGTCGCCGCCGCCAGCGGCACGCGCGCGCTGCTGCTCGATGCACTGCTAGCGCCCGGCGGGGTCGCCGGCACATTATGCGATCAGCTTGAGGCCGGCGGTCCCTATGGCGCCGGCTGGCCCTCGCCGCGCGTCGCTGCCGGTCCCGCCCGGCTGATGCGGGTCGCCATTGTCGGTAATGGCCATGTCCGCGGGATCGCCGCGGGAGACGACGGGAAAAGCTTCAAGTGGATCGCCTTTCGCGCCGCCGACACCCCGCTCGGCCAGGCGCTCCTTGCCTCGACCCCCGACCGCCGCTGGTGGCTCGCCGGATCGATCAAGCGCGACCAGTGGAACGGTGGCAACGCGGCCGAGATGCATGTCGATGACGCGGCGCCGGCATGAAGAACGACAAAGACTCCGCGCGCCGCCTTGACCCCTCGTCCTGCCTCGCCTAATCGCCCGCCACGCCTCACGGCCCCTTCGTCTAGCGGTTAGGACGCGGCCCTTTCACGGCTGAAGCACGGGTTCGATTCCCGTAGGGGTCACCAGCTCGCTTCAAATCAGCAAGAAATCTGCGGAAACCGCGAGAACCAACCGCTTATTAACTGCCCCATCGGCACAAGGGAGTGGCACGAATGAGCGTTCGCGTGGCCGGGATATGGATTCCTGGGCGTTTAATCCTGAGGCCAGACCCTCATCGCCGTATCCACGATCAACCGCAATTTCGCGCGATCGGCGCCGTCCTTGGCAAGCGTCGACATTCCTTGGACGACAGCGAAGACATGCCCCGCAAGCCCCTCGGGCGGGATGTCCCGGGTCAATAATCCGGCGGCCGCATCGATCGCGATTCGATCGCGCAACGCAACTTCGATCCGGCGCCGGATGAGCGCCAAGCTCTCGCGCACGTCTGCCGCTGCAGCAGAGCTGCTGACGATCGAGCTGGCAAGGAGGCAACCGGCCGGAGTGTGAGCGCCGGTAAAACCTTCGGCGGCGGCATGCAGGAGGTCGTGTGCCGCCTGACGCGCGCTCGGAGCCGAGGCAATGGCGGCGACCAAATTGTCGGCACCACCGAGATAATCGTCGACTGCCTCGATGAATAAGCGGCGCTTGTCGCCGAATGCGGCATAAAGACTGGGCGGGGTGATCTTCATCGCCCGGGTCAGATCCGCAACCGATGCCCCTTCATAGCCCTGCGCCCAAAACACATATTTGGCCGCCTCCAGCGCCTGCGACCGATCGAAGGAGCGCGGGCGCCCCGACCGCGTGGCGCTGCTTGAAACAGTTTTCATAGCGATCGTTATAGAAGACGTTGACGCCGGGCGCAACGCGCACCAAAGGGTTCCGTAGCAATCACTATGGAAGTATGTTCATGACCCTCACTGATTATCGCACGCTCGGCCGTTCGGGTTTGGTCGTGAGCCCACTCGCGCTTGGCACCATGACCTTCGGGGTCGATCGCTGGGGAATCGAGCGCGATGAGGCGGCGGCAGTGGTCGATGCTTATGTCGAAGCGGGGGGAAATCTGGTCGATACCGCCGACGTCTATGCCGGAGGGCGCGGCGAGGAGATGCTGGGCGGCATCATCAAGGAACGCGGACTTCGCGATCGGCTGGTGATCGCGACCAAGTCGGGCTTTTCGGCGGGGCGCGACCTCGGTGCCGGGGGCAATAGCGCGCGCCATGTCCGTGCCGCGGTTGAAGGGTCGCTGCGGCGGCTCGGCACTGACTACGTCGATCTCTACTGGATCCACGTGTGGGATGGCGTGACCCCAGCAGAGGAGCTGCTGGAGACGATGTCGTCGCTGATCCGCACCGGCAAGATCCTTTACTGGGGCATTTCCAACACTCCGGCTTGGTATGTCGCGCGGCTGGTTACATTGGCCTCGGAACGCGGAATGCCGGGCCCGATCGCGCTACAATATTGGTATTCGCTGGTCAGCCGTGACGTCGAGGCCGAGCACCTGCCTCTTGCCCGCGAGGTGGGACTGGGCATGATGCCGTGGAGCCCGCTGGCCTATGGCCTGCTCACCGGCCGTTACCACCGCGCCTCCGTTGAGGCACGCGGACCGTTGCAGGCCGGCCTGCCCGACAGCCCGGCGACCGGCGGAGAGCGTGACGGCGAAGAGAAGAGGCTCGATGGCGCCAATCCCTTTGGCGACACTTTGTTCACCGACCGCAATTGGGGGATCGTCGACGCGGTCAAGAAGGTGGCGGCTGAACTCGGCGTGCCTCCCGCGCGCGTCGCACTCGCCTGGGTCGTGTCGCGGCCGGGGGTCGACACCACGTTAATCGGCGTCAGCAAAGTCAGCCAGGTACACGACAATATCGCCGCGCTCGGTTTTCATCTTGGGCACGAGCATCTCGCCGCACTCGACAAAGCCAGCCGTCCCGCGCCCAGCATCTCTGATCTTTCCGCGCCTTCAATGCGCCGTCAGGTAATTTTCGGCGGTCATTCGGTTGCGGCACGCGGCGAGCGCGGCATTGCGCCCTGACCGGTGCGGAGCAGCCGATTCGCGTGGCAGGCAAGACAATCAGACGACTTGTCGCGCTCACTGAATCAGCGCGGGATGACTGCCTTCGGGAACTGGCTCCACGCCCCGTCATAATCGGGTTGCGCACTCGCCAGCGCGGCGGCAGTCGGCACGAACGGCAGCGCGCTTTCGACCATGAACGCCATCGTCCCCTCGATCTTGTGCGGCTGCAACGCGGCCTCGCTCGCCCCCCGCCAGCTGTCGAGGTCGGGCCCATGCGCGCTCATCCGGTTGTGGAGCGACAGCCCGCCGGGCTCGAACCCCTCGGCCTTGGCATCATAAGCCCCGTGGATCAGCCCCATCGCCTCCGACATCAGGTTGCGATGGAACCACGGCGGCCGGAACGTGTCCTCGGCCACCATCCACCGCGGCGGGAAGATCACGAGGTCGCAATTGGCGCGCCCGATCGTCTTGCTTGGGCTGGTCAGCACGGTGAAGATCGACGGATCGGGATGGTCGAAACTGACGGTCCCGATGGTGTTGAACCGCGCCAGATCATAGCGGTAGGGCACCAAATTGCCGTGCCACGCGACGACATCGAGCGGGCTGTGATCGATCGTCGTCGACCACAGCCGTCCGCCATATTTCTGGACGATCTCGGTCGGCTCGTCGCGATCCTCATACCACGCCACTGGCGTCTCGAAGTCGCGCGCATTGGCCAGCCCGTTGGACCCGATCGGCCCCAGTTCGGGCAGACGGAACAGGCTTCCATAATTCTCTGCAACATAGCCCGAAACGGGTCCGTCGAGGAGCCGAATCTGGAACCTGATTCCCCTTGGAATCAATGCGATGGAACCGGGTTCAACTTCGAACTTGCCCGTCTCCGAGCGTATCTCGATCGCACCCGTCTGGGGGACGATCAACAGCTCCCCGTCGGCGCTGAACATGACCCGTCGCTCCATGCTCCGGTCGGCCGCGTAGAGATGCACCCCGCACCCCTCCAGCCGCTCGGTCGAACCATTGCCAAGCATTGGCCGCAGCCCGTCGACAAAGTCCACGCCAGTCGTCGGCTCAGGCCGCGACCAGCGCAGTCGGTTGGGCGCAAGCGGCGGGTTTCCGTCCGGTTCATTGAACGCGCTGACATGAGGCACATAAGCCGAATGACTTGCGCTCGGCCGCAGCCGGTACAGCCAGCTCCG
>JANXUU010000132.1 GCA_025356055.1 Sphingomonas sp. | reverse complement strand
CTGCCAACGCTCAATCGTTGTGCACGGTCGACTTGCTAGGTGTGATCACGTGCGTCGATCCACTCCTGACGACCCCCGTGACCGGAACAGTGACAACCGGCACGACTATTCTGTCCGGTTCGGGCCTCGTGGGCAGTTCGGCCACTGATATTGTCGTCAACCTTTCGGGCAGCATCACCACTACCGGCAATAATCAGCCCGCGCTCTTTTTGACTACCCCGGGACTGCTTTCCGTCACCGACACTGGCGCGCTGGTGACGACAGGCGCGAACAGCGACGCGGCCCTGCTAATTGGCGGCACCGTCGAAGCAACGCTCAACACGCTCAGCACTTCCGGAACGTTATCGCGCGGTGCCAATGTTACGTCGACGAGCGGCCCGCTTGATCTCACCGTCAACAGCATCACCACTACGGGTGACGGCTCTACTGCAGCCCTGTTGCGCTCGAGTGGCAACGTGACGTTCAATTCCACCAATCTGGTGTCTACTACGGGCGTTGCCGCCCCGGCGATCGACATTGCGACAGATCCGGCGATCTGCGTCACGCTCTCCGGCGGGTGCAGCATCACCACGACGGCCAATCAAGTATCCACGGCAAACCTCGACAGCCCCGGCGTCCTGATTCTTGCGCAGGGGCCAACCAGCGTCAGCATCAGCTCACTGACAACAAGTGGCGCGCAATCTCCGGGGCTTAATGTCACGACCGACCCCACGGCATGCCTTATCATCGGCGCGGGCAATTGCGGCACGGCCTTCAATATCGGCACACTCACCACGCAGGGAATCGGATCGACGGGTGCGCTGATCACTGCCGCCGGGCCGACATCTGCCACGGTCGGAACGCTCAGCACTAGCGGTGCCAACGCGGGCGGGCTCAGTCTCATCACCGACCCGACAGCCTGTGTCGTTGTCGGCGTGGGAGGTTGCGCCACTAACTTCACGGTCGGCAGTCTCACTACCCAAGGATCAGGTGCGACGGGCATTCTCGTCCGCGCGGCTGGACCGACCTCAGGCACCGTCGGCACGCTCAGCACGAGCGGCGACAGCGCGCCCGGGCTTAATTTATCAACCGATCCGGCTATTTGCGCCATTATCGGCACGGGCAATTGCGGCACGGCCTTCAATGTCGGTACACTCACGACTCAGGGCATCGGTTCGACGGGTGCACTGGTGACAGCCTCGGGGCCGACATCTGCCACGGTCGGAACACTCCGGACCGCTGGCGCCAACGCGCTTGGGCTCAGTCTGACAACCGATCCGACCGCTTGCATCATCGTCGGCGCGGGCGCTTGCGGCACCAACTTCACCGTTGGCAGCTTGACCACTCAGGGCGCCGGCGCGACTGGCATTCTGGTCCGCGCCGCCGGGCCGACCACCGGCAGCGTCGGCCTCATCCAGACCGCGGGCCTCGGCGCCAACGCGATCGACATTGCGACCAATCCCCAGGTCTGCTTGGTGCTCGGCATTGGCGGGTGCAGCGTTACGCTGACCCCGGCAACGGGTATCCCCAGCGATGCCACGGGAACGCCCGGCGATGTCACGACCACCGGCGCCAATTCGGCAGGCGTGCTCATCAATTCGCCGGGCCGCATCACGATCAACCTGGCGGATATCTCCACCGCAGGCAATAATTCGCCCGGAGTTTCGCTCACCACCGACCCGGCGGTTTGCCTGATCCTCGGTGCGGACGCGTGCACGATCAACGATCGCACCGGCTCAGTCACCACGGGTGGCAGCAACAGCCCTGGAACGATCATCCGCGGCGCAGGCGACCCAATTACAGTTGTCACCGGTTCGACGACAACCGCCGGTCCTAGGTCGAATGGCGTCGATGTCGCCGGCACTGGTACGATCTCGGTGATGACGGGTCCGGTCGTCACCACGGGCGCGGGTTCAACCGGCATCGTGGTCGCGGGCGGCGCGCTGCCCGTTGCTGTAATATGCGAGTCCGTAGCGACGTCAGGCTCGGCCTCGCCGGGCGTGCTCATCAATGCGACCGGCCAGATCAACCTCAACTGCGGCCCGGTCACGACAACCGGCACGCCAAACAGCGGCGGCGTGATTGTCAATGGCGGCACCGGTCCCGTGGCGGTCAATGTCGGCCCGGTCTCAACGACGGGCGCGACGAGCAACGGAATCACGGTTACCACTACCACGGGCGCGCAGACGATTGTTTCGGGCGAGGTCAATGTTACTGGTCCGGGCTCCAACGGAATCGTCGCCACCGCAACCGGCTGTGCCGACATCAACATCACGGCAACTGCGCCGGTCACCTCGGCGACGGGCGCCGCGATCCTGGCCAGTACCCAGTGCGCGGTGCGGGTCACGACCAACGCCGGGGCGACGGTCACCGGCGGCACATCGGGGATCAACGTCACCTCGGGCACCGGGTCGACGATCCTGCTCAATGCCGGGCTCTCCGCGACTAACGGGCCGGCAATCATTGCCACAGGCGGGCCGGCTACGATTACCACGAGCTCAACGGGGTCGGTCACTGGGCGGATCATCCTGACCGCCGGCAACGACGTGTTCAATAACGGGGGCACGTTCAATGTCATCGGCACGAGCGACTTCGGCGCCGGTACCGACATATTCAACAACCTCGCGGGCGGAACCCTGCGTTTCACTGACACGGCGGGGGCATTCATCAATTGCGAAACGTTCAATAACGCCGGCACCATCACCATGGTCAACG
Organism: Sphingomonas sp.; assembly: GCA_025356055.1. Taxonomy (GTDB): domain Bacteria; phylum Pseudomonadota; class Alphaproteobacteria; order Sphingomonadales; family Sphingomonadaceae; genus Sphingomicrobium. Next base: position 32,264 of record JANXUU010000132.1, on the reverse strand, counting down.
GTGTCCCCAACAACACGCTCAGCCTGTGTGGCAACTATGTTGGCAGCGGCGCGGCCAACCTCGGTGTGGACGTCGGCGTTGGAGCGGGCAGTTTGATCTCGGACCGTCTGATCATTGGCGGCAATGCCAGCGGATCGACCGTTATCAACCCTAATCTGCTCGGCGCACTGGTCATTGACCCCCGTGGGGCTTTGGTGGTCAATGCCGCTTCTGCGACGGGGTCACCGTTCACGCTTGGCGGTCAGACTAATTTTGGCCTGATCAATCTCGCGCTGGTACAGACTGGCGGCAACACCTTCCTTGTTGCAAGGCCCACCCTCGCGGCAATCGAGCCTGTGGTGATCGGCGATCTGGCTCAAAATTTATGGTATCAGTCGGCAGACAGCTATAATAATTATTCCGCTCTCCGTCGCAGTGACTTTGGGGCTAATCGAAGGGGCGGCCTGGGCGCGTGGGGCCAAGCGTATTACAGCGAGGACAAGTCTCGTGATCAGAACTATACGGTATTCGGCGCGGCCTTCAACGTCGATCGCTTCAAGACCAAGCGCCGCGGTATCCAGGGTGGCGTCGACTATCTGCTCGGCGGCAATCTCGCGATCGGCATCACCGGCGGTTATGAACGCGCCACAGCCGACATCAGGGGCTCGGCTTCGGACTTCCGTGCGACCGGCTACAACTTGGGCGGATATGCCATCTTCGGCGGCGAAACCGGCTTCTTTGGCGACCTCCTCGTCAAATATGACCGGGCCAAACTGAGGTTTGGCAACTCGCTGTTTGCCACCGCAACGCGCACTCCGCATCTCAAGAGTCGGGGTGCCCAGGGCGAAGTCGGTTATCGCTTTGGATCGGATGCGAACCATTTCGATGTCGATGCCGGACTTGCCTATGTATGCTCGTCTATCGACAATAACTCGGTGGGGACGATCGCCTTCAACTATGATCGCGTGAAAAGCACGCGCGGCCACGTTGGCGCCCGGGCAACGTTTAGCAGCGGAGCCATCGCACCGTTTGTCGACGCGAAGCTGTTCCACGAGTTCAAGGGCGACACTAATCTGAGGCTGGCCAGCGGCGCCGCATTCGACACGATCGAAAGCAGGGGCCGGGGGACGTGGGGCCGGGTCGAAGCCGGTACCGGTTCGCATAATAGCTCGGGCCCGATTCTTGCTGCCTGGGCTGACGTTGGCGACGTCAGGGGCTTCGGTGTGAAGGCCGGCTTCCGCTTCGGCGGTGGCAGCGAAGCGATATTGCCGCCTCCGCCTCCGCCTCCACCGCCACCGCCACCACCGCCGCCTGCCACGCAGACTTGCGCCGACGGTTCGATAATCGGGATGGACATGGCGTGCCCCGTGCCGCCGCCGCCCCCCCCCCCGCCACCCTCGCAGGGTGAGCGAGGCTGAGTAGCGATCACTTTCGAGCCGGCCTTGCCCTTCAGCTTCGCATCTAGGCAACCGGCTCCGCGACCAGCGCCTTCATTAACGCCTCCGCCGCCGGTCCGCTGGACGCCGGGTTCTGGCCGGTAATCAACAGGCCGTCAGTCACGACATAGGCGTTGAAGTCCGGCGCCTTGGAATAGTCGGCGCCCTTGGCCTTGAGCATTTCTTCGAGAAGATACGGAACGACGTCAGTCAGTCCGACTGCTTCCTCCTCGCCATTGGTGAAGCCGGTGACCTTCCGCCCGCGGACCAGCGACGCGCCGTCGCGGGTCTTGACGTTCTTCAGGGCGGCTGGCGCGTGGCAGACCAGCGCAACGGGCTTGCCGGCAGTGAGCGTTTCCTCGATCAGCGACTTGGAGTCGGTGTCCTCGGCGAGATCCCACATCGGCCCATGCCCACCCGGATAGAAGACCCCATCGAACATCGATCCGTCGATGTCGGCGAGGACTTCGGTCATCGCAAGCTGCTGCTGCGCCGCGCCATCGGCCTTGAATCGGCGCGTTGCGTCGGTCTGCGCATCGGGCGCATCGCTCTTGGGATCGAGCGGCGGCTGCCCACCCTTGGGACTGGCGAGCGTGATCGCATGCCCCGCATCCTTCAACGCATAATAAGGCGCGGCGAATTCCTCGAGCCAGAAGCCGGTTTTCTTGCCGGTGTTGCCAAGTGCGGCATGGCTGGTGAGGACCATCAATATGTTCATCGGTTTGTCTCCGTCATTGCCGTGACCGGCATGACGGTGAGACGGGCGAAGCGGGTGCCTTGTTCCGCCTAGCTCGCGAAGCTCGGGTCGAGCCGATACGCTTTCCTCAGCAACGCCGGCCACGCGAGCAAATTGGCGCCCATCGGAATACCCACCCGACCCTGCTCGGCCGCAAGCTCTGGCGTGCCCTGCGGCGGGTTGCTGATGTTGTCGCCGGCCGACAGCGCATAGATTTGCGCCTCGCACGCGCGCTCGAGGAAATACATCCGCACGAACGCCTCGCCAACGGTCTTGCCGACGGTCAGCGTCCCGTGATTGCGAAGCAGCATCGAAGTCTTGTCGCCCAAATCCGCGACCAGCCGCTCGCGCTCGTCGAGGTCGGTCGCAACCCCCTCATAATCATGGAACGCAAGGTCGCCGCGCGCCAGCATTGCGGTCTGGGTCAGCGGCAGCAACCCCTCGCCATGTGCCGACACCGCCTGCCCGAAGGCGGTGTGGAGATGCATCACCGCATGGGCATCGTCGCGCGCCATGTGGATCGCCGAATGGATCGTGAAGCCCGCCGGATTGGTGACAAACGGGGTCGGGTCGACCGGCTTGCCCGCGACGTCGATCTTGACCAGCGACGAAGCAGTCACTTCCTCGAACATGAGGTTATACGGGTTCATCAGGAAATGATGCTCCGGCCCCGGCACGCGCGCCGACAGATGCGTGAAGATGAGGTCGTCCCAGCCGTAATGCGCGACCATGCGATAGGCGGCGGCGAGGTCGACGCGGATCGCCCATTCCTCGGCCGACACCTTGCCCTCGAGACTTGGGATAGCGAGGCTGTCGAGCGCGCGAGCATCGTCCATCCCACGGTTCATCGTATCGACGCGGTTCACTGGGGCTGCTCCTGCTGGTCGGGATGGGCGGCGGCAAAGGCGGGGTGCGCACGGGCGTTCTCGTCGATGCGCACAAGGGTCGGATAGGCGTCGAGCGGCGTTTCGAGCCGCCGCGCATTGGCAATCTGCGGGACGAGGCAGATGTCGGCCAGGCTGACCGCGTCCCCGGCCAGCCACTGCCCGGCACTCGGCGCGGCCATCGTTTCCAGCGCCGCGAGACCTTCGGCCACCCAATGGCGATACCAGTCGTCAACCGTCTCCTGTGCCTGCCCGAGCGGCCCGCGCAAATACCTCAGCACGCGCAGGTTGTTGAGCGGGTGGATATCGCACGCCACGACCAGCGCCATCGCCAGCACATGGCTTCGTTCGCCCGCCTCGTGGGGTACGAACGGCGGCTCCTTGTGGGTCGCGTCGAGATAATCGAGAATCGCGAGGCTCTGCGTCAGCTTGCGCCCGTCGATCTCGAGCATCGGCACGAAGCCCTGCGGGTTCAACGCGTGATACGCCGGGCCATGCTGCTCGCCAGTGACGATGTTGACCATGTGCGACCGGTAACTGACCCCCTTGAGGTTCAGCCCGATCCGCACCCGGTAGCTCGCCGAGCTTCGGAAATAGTCGTGTAGGACGATTTCACTCATGCGGGGGAACCTGCGCCAGCGCGTGCGCCTTCGTCAACGCCGCGCAAATTCATCATTCGTCCCCCATCTGCGTCAGTACGAACGCGTAAGCCTCGGCCTGTTCGCGTAAAGCATCCCACCGTCCCGACTTGCCGCCATGCCCCGCGCCCATGTTGATCTTGAGCAGCAGCGTGTTGGCGTCGGTCCGCGTCGCGCGCAGTTTCGCCGCCCACTTCGCCGGCTCCCAATAGGTCACGCGCGGATCATTGAGCCCGCCGGTGATCAGCATCGGCGGGTAAGCCTTCGCCGTAACATTGTCGTAGGGCGAGTAGCTGCGGATCAGGTCGAACGCCGCCTTGTCCTCGATCGGATTACCCCATTCGGGCCACTCGCCGGGTGTCAGCGGCAGGTCACCGTCGAGCATCGTGTTGAGAACATCGACAAATGGCACGTCGGCGACGATCGCGCCCCACAGCTCGGGCGCCTGGTTGGCGACCGCCCCCATCAGCTCGCCCCCCGCCGATCCGCCCTGCGCTGCGATTCGCCCGGACTTCGCATAGCCCAGATCGACCAAGCCCCGCGCCACATCGACGAAATCGTTGAACGTGTTGGTGCGCTTGCTCAGCTTGCCGTCGAGATACCAGCCGTGGCCAAGATCGTCCCCGCCGCGGACATGCGCGATGGCATAGGAAAAGCCGCGATCGACCAGGCTCAGCCGGCTCGGCGAGAAGCCCGGCGGGATGGCCAGCCCGTAGGCTCCATAGCCATAGAGAAACAACCGCCCCTCCCCATCGAGCTTGCTGTCCGCCCTCCGCACGATCGACACCGGCACCATCGCCCCGTCGCGCGCGGCGATCAGGCGGCGGTCGATGACGTAATCCGCGGGGTCGTGCCCCGACGGAATTTCGAGCACGCGCAACGTCTCGAGCCGGTCGTCCTCGGGGTGATAATCATACACCGTCGGCGGCGTGACCATCGACGAATAGCCCAGCCGGTAGGCCGCCGGAGCGAAGTCGGCATTGCCCGCGAAATCGGCGGAATAAGCCGCTTCGGTAAAGGGCAGCGGCGTCTCCGCACCTCCGTAAGTCCGCAGCACCAGCGCATCGAGCCCGTCGATCCGCGTGGTCAGCGCAAGATGATCGCGATAACTGGTCGCGCCGCGCAAATAGGTCCGGCTCGACCCGGGAATCTCCTCGCGCCACTCGCCCGGAGTCTCGATCGCCGCCGACACCAGCCTGAAATTAATATGCTCGTCGTTGGTCACGATCCACAACCGACCATGCGCGGCGTCCGGGCTATATTCGATGTTGGATCGGCGGGGCGCGATCAGCGTCAGCGCCGCCAACGGATCGGCGGCGGGCACGAACCGCACTTCGCTGGTCGTGTTGTCGCCCGTCGCGATGAAGATCAGCACATCGTCCTGCGACTTGCCGAGCCCGACCTGGAAGCCCTTGTCGATCGTCTCCTCGTAAAGGATCACGGCCTTGGCGGGATCGTCGCCCAGCCGGTGATACTTCGCCTTGTCGCTACGCCAATGCTCATTGACCTCGGTAAAGGCGATTCCCTTGCTGTCCGCTGACCATACCGGCGCGCCATTGACGACCTCGCTGATGGTCTCGATGTCCTGGCCCGTCGCTAGATCTCGAATGCGCAGCTTGAACCGCTCCGACCCGTCGTCATCAACCAGCGTCGCGAGCAGGCGGTAATCGGGCGAAGTGACGATCGCCCCCAGCCGGAAATACTCATGCCCCTCGGCTTCCGCGACCTCGTCAAAGATCAACTCTTCCGCCCCGCCGTCGCGCAGCTTGCGCCACCACCGCCGATATTGCTCGCCGGGTTTGTACGCCCACCAATAATCATAGGGCCCGTCGGGCGCGGGGACGCTCGACAGATCCTCCTTGATCCGCCCTTTCATCTCTTGGAAGAGCGTCTCGACCAGCCCGGCATGGGGCGCCATCACCGCTTCGAAATAGGCGTTCTCGGCCTTGAGATAGGCCAACACATCCGCGTCGGTGACATTGGGATAGCCCGCGTCACGCAGCCACGCCCAATCGTCGCTGATGGTCACTGCGTGGTGGGTGACTTCGTGCGGGCGGCGATCGGCGACGGGTGGGGTGGGGGGCGTCATCGGGGTTCCTGAAATTCGCGAAGAGGTCTAGGGTTGACCGTCTTCTAGCGTTCGAACGAGAGATTGCCATGTCCAGCTACGCCGACCGCCTCGCCGCCCTTCGCGCCCAGCTCGCCGAGGACCGCCTCGACGGCTTCGTCGTTCCCCTGACCGACGAACATATGAGCGAATATGTCGGCAGCTACGCCCAGCGGCTCGAATGGCTCACCGGGTTCAAGGGCTCGGCCGGCTCGGCGGTGGTCTTGCCCCAGGAAGCCGCGATCTTCACCGATGGCCGTTACACGCTCCAGGTTCGCAGCCAGGTGTCGGGCGACCAGTGGAGCTACCAGTCGGTCCCCGAGACCAGCATCGCCGACTGGCTCAAGGAGCACGCCCCGCAAGGCGGCCGCATCGGCTACGACCCCTGGCTCCACTCGCGCGACTGGGTGAAGAAGGCGAGTGAGGCCCTTCACGCGCGCAACGCCACCCTCGTCGCGGTCGCCCGCAACCCGATCGACATCGTCTGGCAGGACCGCCCCGAAGCCTCCAAGGCGCGCCTCGTCGTCCAGCCGGACAGCCTCGCCGGCCAGTCCTCGGCCGACAAGCGCACCGCCATCGCCGACTGGCTCGGCAAGTTGGGCGCCGACACTACGGTCCTGGCCGCGCTCGATTCGATCGCCTGGACCTTCAACGTGCGCGGCGCCGACGTCAGCCACACCCCGGTCGCGCTCGCCTATGCGCTGGTCAATTGCGACGGCACCGCCGACCTGTTCGTCGCGGGCGAAAAGATCGGCCCCGACGTTGCCCAGCACCTCGGCAACGGCGTCCGCCTTCATGAGCGCGCCGATTTCGAACCCGCGTTGCGCGCGCTCGTCGGCAAGACCGTCGCGGTCGATCCCGAACGCTCGGTCGCCGCGATCTTCGAGGCGCTCGATGCGGGCGGCGCGACCGTCGTCAGCCACCGCGACCCCACCGTCCTCCCCCGTGCGATCAAGAACAAGGTCGAGATCGCCGGCCACCAGGCGGCACAGGCGCGCGACGGTGCCGCGATCGCCCGCTTCCTGCGCTGGGTCGAAGCCGAAGCCCCCAAGGGCCACCTCGACGAACTCAAGGCCTCCGACCGCCTTGAAGCCTTCCGCGCCGAAGGTGGCCTGCTGAAAGACCTCTCGTTCGACTCGATCTCGGGCTCGGGCCCCAACGGCGCGATTGTCCACTACAAGGCGTCGCCCGCCACCAATCGCCCGCTCGAGAACAACTCGCTCTACCTGATCGACTCCGGCGGCCAGTACGCCGACGGCACCACCGACATCACGCGCACGCTCGCCATCGGCACCCCCAGCGACGAGATGCGCGACCGCTTCACGCGCGTTCTTCGCGGCCACATCGCGCTCGCCACCGCGATCTTCCCCAAGGGGGTGCGCGGCTCGCAGCTCGACAGCTTCGCCCGCCGCCCGCTGTGGGAAGCCGGGCTCGATTACGCCCACGGCACCGGCCACGGCGTTGGCAGCTTCCTCTCGGTCCACGAGGGCCCGCAGCGGATCGCCCCGGTCGGATCGGGCCAGCCGGGCGGCGACGAACCGCTCGCGGCGGGGATGATCCTCTCCAACGAGCCGGGTTATTACAAGGCTGGCGCCTATGGCATCCGCATCGAGAATCTCGTGCTGGTCGTCGAGAAGCCCGTTGCCGGTGCCGAAAAGGAAACGCTCGGCTTCGAAACGCTAACCTTTGCTCCGATCGAGCGCCGCCTGATCGTCAAGGACATGTTGCTCCCCACCGAACTCGCCTGGCTCGACGACTACCACGCGCAAGTGCTCGCCAGGATCGGCCCGCAGCTGCAGGGCGACGATCGCACCTGGCTTGAAGCCGCCTGCGCGCCCCTCTAGTCGTCGCTGGGCGGCGGCGGCGGCAAGACTTCACGCCCCTGCGCCTTTCGTCGACGCAGATTCTCGCGCAGTGCCTCGGCGAGCCGCTCTTCCTTCGACTTTTCGGTGTCGGTCATCCGCCGTCCGCTACTCCCGTCGCGGGTGGCCCCGCAAGCCTTGACGCCGCCCCCCCCGCCCGCCATAGGCCCCGCGTCCCGGACAGTGCTGCCGTAGCTCAGTGGTAGAGCGCATCCTTGGTAAGGCTGAGGTCAAGGGTTCGATCCCCTTCGGCAGCACCATCCGGAACTTCCGCGTACGTCGCGATCTTTACATTTTCTTCACCTTCGAAGCGCACTTTGCCCTCCTTATTTCAAGGGGCATGAAGCATGCGTATTTTCCTCAAGCTGGTGCGTGACGAACGCGGCGCGACGGCCATTGAGTATGGCCTGATCGCCGCGCTGATCGCCGTCGCCGCCATCGGCGCGATGCAGGGCATCGGCGGCAAGCTGAACTCGACCTTCAACAACGTCTCGGGCCAGCTGATCTAAGCAACCTCTTTGCGACCAGAGGAACCCCGGTGCTCGTCGGCACCGGGGCTTTTCCTCGTTGACCCCATCGCCGCGCGTCGCCATCGCTCGCCCATGCGATTCTTCTCCGACAATGCCGCGCCGTGCCACCCCGCGGTGCTCGACGCCCTCGCCGCCGCCAACCGGCTCGACACCGCCTATGATGGCGACGCGTGGAGCAAACGCCTCGACGGCGCATTTTCCGACCTGTTCGAAACACCGGTCCGCGCGCTGTGGATCACCACGGGCACCGCCGCCAACTGCCTCGCGCTCGCCGCGCTGTGTCCGCCCGAGGGAGCGATCCTGTGTCACCGCGACGCGCATATCGAGGTCGACGAGGCAGGTGCACCGGGCTTCTTCACCCACGGCGCCAAGCTGACCCTGTTAGGCGGCGAGGGCGCCAAACTCCTCCCCGAAGTTGTTGACGCCGCCTGCGGCCGGGTGCGCGCCGACGTCCACCAAGTTCAGCCACGCGCGCTGTCGATCACCAATGCCTCGGAATATGGCCTCGCCTACCGCGCATCCGAAGTCGCGGCGCTCGGCGAGGTCGCCAAACGCCGCGGGCTTGGTTTCCACATGGACGGCGCGCGCTTTGCCAACGCCCTCGCCGCCACCGGCGAAACCCCCGCCGACGTCACCTGGCGCGCCGGGATCGACGCACTTAGCTTCGGCTTCGTCAAGAATGGCGGGATGAGCACCGAGGCGCTGGTCTTCTTCGAACCCGGCCTCGCCGACGAGACCCTTCGCCGCCGCAAGCGCTCGGGCCACCTCCTGTCCAAGGGCCGCTATCAGGCCGCGCAATTGCTCGCCCTCCTCGAGGATAACCGCTGGCTCGCCAACGCCCGCGCCGCCAACGCCGCGGCGCGCGCGCTGGCGGACGCTGCCGGCCCCGAACGCCTTGTCCACCCGGTCGAGGCCAACGAGCTGTTCGTCCGCATGACCCCCGCCGAAGCCTCCACGCTGCGCGCCGCCGGGTTCGACTTCTACGACTGGGCGCCGGGCGAAGTGCGCCTCGTCACCAGTTGGGACCAGGACATGGTCGCGGTCGCGACCCTGGCGCAGGCGATCCGCGCCCTGTGACTCCCGCCAAAACATGACCTTTGCGCCCCAGGGTGAGCATCGCTTCCGCGAGATCATCCTCCCGTTCATCATCTTCACCTCGATCTGGGGCTCGACCTGGATCGTCATCCGGGATCAGCTCGGCGTCGTTCCCGCGCAATGGTCGGTTGCCTACCGCTTCCTCCTCGCCGCTGCCGCGATGGCGCTGCTGGCGCGAATCAAGGGCCACAAGCTCCGCCTCGCTCCCGGTGGCCTGCGCGTCGCGGCGATCCTTGGCGCCTTGCAATTCTGCATCAACTTCAACGCCGTCTACCTTGCCGAGCGCCACATAACCTCCGGCCTTGTCGCGACGGTCTTCGCGCTGCTCCTCATCCCCAACAGCCTATTCGCCTGGGCCTATCTTGGTCAGCGCCCCGGCTTACGCTTTCTCGCCAGCGCGGCCATCGCCGTCGCCGGAATGGCGCTTCTTTTCCTCCACGAACTTCACGACAATCCAGCCCACAGCAGCGAAATCCTGCTCGGCATCGGCCTTACCCTGATTGGCATGCTCGGCGCTTCTGCCTCCAACGTCTTCCAGGCGCGCGAGGAGTCGCAACGCCACCCGTTATCGGTACTCCTTGCCTACGCAATGGCGATCGGCGCGGTTATCGACGCCGTCATCGCGCTCATCCTCACCGGCCCCCCGGTGTTCGACCCGCGCCCCATGTACTGGTTCGGCCTGGCCTATCTCGCGATCATCGCCTCGGCGCTCGCCTTCAGCCTCTATTTCCCCGTCGTCCGCAAGATCGGCCCGGGGAAAGCCGCCTACTCGAGCGTGCTCGTCCCGATTATCGCGATGGCCGTCTCAACCGCATTCGAAGGCTATCGCTGGACATTGCTCGCCGCCGCCGGCGCCGGGCTGGCGCTGGCGGGAATGCTGCTCGCGCTCGCCGGTAAAGGCCGCACCATCGTCCGCTGAGCCTCGGGCAGTTCGGCCAGATGCGCCGCCTTCCACGCCATCGCGCGGTGAACCCGGTTAAACCCCGACGGATGGTCGAAGAACAATGCCTCTTCGATCGGCCCCGGCTCGATCTTGCGATATTCGCTCAGTTGCATTGCCGTCTGCGCAAATCCATCGGGCTCGCGCGCCGCATCGAGCCCGAAGATATCGGCCTGGATCTCGTGCCGCCGAATGAGCGTATTCGTGATCGGCGTAGCAGCCAGCATCATCAGCGTCACGATCAGGAAATAGACCGGCACCGCGGCCAGGTCGGCCGGCCCGCTCACGCCCCACCGTTGGCCGAACCGCGCGATCACCTTGGGAACCGACCACCACAGCACGAACATCATGGCGGCGATCAGCACCGCAAACTGCGCGATCATCCACTCGATGTGGTCGAGCACATAATGCCCCATCTCATGCCCCATCACCGACTTGATGCCTTCGGGGGTCGAGCGATTGAGCAGATTGTCGTTGAGCGAGATGCGGATCGTCGGCCCCAGCCCCGAGACATTGGCCGACACCCGCTTGGTCTGCTTCGAGGCATCGAACACATAGACATTATCGGCCGGGATCCCCTGCGCATGCGCCATCGTCAGAATGCCGTCGCGCATCGGGCCCGCCGCCATCGGCGTATATTTGTTGAGCAGCGGCGAAATGAATACGGGCGTGATCATCACGAACAGCAGCAACATTGCCACCATCGCTGCGGTCGCCCCGATCCACCACCGCCGCGGCCAGCGCCGGATCACCGCGAACAGCACCGCGATGAGCAGACTCGTCGTCACGATGCCGACGCCAAGCATGATCCCCTGCTCGCCGAGCCAGCCGGCGAACGACTGGTTCATCAGCCCATATTGCTTCTCGCGAAGGAAGCCGGTGTAGATCCCCCACGGCAGCGTCAGCAGCGCGCCGACGATCACGAACGGCACGGAATAAATCAGCGACTGGACGAACTTGAAGCGAACCACGCGCTCGGCCCAGCCGCGCCACTTGGCCGACCAGCCGAACCGCAGCATCACAAGATAGGAGGCGACCGCCACCAGCGCGTCCCACAGAACGATCCAGTAGCCGCCCTCGAAATAAGCATCGGACTTGGCCCGGGCCGCCCCGGACAGTGTGTCGAGATAGGCGCGCGATGCGGCTTCGATATCAAAGGCGGGCGCAATGGCGGCAAGCGTGGTCAGCATGATTGGTCTCCCCCGTGTTCACGGCGTCCTATCTACACAACACACCATTGGCCAGTCCGTTGGCCGATCGACCAACGGCGGGGCCACGGCGCATTGCCACCTCCCGCCGCGCTGACTAGCGTGAACTGATGGACATCCGCACCGCCCCGACCGCCGCTCCCCCTCACGCCGAAACCTGTCGCAGCGACTACCGGCCGCCCGACTGGCTCGTCCCTAAAATCGCGCTCGACTTCACCCTCGATCCCGACGCCTCGACCGTCCGGTCGCGCCTGACCGTCACGCGCAACGGCGACCACGACCGCCCGCTCCGCCTCGAAGGCGGCGAGATTGCGGCTAACTGGCTCAAGATCGACGGCACCGACACCGCCATTGTCATGGACGGCTCGACGCTCGTCATCGACCTTGCCGGCGACAGCGCGGTGATCGAGAGTGAAGTCACCCTCGCCCCTGCGGCCAACAGCAAGCTGATGGGCCTCTACGCCTCGGGCGGGATCCTCTGCACCCAGTGCGAAAGCCAGGGCTTCCGCCGCATCGCATTCCACCCTGACCGGCCAGACGTCCTCTCGGTCTACACCGTGCACATGAGCGCCGACGCTGCGCGCTTCCCGATCCTGCTCGCCAACGGCAATTGCACCGCCAGCGGCCAAGGCGAGACCGGAATCCACTGGGCCGAATGGCACGATCCCTTCCCTAAGCCCTCCTATTTGTTCGCGCTGGTCGCCGGCGACCTCGCCGCCAACAAGGACAGTTTCACCACCATGTCGGGCCGCACGGTCGATCTCGGCATCTGGGTGCGCGAGGCCGACGTCCCCCGCACCGCCCACGCGATGGAATCGCTGAAAGCCGCAATGGCGTGGGACGAGCGCACCTACGGCCGCGAATACGACTTGTCCCTGTTCAACATCGTCGCGGTCGACGACTTCAATTTCGGCGCGATGGAGAACAAGGGCCTCAACATCTTCAATTCGCGCTACATCCTCGCCGACCCCGACACCGCCACCGACGCGGATTTCGACGCCATCGCGGCAGTCGTCGCGCATGAATATTTCCACAATTGGTCGGGCGACCGCGTCACCTGCCGCGACTGGTTTCAGCTGAGCCTCAAGGAAGGTTTCACCGTCTTTCGCGACCAGAACTTCTCGGCCGACATGGGCTCGGCAGCGGTCAAGCGGATCGAGGATGTCCGGACCTTGCGCTCAGCCCAGTTCCCCGAGGATGCCGGCCCGCTCGCCCATCCGGTCCGCCCCGAAGCCTATATGGAGATCACCAACTTCTACACCGCGACGGTCTACAACAAGGGCGCCGAAGTCATCCGGATGATGCGCACCATTCTCGGCCCCGACAAATTCCGCGCCGGATCGGATCTCTATTTCGACCGCCACGACGGCCAGGCCGTGACCTGCGAGGATTTCGTCAAGGCGATGGAGGATGCCAGCGGCATCGACCTCGCCCAATTCCGCCTGTGGTACAGCCAGGCCGGCACCCCGACCGTTACGGCGCGCCTCGACCAAACTGGCGGCAAGACGGTGCTTCACCTGTCGCAATCGGTTCCCCCGACCCCCGGCCAGTCCACCAAACACCCGATGGTCATCCCGCTCAGGACCACGCTGATCGGCCGCGACAGCGGTGCCGAGCTTGCTCCCGAGCAGGTCATTCTCCTCGACCGCGCTGAGCAGTCGATCGCCTTCCCCGGAATCACCGATCCCGCGATGCTGTCGATCAACCGCGACTTTTCCGCCCCGATCATCCTCGACGTGACCCGCACCCAAGGGGAACTCGACGCGCTCGCTGAGCATGACCCCAACCCCTTCGCCCGCTACGAAGCGCTCCAGGAGCTGATGCTCCGCACTCTCCTCGCGGCCGCGAACGGCAAACCCGCCGACCCCGCGCCCGTCATCGAAGCAATGCGTCACACCCTCGCCTCGAACGCGCTCGACCCGGCCTTCAAGGGCGAGGCGCTATTGCTCCCGTCGGAAAGCCTGATCGGCGACCGCATGCCACTGGTCGACCCCGACGCCATCCACGCCGCCCGGGACTCCCTCCGTAGCGCCATCGGCCAAACCCTCGCCGAGCCCCTTGCCGCCGCCCAGCGTGAAGGCGCCGTCGGCCACGACCTCTCTTCGGCCGCGAAAGGCATCCGCCGCTTGCGCACCGTCGCGCTCGGTCTCCTCGCAGCCGGCGATCCGCTCCGCGGCGCCGCGCTCGCCAAGGCCCAGTTCGATGCCGCCGACAACATGACCGACCGCCAGGGCGCACTCGGCATCCTCGTCAGCCTCGACGCCCCCGAACGCGACTCTGCGCTCGCCGCCTTTTACGATCGCTACCGCGGCGACAGCCTCGTCATCGACAAATGGTTCGGGCTCCAGGCCGCCGCCCAGCGCCGCGGCACCCTCGCCGCGGTCGAAGCTCTCGCGCGTCATCCCGACTTTACCATGACCAATCCCAACCGCCTGCGCTCGCTGGTCGGCAGCTTCGCGATGAACCAGTGGGCGTTTCACGACTCCTCGGGCGCGGGCTATCGCTTCCTCACCGACACATTGCTCACCGTCGACCGCATCAACCCGCAGACCGCGGCCAAGCTCGTCCCCCCGCTCGCCCGCTGGCGCCGTTTCGAGCCCACCCGCGCCGCCCTCATGCGCGGCCAGCTCGAACGGATGCTCGCCACCCGAGGCCTGTCGAAAGACCTGTTCGAACAAGTCTCCAAGTCGCTCGCATAACATAAAAAAGGGGCGGGGGCCGTTCAGCCGCCCGCCCCTCGTTACGCAAAAAAAAGCACGCAAATTACGCCGCGCCGCTCTCTTCCTCTTCAAACGTTACGGCCACATCGGCATTGGCCGACAGTCGTACCTTGTCGCCTTCGACCCCGGCGACCAGCCCGCGCGAGATATAGTGGTGGTGGCCCTCATGCCTGCCCTCGCCGCTGTCCTTCTTGGTCAGCTTGATACGGTCGCCCTGAACATGGTCGACCGTGCCGACATGCACCCCGTCGGCGCCGATCACTTCCATATGTTCCTTGATGTCTTCGAAACCGGACATTGCTCATTCTCCTTCGCGTATCTCCCCGGTTGAACGCCGGGATAGCGCGAAGGATGCGTCAGCCTTTCGCGACCAGCCCGTTCTTGACGATATGCCAGCGCCGCTGCTCGTCCGTCGACCCGTCGACATCATTCACCCGGCGGAGCGTCAGTGGCCCGATGAAATTGAAGCGCTTGCCGGCCTTGTCCACTCCGTAAATCCGAAGCGGCACCATGATGAAGCTCGATCCCATCGCGCCCTCATGGTCAAACGGCTTGCCGACTTCGCCATGCACCTCGCGAACCGTCGCCAGCCTGGCCGGCGCGAGCGGCCCTTGCTCGATCCCCTTGCGCCATGCCTTGTCGGCCTCGGCCAGCTTCCCCTCCTCGATCAGCGCCGCGTATCGCTGCACCACCTGCCCCGCCCCCTCGGCGCTTTTCGGGTCGATCGGACCCTTGGGCTCAGCCAGCGGCGTGCGGTCGTCGGGCAGCCCGCCCGGCGAACCCGGCGAACCCGGTTCGGGCGCGACCGCCTTTGCGGGACTGACCTGGGCTGGCCCCGCATCGTTCGCCATCGGCTTGATCGGCGACCCGACCGCGAGCGTCGCATCGACCGGCGTGCCGCGCTGCTCGATCGGCGCCTTGTGGCACGCGGCAACGAGGGCGACCGACAACAGGAATAAAATTCGCATCCGCTTCCAGCGCACCATATGGCACATCGTTCCTGCGCCACGGGGAACCACCGTCACTGCGGCGGGTTTGTTTCGCAGGCATAATAAGCCGAGAGAGGTTCAATGGACGACCACGATCCCATCATCGAAACCGACCCCCCGACCAATGGCGGGATCGTCGCGGTCGCCATCCTGTTCATCATCGTCCTGCTCCTGCTGTATTTCTTCCGCCGCCAGCTTGGCATTGCCAGCTAGAATTCCCTTTTTCTCCGGCCTATCCCCACGCCCATGACCCTCGACGAAACTCACGATCCCGCTCGCACCAGCTGGCTCGACAGTGCCAACGGCCACCCTGATTTCCCGATCCAGAACCTTCCGCTGGGCGTCTTCGATCGCGGCGACGGCGCGCGTATCGGGGTCGCGATCGGCGACCAGATCCTCGACCTCGCCGCCGCCGCCGCGATCCTCGATCCCGCTTGGCAGCGCGCCCTCTCCCAGCCCCGCTTGAACGACTGGCTAGCCCACCGCTCCGCCAACCACCGCGCGCTCCGCCACCGACTCTCCGCCCTCCTCAGCGACCCCGCTCACCGCGCCGCGACCGAACCCCGCCTCGTCGCCCAATCCGCCGTCACGATGCAGCTTCCCGCGCGCATCGGCGACTACACCGACTTCTACGTCGGCATTCACCACGCGACCAACGTCGGCCGCCAGTTCCGCCCCGACCAGCCGCTGATGCCCAATTATAAATATGTCCCCATCGGCTATCACGGCCGCGCCAGTTCGGTGCGCGTCTCGGGCGACCCCGTCATCCGCCCAAGCGGCCAGCGCAAACCGCCCGAAGCCACAGAACCCACATACAGCCCCTCGCGCCGCCTCGACTACGAGCTCGAGCTCGGCATCTGGATCGGCCGCGGCAACCCGCTCGGCGACCCCATCCCGATCGCCGACGCAGCCGACCATATCGTCGGCTACACCCTCCTCAACGACTGGTCCGCCCGCGATCTCCAGGCGTGGGAGTATCAACCCCTGGGCCCCTTCCTCGCCAAGAACTTCCTCACCACCGTCTCCCCCTGGATCGTCACCGCAGACGCACTCCGCCCCTTCCGCGCGCCCATGCCCCCGCGACCGCCAGGCGACCCCGCCCCGCTCCCCTACCTCGACGACCCCGCCGACCAGGCGACCGGCGCGCTCGCCATCCACCTCGAAGTCACCCTCTCGACCGAAGCGATGCGCGCCACCGGCGTCCCCCCGCACGTCTTGAGCAAGGGCGAAGCCTCCGCCGCGATGTACTGGTCCGCCGCCCAGATCGTCGCCCACCACAGCTCCAACGGCTGCAACCTCTCGCCGGGCGACCTCATCGGCACCGGTACCCTCTCGACCAAAGACGCCACCGGCCTCGGCTCGCTCCTCGAGATCAGCAACGGCGGCAAGTCCCCACTCGCCCTCCCCTCGGGCGAGCAGCGCAGCTTCCTCGAAGACGGCGACGAGCTCACCCTCACCGGCTGGTGCGAAGCCCCCGGCGCGGTGCGCATCGGCTTCGGCACCTGCACCGGCCGGGTCACCCCCGCGCGCTAAGCCGTCATCCCGGCGAAAGCCGGGACCCCAGTCGGCAAGCGAACCCAGCTACCCCCTAAACCAGCCCCCGACCCTCCGCCATCAACCGCGTCAGCGCATAGAGCGCATCGATATTCGGGCACGCCACCCCCGCCCGCCGCGCCAACTCCCGCGGCGCTCCGACCAGCGCCTCAAGCTCGATCGCCCGACCCGCCTCGACGTCCTGCAGCATCGACGTCCGGAACGCTCCCAGCCGCGCGGTCACCGCCAGCCGCTGCTCCCCGCTCTCGGCGATCGGACACCCCACCGCCGCGCCGATCGCCGCCGCCTCGCCCATGCACGCCAGCACGAACGGCACCAGCTCGCTGCCCAATATCCGGTCGGTCGTCGCCAGCGTCAGCGCCGACACCGGGTTGAAGGTCATGTTGCCCCATAATTTATACCAGATCGTCCGCCTAATATCGGCCTCGACGCTCGCCGCGATCCCCGCCGCCGCGACCATCGCCGCCAGCGCTTCCACCCGCGCGCTGGCCCCGCCCCCCGGCTCGCCCAGCCTGATCCCGTTCGACTGGCGTACCACCACCGCGCCATCCCCGCGCCGCTCGACCGCCGCATGGACCACGCACCCGACGACCTGCTCCATCGGCAACGCCGCCGCGATGCGCCCGTCGGGATCGACGCTCAAAATCCGCTCACCCCCCGCAAACCACCACGGCACCCCGTTGAGCATCGGCACGATCAGCGTCTTTGGCCCGATCATCGGCCCTGCCCGCTCGGCCGCCTCGGCCAGCGCCGGCGCCTTGACCGCGATCAGCAACACGTCCTGAACCCCCAGCGCGTCGGCATCCCCCGAGCGTCGAATCGCCGCCGCCTCCTCGCGCTCGCCCTCGATCAACCGCAACGGAGACAAATCCGCCGCCGACCCGCCCCGCATCAGCGCGCTAACCGCATGTCCGCCAAGTGCCAGCCGAGCCCCCGCCCAGCCCCCGATCGCCCCCAGCCCGACTATCCCGATCCGCATCGCGCCCATCTCCTCACCGCCCGTATTTCCACGGCCATTGCGGTAAGCCAATGAATATCGCATCTTCAGTGTGCTCGGCCGCTTCTTCGGACGCCTGCGCTTGAGTCATCCGCTCCCAGCCAATCTGCTCGACACCCGCATCCACGGCCCGCGCTGGCCGCGCATCATCATGCTTGGCATGATCGGCGCGATCGGCGGCGCGCTGCTTGGCGTCGAATGCGCGACCCTCGTCACCCCGACCTACCGCGCCGCCGCCACGCTCGAGTTCGCTCAAGCTCCTGGCGCCGTCCCCCTGTCCGACGCGTCGCGCGACGCCCGCATCGACGGCGTCGTCGAAAGCGCCCGCTCGCTCGCCGACGACTTGTCGCTCCGCCCTGAACGCATCGGCGCGACCAACCTTATTCGCCTCGAAGCCACCGACCCCGCCCCCGCCCGTGCCGCGCGCCGCGCCAATGACCTCGCCCAAACCCTCGTCGCCCGCTCGCTCGCCGACCGCCTCACTTCGATCGATCCCACCGGCTCCCCGCTCGAAGCCGACCTTGCCGCCGCGCGCCAAATTGCCGAGCAATCCGAAACCGCGCTCGCCATCTTCCGCGCCCACGCCCCCACCTCCAGCGCCACCGCCGACGACTCCCTCGTCGGCGCCCTGCGAGACAGCCTCGGCACCGCGCGCGGCGACCTCGCCGCGGCCACATCGCGCGCCGCCGCCGCCACCGGCCACATCATTGTTAGCTCGGGTTCAGTCGGCCAGACCGGCACCGCCAGCCTCGGTCCCTTGCGCACCCAGCGCGCCGAACTCGCCCGCCGCGTCGCCCAGCTCGCCGAACGCTTCGACCCCGCCTATCCGCCGCTGACCGGCGCCCGAACCGAGCTCGCGGTGCTTGACCAGGCCATCGCTACCGAGCTCTCCGGCCTCACCCGAAGCGCCGCCGCCGACGCCGCCGCCGCCCGTGCCCGCGCCACCGCGCTTGACCACAACCTTGGCCTCGCCGAACAACGCCGGTCCCACGCCATCGCCGCCGAGGCCGATCTCGCCCGCCTCCAGCGCGCCGCCGACCACGCCCGCGAATCCTACCGCCAGCTCGAAGCCAGCCTCGTTCAACGCCGCACCGAGCGAAGCATCGCCCGCCCCGAACTCCGTCTTGTCACCCGAGCCACGCCGCCACTTGCCCCCGCCTCGCCCGAACCCTGGCTCCTCGCCCTGTTCGCCGCGCTCGCCCTCGGCCTCGCTGGAGCGCTGCTCGGCTGGTGGCGAGAACATCGGCGCATCGCCCTCGCGCTCATCCTCGCGATTCAGTAAGTGCCGATCGTCCCCGGCCCTACCGCAGGCGCGCGCAACGGCGGCATCGCGCGCGTGAAAATCGCCGACCCGCTCGCCGCGGCATGAAGGGCATAGCCCGCCCCCGGCATGTCGATCGCTACTCGGTCGCACCAGTATCTGGCCGTATCGTCGACCCGCAGCGCGGTCCCGATCAGTGCCCCCCCATTGGCCAGATCGCCCAGATCGCCCTCGACCCGGCTCCCCGCCAGCCAGCTCAGCGACAGATTGATCGACCGCATCGTCCCCCCGCGATTACCGCGATAGACCCCCGCGACGTCCAGCCCGACGACATTCTCGTGGCTCGTCCACCCATTGCACGACACTCCCGGCGCGCGGCCATTGTTGCTCGCCGAACAATTGACCGTGACGAAGTGCGTCGCCGCCGTCGGCGCGGTCGTATTGTGCGCGTTAAATCCGTCGGTCGCATTGCCGTCGGCGGCACAGTTGAACAGCGCCGCGACCCCGTGAACCGAATTGATCGCCACCCCGGTCGCCCCGGTCTCGGCCACGCCGCCAGCGAAGCGGAAGCTGCACCCGTCCGCCACCACCGCCTTCATCGCGGGAGGCACCGTCGAAGGCGCGTAATTGAGGCAAGCCGCCGAACTCCCCCCCTCGAAATCGAAGCCATCCCCTGCCAGCGACCCACCGACGAACACGCTAACCGGAGCGGTGACCTTGATCGTCGCCGTTCCCGCCCGGAACACGCGCGTATTGACGTTGTTCACCGCCGCCCCGTCGCCACGATTGACATACAGCCTCCCCGCCGCGAGCGCCCAGCTTCCCGGCCGCCCATTGCACTGCGCCGCCGTCGCGACATTGGTGAGATCGACCGCACAGCCGAACCGATCGACGTTCGCACGATCAACCACCCGGTTCACCGTCGCCACCGCAAAGCCGTAGCAGTTGGCGTAAGTCGCATCAACCGTCGGTGCGCTGAACGCGTCATAGGCCCCCGTCCGCACCCGTCCACCCGTTGCAATCAGCGCGAGATCGACTGTGGGCAGAACCGCTCCCCCGTTCGAAGGATTATTAGCCCGCGGATAATCGCCCGCAGCAACGAAGATCGTCGTCGGCTGCCCCGCCGCGTTCGCCGCCGTCACCCCCTTGTGGATCGACTGGAACGGCGCCCCAACCGCCCCCGTCCCGGTCGTGTCATTCCCGCTCGCGATATTGACGTAGAGCGTCGTCGTCGGCGAAGCGCGCGCGCTCGAAAACAGGTCGAACAGTTGCGCCGCGGACTTGCCGATGCTCCCGAACGGCGCGCGCCGATCTTCGAACAGGCTAACCGCAGGGGTGAAAGCACTCACCGTCCACGCCGCGCTCCACGCCGTCGGCGCAGTCAACCCGAGCGAAGCGGTCCGCGCCATCGCCCCCAGTCCCGCCAGTTGCGGCACACTGACCGAACTTCCTCCCGAAGAGCGCCCCATGGCTCAAGCCTCCCCGATCAGGTCGGACGCGGTCGTTCCGGTTGCCCGAACGAAACTCGCCCGAACCCCGATATAACTCGCGTTGGGCAAATTCTTGTAAGTCACGTCACTCGCTCCCCCAACCCCGCGCAGGGTCACGTCGCCGCCCGTCCCGACGTAAATCCCCTTGACCACCTGGGTGAGCGGAACGCTGTCGCTCGGGACCAGCGCGAACGGTACCCGCGATGGCAATTCGGGCGAATCGCCCATCGTGTCGAAATTGTCCGCCATTTCCCGCTCCCGCTGATTCGCATTCTCACTAGCAAACCATATCGGTTGTAGAAAATTGTTTTCTTCGCGCCTTTCAGGATGGTCGGTGATTGCTCTGCGTTTCACTCCCGCCGGCGGTCTCGCGGTGTCGAGCGCAGTCAACCTTGCCGCCCTCCTCCTCTGGGTCCGCCTTCTTCCCCCCACCGAGTTTGCGACCCTGACTCTTGCCACCACCGCCGCTCTGCTAGTCAACGCCCTCGCCTTCGACTGGCTGCGGCAAGCGTCCGCGCGCATCCTTCCCGACCCGACGTCCCCCGACGGCATCTCGCGCGAACGCGTCGCCGCCTGGATCCGCGTCGCCGCGATCACTTTTGTCGCCGTCGTCGCCGTGCTCGCCCTGGCAACGCTCTTCGGCCTCGCCCCGCCCGGCCTGTCACCTCGCTGGAACATCGCGATCTTCGCCCTGGCGATCAGCGAAGCCCATCTCGCCGCGATAACGCTCGTCGCCCGCCTCGCCTTCTCGGCCCGCCGCTACGCCGCGATCATGGTCAGCCGCTCGGTCGTTGCGCTGCTGCTGGGCCTCGGCCTCGTCCGCCTCGGCTGGGGGCGCAGCCGGAGTCATCACCGGCACCGCCCTTGCCCAATTTCTCGTCACGATCCTCGCCAACCGCCGCAATTCCCTCTGGAGAGGCGCCCTCCACACCGTCGCCCACGCCCACCACCGCGCCGACCTGATCCGCCTGGGCCTTCCCCTAATGGCTGGCTGCGCGCTCGCTCTGCTGTCCGCGACGATCGACCGAACCCTGGTCGCCGCCCACCTCGGCCTCGCCGCTGCCGGCCACTTCGCCGCCCCCGCCGAGCTCATCGGCAAGGCACTCGGCTTCGCCTTCATGGCGGTCAATCTCACGGCCTATCCGCTCCTCGTCCACGCCTGGGAACGCGACGGCCCAAGCGCCGCCACCGCCGCGCTCGACCGCAATCTTCGAACTCTTCTTGCCCTTGGCCTCCCGATTGTAGCTACGGCAACCCTCGCCCCGCACCTGCTGGCCAGCCTGCTCCTCGGCCCTGCGCAAGCAGAAACTGCCGCGCCACTCCTCCCTTGGCTTGCCGCCGCAACCCTGCTCCGCCTGCTCGTCGCCTTCCACTTCGGCATCGCGCTCCAACTTGCCAAGCGGATGAGCCTGCTGCTCGTCCCGCCCATCGTCACCCTTACGATCCTCGTCCCCTTGGCGAGCCCGGCGTTGCACGGCGGCGGCCTCCTGCGCTTTGTCCAGCTCCTGTGCTTCGCCCAAGCCGTCGGAGCGCTCAGCGCCTGGGCACTCGCCAGCCACTCGCTTTGCGCTCAGCAACCACAACCCCATCGCGCATGAGCCGCTGCGGTTCGCCGATCAGAATTTCCCCGACCCCGACGCGGGCTCCGTCGCAAAGGTCGACTGCGCCGACCAGCGTCGCTCCACAATAGACGATAACCCGGTCCCCAAGCCGCGGGTATGCGACCTCGCCCGCACTTCGCCGCCCCAGCGTCACCCCGTGGTACAGCGTCGCGCCGGACCCGATCACCACCCCGCGCCCGACCACGATCCCCAACGGATGCGGCAGCCTCAGCCCCGGCCCGATTACCGCTTCCGCCGAAATCTGGCACGCGAATTCCCGCAGCATCTGCCGCTCGACCAACACCGCAATCACACGCCCGACCGCGCCTTGCCTCGAAGCCCAGTGCGCCAGCCGATAGTGGCACGCGAGCACAAATCCCGGGTTCGCGAACCAGGCAATAATCGCTTGCCTCACCGTCCCCCGTCGACCGCACGCGGCGAGATCGGCGCGCCACGCGCTCATCCGCCAGCCTTGCGCCGCGATGCCCTCGTTCGCGCCGCCTCATAGAAATCATGGTGCGCAGCCACCACTGCGGCTTCGCTGAACGGCGCCAGCGCTGCCGCCGGGACAAGCCGCGATCGCCATCGCTCGGGCGCGTCGATGGCGTCGCGCATCGCCGCCGCCAGCGACGCCGCATCTCCCGCCGCGACCATTGTGGAGCATCCTGCAACGCCCGCCACCTCGCCGATCCCACCCGCTTCTGCGGCAATGATCGAACAGCCATGCGCCGCCGCCTCGACCAGCGATCGCGGCAACGGTTCGGGCCATCGCGACGGCACGACCATCACGTCGATCGACTCGAAAAACGCGCCCGCCTCGACCTGTCCAAGCCAATCGACCCGAGCATCGCGATGGGCGCTCCGCAACCGCGCCACCGTCTCAACCCTGCCGACCCCGCCAATCCTTAGTCGCCACCCTTCGCGTCCGATCAGCGGCAGTGCATCGAGCAGCAGGTCAATTCCCTTCTCGACCTCGACCCGGCCAAGAAACCCGAACCGCAGCGGTCCGCTCGCGGCTGCTCGCCGGACCCCCCTCGCCCCCGCTCCCCGGACCGGAACAACGTTGAACAGCGGCCGTCCTTCGACCCCCTCGAATCGCCCCGCCGCACGGTGCGCGTGAAGGGTGTAATCGCTGTTCCCGGCCACCGCGTCGACCTGCCGCGACGCCGCGCGCGTCGGCGCGGTCAGCATCCGGCAGTCGAGGCACCGTTTCGTACAGGGGCGCCCCTTGCGGAACAGTGCCGATCGCGAGCAGATCAGGGCATAGTCGCGAAGGGTCTGCGCCAATGGCAGCCCCCGCGCGCCGACCTCGCCCCAAAGCCCGCCGCCAAACCCCGTCAGCACATGACCATGAACCAGATCGGGACGGACACGATCGATCAGGCGCCCCAACCGCGTCGCCACTTCGGCGTTCGCCCGATCGCGCACGTGCCACATCGCCCGGCTCAGCGGCGGTCGCCGCTCATGCCCCCAGGGCCAATCCGGCTGGTCCAGCGGGACGCGATGAACGGTTACTCCATCTTCGACAACACTCGCCTCTCCGGTTCCCCGCCACAGCGTCGCGACATGCACGTCAACCCCATCGCGGGCCAGCGCCTGGGCGAGCAGCGCGACCGACTGCTCGGCCCCGCCCACCCGGTGCGGCGGGTAAAGCGAATTGACCATCAGCAGCCTCATTACGCATTCTCCAATTGACTGCACGCCGTCGCCAGCACCGCCGCCGATTCCGCCCAGCAAAAATCGAGCGCGCGCTTGAAGCCGGCCGCGATCCGCTCCCTTCGCCACTGCCCGTCGTCCACCAGCGCCTGCTCCATCAGTGTCGCCAATGCGCCGTCGTCATCGACCGCGAAGTGTTCAGCCGCGCCGTCGCACACCTCGACCGCCGCCGCGCAGTCGCTGGCCATCACCGGGCAACCGCTCGCCATCGCCTCGAGCAAGGGCAATCCGAATCCTTCATATCGGCTCGCGAAGACCAGCGCGCACGCCTCGCGCAGCAGGCCCGCAACTGTTTCATCATCAATACGTCCAACCAACCATACGCGTTCGTCAGCCCGACTTTTCAAGTCCATCTTCAAACACGACGCCGCCGCCCCGATTACAATCAGCCGGATATCCTGATCCGCGATTCGCGCCAGCGCTCGCCGGGCCACCGCAACATTCTTGTTTGCGCTCAAATTTCCGATCATCACGAAAAATCGCCGAGGGGTCAGCCCAAACCGCCCGCAGGCTTCATCGTCGATCCGGCAGCGAGCATGATCCGCACTATTGGGGGCAACCAATATGCCTTCTCGTTCGATACCAAGCACATCCGCCAGCTCGGCCCGCGAAAATTCGGATACCGTCGCGATCCGCGCCCGCCCTGCCAGCCCGCGCTCGAGCCAGCGATGCCCCAGCGCATATCTCCGTGAAAAATGCTCCGGCCTGCGGTGCACCGCGGCGTCGTGAAGCACCACCAGCTGACGCCGGTGCAGCAACGGCCCGCTCATCGCCAGCGACAGCGCCACGCCGCCCCGCGCGGCGCGCGCAAACGCCAGTTGATCCCAGCTATGCCCACCCCTTCCGCCGACTCGCCGCTGTTCGATATTCGTCAGCCCCGCATCGGGTGCGTCGCCCGGCGACAGCAGCACATAATCCTCACCCCCGGCTCCCGCCCGCGCATCGAGCGCACGCACGATTTCGCCGGCATAGCGTTGCACCCCGCTCACCGGCTGGGTTGCGAACCGCCCGTTGACGAACACGGTCATTCCGCCCTCGCCACGCGCCGATAGAGCGCTTCGGTGCGGTCGATCATCTGCTCGCCGCGGCACGCCTCGCCGGCCGTGGTTGCCCCCGCGCGAAGCCGCCCGAGCGCGACCGGGTCGGCGATCAGCGCCAGCAACCGTTCGGGCAGCGCCTCGGCTGGCGCGACCACGCCCGCGCTTTCGCTCCCGGCCCCGCCAAGCAACTCCGCCGCCCCGCCGACCGGCGTCGACAACACCGGAACCCCCGCCGCCAGCGCCTCGAGCAGGGCGTAGGGCATCCCCTCGTACCGGCTCGTCACGACCAGCAAGTCCGCCGCCGCGATCCACTCGCGCGCATCGGCGGCGCGCTGCCACGCGAACCGCTCGGCAAAGCCGCTCGCCGCGATTGCCTGCTCGACCAGAGGCGCCTGCTCGCCATTGCCGACAATCAGCGCGCGCACGTTAGCGCACCGCCGCATCGCCCCGATCGCTGCGCCGACAAACTCGAGCGGCGCCTTTTGCGGGCACAGCCGGCCGACGAACCCGAGCCACAGCTCGCCCTCCCCGGCTCCCAGCGCCGCCCGCGCGACGTCTCTTGGCCGGTGCGCATAGCTGGCGAGCCGATTGGGAATGAGGTGCCGCCGCGCTTCGCCGATCCCGAGCCGTCCGGCCTCCTCCCACTCCGCCTCCGACACCGCGATCAGCGCGTCTGTCCGCCGCCACCCGAGCCACCGCTCGGCCAGCCCGATGCCCGACCTTGCCACCCGTCCCAGCCCCGGATCGAGCGTCCTCAGCGCATGCGGCGTATAGACCCGCGCCGCGCCCGCGACGTCGGCGATGCGCGTCACCATTCCCGCCTTCGAACTATGCCCGTGGACCACCGCGAACGGCCCGCGCTCGCGGACCAGCCGGCCAAGCCCACGCGCAGCGCCAACGTCGTTCCACCCGACGCCGCGCGCCATCGCCAGCGGCACCAGGCTGGCGGCAAGCGCCGACAACCCCTCCGCGAACAACGCGTCGATCCGCAACGGCGAATAGATCAGGGTGAGCTCGTGCCCGCGCTCGGCCAGCCCGCGCGTCAGCTCGATCACATGGCGCCCGGTTCCCCCCGCCGCCGCTTCGACCACCTGGCATAGCCGCATCGCCCGCTCCTCGATTGCCTCCCCCAGCGGGAGGTCCAACCGAGCGCTTCATCGGGCACGAGCGACTCGTCGCCGCCTTGCTTCGCCTTCCGCTGCGCGCCCGCAAGCACAATCGGCGCGGCCCCGTAATGATGCGGTAGTCGCGCGGCCCGGGCCATTGCCCTATTCATCGCGTCGTGCCGGGGGGAGTTTTCGATGGTCGAGCACCACCGGCCGATCGGCGCGTCCGGCGCTCCCTGCGGAGCCTTCGCGGGCCCCGCGCTATTGGCCGCCGCCGCGCTGCTCGCCGCCGCCGCCGCGCTCACCCCCTCTCCGCTCTGGGCCTGGCTCACCCTCCCGCTGTTCACCGTCGCGCTCTTCGCGCTCGCCCGCGCCACCCCGACCGCAACAATCCTGCTCGCCCCGCTGCTCGTCCTGCGCGCGACCGAACTCGCCTCGCTAGCCGCGATCGAAAGTGGCGCGGTGATGGCCGAAACCCTCACTACCGGCCACCCGACCGGTGCCGCTACTCACCTGCTCCTGCTCACCCTCGTCACCCTCGGCGCGTCGGCCGCGCTGATCGAAGCACTGCTCCCAGACGTTGCCAATCACCTCGCCGACGCCATCCCGCGCTGGACCGCGCACGGCCATAAACTTGCGCTCGCCCTCGCCGCGACTTTCGCCGCCGCGACCCTCACCCTTGCAATCCTCGGCCTGCGGCACGGCGTCCCGCTGTTCCACCACATCGACCGCTTCACCTATTTACACCGCCTCGACGGCACCCCCTTTGCCAGCCTGATCCACAATGGCGCGCTGCTCGGCCCGTTCATCGGCGTACTCATCGCCATCCCCGCCCGCTGCCGCGTCGGCGCGCTCTTGCTCGCCTGGCTGCTCCTCCTCTCTATCCTGTTCGGGGAGAAGTTCACGTCGCTGCTGCTGATCCTTGGGGGCGCGGCGATCGCGCCCGCGCTAACCGCCGGGAGCCGCGCGTGGCGCCCCGCCGCAATCGCCGCCGTTGCGCTCGCCGGGTTCAGCCTCCCCGCGATCCTGCTCACCTACGGCGCACCAGCCGACTCGCGACGAGCGCTGACCCGCCTCGCCGACCGCGCCGCCGAGCAGGGCCAGCTGTTCTACGTGGCAGACCGCGCCCCGGCGCCGCCCCGCCTCGACACTCCCGCGCTCACCGCGGACATTGCCAGCTGGCCCGACCCCGCCGCCCAGAACGCCGCGACCGCCGGCCCTCGCTTCGGCCTCTACTATGTGATGATCCGCTTCACCCCCTCGCACCGCCTCGAGCTGGCGATGCGCAGCGGCGGCGGTTTCGTCTTCCCGCTTTACCCCTACTTACTCCTCGCCGGAGGACCGCTGCTCCTCGTCATCGGCGCACTCGCGCTGGCGCTCTTCCAGGGCTGGGCCTTCGCGCTCCTTGTCAGGGCGCTCCTCGCCGCCCGCTGGCTCGCCGCGCTCGCCTTCGCGCGGGTCGTCGCCTCGCTCTACGCCTGCCTGACCACCGGCTATCTGTGGAATGCGTTCGGCGTGAAGACCCTTGCCACGCTCGCCATCGGCCTCGTCCTGCTCCACCTTCCCCGTAAGATTACCGTTAAGTCGATTACGTTTAACGGATCTCGTCAACCCGCGTAGAACGTCCACTTCGGACGATTCGCATGCTCGGGCGGATCGAACAGGGGACTGTTCGACATGCTAGAGCTCACCGGCCCGGTCCGGCTAACCGCCTTCGCCCCGACCATCTTTGCGCCTCCTCAAACACGCCCAATTCGCGTACGCGCTGCCACCGCGCGACCGGCCCGCGCGCACCCGGCCCACGGCCCCGACCCGTTCGTCCGCCTCGCCGATCTTGTCCTCGCCGCCGCGCTACTCATCGCCGCCTTCCCGCTGATCCTCGTCGCCGCGCTGTGCGTCTTCGCCAGCGACGGCGCGTCCCCACTGTTCGTCCAGCGTCGCCTCGGCCGCGGCGGCAGGCCGTTCGCCTGCCTCAAGCTGCGCACCATGGCCCCCGATGCGGACCGCCGCCTTGCCGCGCTGCTCGCCACCGACCCCGCCGCCCGCACGCTGTGGCAAACGCAGCAGAAACTGCTCGACGACCCGCGCATCACCCCGCTCGGCCGCCTCCTCCGCCTCGCCAGCATCGATGAACTGCCCCAGTTCGCCAACGTCCTCCTCGGCGACATGAGCCTCGTCGGGCCACGTCCGATCGTCGCTGCAGAGGTCGGACGCTATGGTCGCCGCTTCGCCGCCTATTGCGACCGCCGCCCCGGGCTCACCGGGCTGTGGCAGGTCTCGGGCCGAAGCCGCGCCGGCTATTCCCGCCGCCTCGCCTGCGACCGCCTGTTCGCCCGCCGCCGCTCGCTTGCTCTCTACCTGCGAATCCTCGCCGCGACCGTTCCCGCCGTCCTGCTCGCGCGCGGGGCCTGCTAGACGAAGGCACGCACTGCGCTATGAAGCCCGCCACCCTCACAGGCGGAACCACACTATGCCCATCGACCTCAGCGGCCGCACCGCGATCATCACCGGCGCCGGTGCCGGCCTCGGCCGCGCCCACGCGCTGCTTCTCGCGAAACAGGGCGCCAATGTCGTCATCAACGACATCCCGCAATTGCTCGCCAAGGCCCAGGCGGTCGCCGCCGAAATCACCGCCGCCGGCGGCGCCGCGCTCGCCCTCCCCGCTTCGGTCACTGACGAAGCCGCCGTCTCTGCAATGCTTGCTGAGGCAATTGCTCACTTCGGCACGGTCGACATCCTCGTCAACAACGCCGGCATCCTGCGCGACAAGAGCTTCTCGAAAATGACCCTGGCCGACTGGCGCGACGTGATCGATGTCCACCTCACCGGCGCCTACCTGTGCACCCACGCCCTATGGGACCACATGCGCGCCAACAATTACGGCCGCATCGTCATGACCACCTCGTCGTCGGGGCTCTACGGCAATTTCGGCCAGTCCAATTACGGCGCCGCCAAGATGGCGCTCGTCGGCCTGATGCAGACCCTCAGCATCGAGGGGGCGAAAAACAACATCCGCGTCAACTGCCTCGCCCCCACCGCGCGCACCGCGATGACCGAAGGCCTGCTCCCGCCGCAAGCGCTCGAACTGCTCGACCCCGAGCGAGTCTCCCCCGCGCTCCTCGCCCTCGTCGCCGAAAACGCCCCCACCCGCGCCATCCTGCTCGCCGGCGCAAGCGGGGTCGAACGCGCCACGATCACGATGAGCGAAGGCATCTTCATCGGCAACGACGACCCCGCAACCGCCGCCGACCGCATCCTCGCCGAATGGGATCAGATTGGCGAAGCGACTACCGTCCCTGAAATGGGCGCCGCGCAAGGCATGCTCGAAATCAAAAAGGTCCTAGCGGCACGCTAGGCATCAGCGACTGGGCCGCAGTTTGGCGCGGGGCACAAAAAAAGGGCGGGGGCCGCAACCCCCGCCCCGAGCTTAACCGCGCGGTTTCTTTTTCTTGGTCTTGCCGGTCGCCGGTGCCAACACATCGCTGGTCGGAGCCACGGTCGTCGCGGCGTCGGCCGGCGGAGTCGTCAGGTCGCTCGCCGCAGCGCTGGTCGCTGGCGTCGCCGGAACGGCCGGTGTCGCCGGAACCGCGGCGGTGCCCATCGCGGGATTTGCCGGAGTTGCCGGAACAGCGGGGGTCGCCGACGTCGCCGGGGCGGCGCCCGGCTTGGCGACCGGCGGAGCGGCCAGCGCCGGGCCGGCCAGCAGGGCTGCGGCAGCAGCGGCCACGATAATGCGCTTGGTCATGAATAAATTCCTTTTGGTTCATTCGGGGTTTGCGGCGCGCCAAGGGGGGGGAAGCGCGCCGCCCCAACGGCCTAGACCGTCCAATCGGTTAATTCGTGCGATTGTCGGCGAAGCGAACCCTCACCGGGACTGGCCGACCCCCGTGCCGCCGCGCTACAAGGCCGCAATGTCGACCTTTACCATGGACACCGGGACCAGCCGCGCGACCTCGACCCCGGTCCCCGGCAAGCGTGTCACCGCCCCCGCCATCCGCGCGCGCAAGGTCGGCGGCACCACCGCCGATCCGATCGTGATGCTCACCGCCTACACCATGCGAATGGCGCAATTGCTCGACCCGCATTGCGACATGCTGCTCGTCGGCGACAGCCTCGCCCAGATTATCTACGGCCTCCCCTCGACCGTCCCCGTCACCCTCGACATGATGTGCAATCACGGCGCGGCGGTAGTGCGCGGCAGCTGGCACGCCCTGGTCGCGGTCGACATGCCGTTCGGCAGCTACGAAGCCTCACCCGAAATCGCCTTCGCGAGCGCTGCCCGCATCATGAAGGAAAGCGGCTGCGCGGCGGTCAAGCTGGAAGGCGGCGAGGCGATCGCCCCGACCATCGAGTTCCTGTCGAAACGCGGCGTCCCGGTCATCGCCCACGTCGGCCTTACCCCCCAGGCGGTCAACCAATTGGGCGGCTACGGCGCCCGCGGCCGCTCCGAAGCCGAAGCCGCGCACATCCTCGCCGATGCGAAAGCCGTATCCGACGCGGGCGCCTTCTGCCTGGTGGCGGAAGGCGTGCTCGAGGATATCGCCAACGCCATCACCGCCGCCATCCCCATCCCCGTCATCGGCATCGGCGCTTCGGCGCGCTGCGACGGACAGGTCCTCGTCACCGAAGACATGCTGGGCCTGTTCGAACGCACCCCAAGGTTCGTCAAGCGCTACGACGACCTCGCGGCGCGAATCACCGACGCCGCCGCAACCTATGCCGGCGAAGTGAGGTCGCGCGCATTCCCAACCAAGGAGCAGATATACAAGGCAAAGCCCTGACTTCCGTCCCCCTTTGCCAATCACCCTCCCTCCCGCTAAGCACCCTCGCCAGCTTCCATTCATCACGCGGCGGGGAAGGAAGCGCTTTCGCGTTCCCCGCGCGACCACTGAGGATGTCCCTTGGCGAATGCCCCCGATGAAAGCCTGATCTTCGCCCGCGAAGTCGACGAGAATTTGCGGCGCGACAATTTGCGCGATGCCGCCCGCACCTATGGCAAGTGGGCCGTCGCTGGCGTCCTCGTCCTGCTGGTCGCGATCGGCGCGCTGCTCTTCTGGCGCGACCACCAGTCAAAGCAGGCGGCACTTGACGGTGAGAAGCTCTCGCAGGCGATCGAGGATATCGGTAACGGTAAGACCGCCGCAGTTCCCGCTCAACTCGTCCCGCTCGAGAAATCGAACAGTGACGCCGTCGCCGTGTCCGCCCGCCTGACCGGTGCCGCGCTCGCGCTTCAGCAGAATGACCGGCCAAAGGCGATTGCCCTCTACAAGGGCCTCGCCGCCGACACTGGCATCGCCCAGCCGTGGCGCGATCTTGCCACCATCCGCCTCACCGCGCTCGATTTCGACAGCCTCGCGCCGCAAGCCGTGATCGACCGCCTCGCGCCGCTGACCAAACCGGGCGCTCCATGGTTCGGAAGCGCTGGCGAGATGACCGCGCTCGCGCTGCTCAAGGCCAACCGCCGCAACGAGGCGGGCCGACTGTTCGCCAAGATCGCCGCCGACAGGACCGTTCCCGACTCGATCCGCGGCCGCGCGGTGCAGATCGCCGGCTCGCTCGGCGTCGATGCCAGCGCAGCCTTGCCACAAGCTTCGCAATAATTCCGCCGCGCCCGCAAGGACCTAGCCATGACCCGTTTCCGTACCCTCTCGACGACGCTGATGCTCGGCCTCGCGCTCGCTGGCTGCAGCACGCTGCGCAAGGG
Organism: Sphingomonas sp.; assembly: GCA_025356055.1. Lineage (GTDB taxonomy): Bacteria > Pseudomonadota > Alphaproteobacteria > Sphingomonadales > Sphingomonadaceae > Sphingomicrobium. The sequence continues at coordinate 671 of JANXUU010000132.1, read as the reverse complement.
CAAGCCCAAGACCCCGGTGCTGGGCGACCGCATCTCGATCCTCTCGACCGAGCTCGACATCACCGTCGACCCGGCCACCGCCGCCATCCCCATGACCCTCCCGGCGGCACAGGTGAACGTCGACTGGAGCCAGCCCGGCGGCGCGCCGGGCAAGGCGCCCGGACATCTCGCGCTCGGCAAGAACCTCGGTCAGGCATTCAACGTCTCGATCGGCGCCGGGGCCACCACCGGCAAGCGTCTTGCCGCGGCCCCGGTCGTGTCGGGCGGCAAGCTGTTCACCATCGACACCGCCTCGACCGTCCGTGCGTTCGACGCGAAAACCGGCGCGGTGCTGTGGGCGACCCAGTTTGGTACCGCCGCCCGCGGCGCGGCCTCACTGTTCGGCGGCGGAGTCGCAGTCGACGGCGGCCGGGTGTTTGCCACTAACGGGCTCGGCTTCGTTGCAGCGCTCGACGCGGGCAACGGCGGCAAGGTATGGCAAGTCCGCCCCGGCGGCCCGTTGCGCGGCGCCCCCTCGGTCGGCAACGGCACCGTCTATGCAATCAGCCAGGACAATCAAATCTATGCGCTGGGTCAGGCCGACGGCAAGACCGCCTGGTCGAATGCCGCCGCGCTCGAGATTGCCGGCGTGTTCGGCGCCGGCTCTCCCGCGATCGGCCAAGGCACGGTCA